>DATJXB010000024.1:0-2390 GCA_035500755.1 Thermoanaerobaculia bacterium | reverse complement strand
GGTCGGGATCCACCCCTACTCGAAACGCATGTCGCTCGACGTCGCGATCACGCAGGCCGATCGCGTGATGTACGAGCGCAAGCGGGCGCACCGCGAGCTCCGCGGACCGGCCCGGGGAAGGACGTCATGAACTACTACTGGACGGTGTGCCCGGCCTGCGCGTGCGAGGTGACGATCCAGTACGTCGAGACTCCGGGCGGCCTCGAGGGCTCGTTACGACGCTGGTCGCGGGACCGCGCGACCAACGACGGGAAGAAGCTCGAGACGCCGAAGGCGCAGGTCGGCGCCAACGGCGCGTTCGGCGCCTCCTGCGTCTGCGGCGCCGCGATCGCGGTCGACCCGGCCGCCGTGACTCGCGCGACGACGGAGAGGCCCGCCCTCTGAAGCGCGTCCCCGTCGAGGACTCGTTCGACCTCCACTCCTTCCGTCCCGAAGACGTCGCATCGGTCGTCGCCGAATACATCGCGCTGGCGCGCGAAGCGGGCTATCGCGAAGTCCGCCTGATTCACGGCAAGGGGATCGGCGTGCGCCGGGCCGAGGTGCGGCGCCTGCTCGCCGCGCGATCCGACGTCGCCGGGTTCTTCGACGCGCCGCCCGAGCGCGGCGGCACGGGCGCGACGATCGTCGTGCTGCGCGGGGCCTAGCGGCGTCCTCCCGGGAACGTCCTTACGACCGCAGGAGCCCGGCGGCGTCGGCGCGACTGGCGTGCCTCGCCGGCAGGTAGACCGCCAGACCGATGACCGCGTACATCAGGGCCGGCATCGACGCGGCGACGACCAGGCTGGGCCCGGCGCCCGTCGGCAGGGCAGCCTGAATCGCCCGGTACAGTGCGACTCCCAGCCCCACGCCGAGAGCGACGCCGAGAGTCCCCCGCCCGAAGGCCTCCGCGAAGACGTGCTCGCGGAGGCGTCTCGGAGACGAGCCGAGGGCGAGCCGGATCGCGAACTCGCGCCGGCGGCGAAGGACGCTGTCGCGGAAGACCGCGAAGACCCCGATGCCCGCGAGGATTGCAGCAACGCCGGCGAAGAACGCCACCAGGGACACGGCGAACGATCTCGACTGTTGGCCAGCGCTGATGACGTTCGCGAGCGAGCGCAGCTCCACGGCGACCTCCGGGTCCTCTCTCCTCAGCACCGACCGTATCGACCCGGCCACGGATTCCGCCGTCCCCGCCGAGGATACCGTCAGCGTCATGACGGAAGGCGTGTACTGCGCGGAGACCGGGAAGTAGGCTTCGGGCTCGGGCGCGGTATCGAGCCCGCGGTGCCGAACGTCTCCCACGACCCCGACGACTTCGAATGGGCCGTCGGAGCCGTCGTCGAACAACAACGTTCGTCCGAGGGCGCCTGCCGGGCCTCCGAACTTCTCCGCGAGAGTTCGGTTGAGGATGACGGACCGATACGACGGCGCATCCGCCGCCACGAAATCGCGGCCGGCGAGGAACTCGATGCCGAGCGCCGGAAAGTAGCCCGGCGTGACGACGCGAAGGTCCGCGATGAGCGCGTCCGGGTCGCCCTCGCGCCACGCCGTGCCCGGCGCGCGAACGGCCGTGCCCATGTCCGACGAGAGGGCGAACGGGAGACTGTTCGTCGCGCCGGCACGCGTCACGTTGGGCAGGGATCGCAAGGCGCCCAGAACCCGCTCGAGCGCCTGCGAGCGACGGCGGGAGCCGTCATACCTCGGACCCGTCAGCGAGATCTGCGCCGTGACGACCTCCTGGGGGTTCAGTCCGGACGCCACCGCCAGCATGCGGCGGAAGGCCGAGGCGAGCGATCCCATGCCCAGGAGCAATCCGGTCGCCAGGGCGACCTCGAACACGAGCATCCACCGGGACCCCGCCGACGTGCGTGACCGAGGAACCGCGAGGCCGCCGGCTCGGAGCTCGCCGACGAGGGAGGCCCGGATCGGACTTCGGACGAGCACGGCGGCCAGGAGCGTCGAGGAGCCGCAGGCGAGAGCCACGGCGGCCCCGGCCCGGATGCCCAGACCCGAGCCGGAGCCGAGCCAGTCAGCCGCCGGAGCCCAACGGGCCAGCGCCCGGACGATCAAGTTCCCGCACACGACGCCCGCCACGCTTCCCATAAGGGCGACGCAGAAGTATCTGGCCAGACGCTCCGCCCGCAGCGCATAAAGCGGCGCGCCGAGGGCCATTCTCACGGCGGTCTGCGTCCGATCGTGGTGATCCTCGGCAGCCTGAAGCGTGACGACGTTGAAGGCCGCGATGCCGAGAACCATCAGCGCGGCGATCTGAAGCCAGAGGGAGATGGGGCGAACCTGCTCGAAGAGGTAGTGCTGGACCGGCATCAGGATGACGGCGGGGTCGATCGAGGGATCGCCGCCGGTCCGACAACGGGAGAGTCGAGTCTGAGCGGAGGCGAGCGACTGGCCCG
>DATJXB010000023.1:0-17864 GCA_035500755.1 Thermoanaerobaculia bacterium | reverse complement strand
CCTGCCGCAGCCCACGGTATTCGACCTCGGTGGCCGGGAGAGCCGGCGCCGCGGCCGCGGCCGCGGCCGCGCCCGGGGTCGAGGCCGGCGCGCCCACCGCGACGGGGTTCTCGCCGCCGCCCGAGGGACGCGACGACGGCGCCGCGTCGACGACGGTGATCGTCGCCTCGCCGATCGTGATGCGGTCCCCCGGCAGGATCGTGCCGCCGTTGAACTCGCGGCCGTTGACCTGGACGGCGGCGATGCCGCGGAAAAGGTCGAGGTGGTACGTCCCGTCCTTCTCGAGCAGGCGCAGGTGCCGCCCGTACACGCCGCGCGCGCGCACGACGACCTCGTTCCCCGACGAGGCGCCGACCGTCGCGCTCGGTCCGGTGATCCGGTGCATCTCCGCACCCGTGCCCGGACGTCTCCTGACTTCGAGGGTCAACATGGTGGTCGATCTCCAGTGGCCATCGAGACACTACACACTTTGCGCCGCCGTGCGCAACATCCGTTCAGGTTTTCGACCGCCGGTCACCCGTCTCAAATTTTTGACGAGGCGGCCGCGCGAAATCAGAACAGTCCCGAGACCCGCCCCAGTTCGTCGACGTCGATCGTCTCGGCCGCCGGCTTCTTCGGCAGGCCCGGCATCGTCATGATGTCGCCGCAGATCGCGACGACGAAACCGGCGCCGGCGAAGAGCCGAGCCTTGTCGACGTGGAGCGTGAACCCCGACGGGCGCCCGCCCTTCTTCGGATCGTCCGAGAACGAGTACGGCGTCTTGGCGATGACGATCGGCAGGTTTCCGAACCCGAGCTTTTCGTAGCGCGCGAACCGGCTCTCGGCCTCCCGGGAGAACGACACGCCTCCGGCGCCGTACAGGCGCCGGGCGATGATCTCGACCTTTTCCGCGAGCGGACGATCCCAGGGGTAGAGCGGCCGGTACCGGGCCGTTCCGGCGGCGATCTCGTCGAGCACCAGACGGGCCAGGTCCTCGCCGCCGGCCCCGCCGCGGGCGAACACCTCCGAGAGCGCGACCTTGACGTCGAGCTCGGCGCACCGCTTCTCGAGAAACGCGATTTCGGCCGGCGTGTCGGTCGGAAACCTGTTGATCGCGACGACCGCCGGGAGGCCGAAGATCCGGACGTTGTCGAGATGCCGCTCGAGATTGAGCATGCCGCGCGAGAGGGCCGCGAGGTCTTCCACGCCCAGCATGTCCTTCGGAGCGCCCCCGTGCATCTTGAGCGCGCGCACGGTGGCGACGAGCACGACGACCGACGGCCAGATGTCGCCGTAGGCGCACTTGATGTCGAGGAACTTCTCGCCCCCGAGGTCGAAGCCGAAGCCCGCCTCCGTGACGGCGATCTCGCCGTAGCGCATGGCGATGCGCGTGGCGAGGATCGAGTTGCAGCCGTGGGCGATGTTGGCGAAGGGACCTCCATGCACGAGCGCCGGCGTCCCCTCGAGGGTCTGGACCAGGTTCGGGTGGATCGCGTCCTTCAAGAGCGCCGCCATGGCGCCGTTGGCTTTCAGGTCGCGCGCCCGGACCGGCTCCGCATCGCGCGTGTAGCCGGCCACGATCGCGCCGCAGCGCTCCTTCAGGTCCTTCAGGTCGCGCGAGAGGCAGAGGATCGCCATGACCTCCGAGGCCACGGTGATGTCGAAGCCCGTCTCCCGCGGCACGCCGTTGACCTTGCCGCCGAGGCCGATCACGGCGTCGCGCAGGGCGCGGTCGTTCATGTCGAGGACGCGGCGGAAGGGAATGTCGCGCTGGTCGATCCCGAGCGCGTTGCCGTGGTGCAGGTGGTTGTCGATCATCGCGGCGAGCAGATTGTGGGCCGCCGTGATCGCCGGAAAGTCGCCGGTGAAGTGGAGGTTGATGTCCTCCATCGGGACGACCTGGGAATAGCCGCCGCCCGCGGCGCCGCCCTTGACGCCGAAGCAGGGCCCGAGCGACGGCTCGCGGAGCGCGATGATCGCGCGCTTGCCGAGGCGGTTGAGCGCCTGGCCGAGGCCCACCGTCGTCGTCGACTTGCCTTCGCCGGCGGGCGTCGGCGTGATCGCGGAGACGAGCACCAGAGGCGATTCCGGCCGGCCCTCGGCGCGGGCGATCGCGTTGATGGAGACCTTGGCCTTGTCGCGTCCGTAGGGGATGAAGTCGGCGGGATCGATGCCGGCGGTGCGCGCGACCTCTTCGATCGGCCGCAACCGCGCTTCCTGCGCGATTTCGATGTCGGATTTCATCGCGCCGGGATCCTAACAGTTCGTCCGCCCGGCTACCGGGTATTGGGACCGGCTCGCGAACGACCCCAATAACTTGTGGCACGGACCGCCCCCATTTGCTAGATTTTCCCGAGATGCTCCGCCTCAAACGGGTCGAAATCTCCGGCTTCAAGTCCTTCTTCGAGAAGGTGGACCTCGCCTTTCCGGGCTCGGTCACGGCCGTCGTGGGCCCCAACGGCTGCGGCAAGTCGAACATCTCGGACGCCGTGGCCTGGGCTCTCGGCGAGCAGAGCGCTCGGGTGCTGCGCGGCGAGAAGATGGACGACGTCATCTTCAACGGCTCGGCCAAGCGGCGGCCGCTCGGCATGGCGGAGGTCACCCTGACGCTCGCCGCGTCCAATGGCGACAGCGAGAAGGGCGACGCCGAGGGCGAGATGCGCGTCGGCCGGCGCGTCTACCGCGACGGCGAGGGCGAGTACTTCCTGAACGACAAGCAGGTGCGCCTGCGCGACATCCAGGATCAACTCCTCGGCACGGGCCTCGGCGTGCGCGCCTATTCGGTCATCGAGCAGGGGCGCATCGACCAGGTCCTGTCGACGAAGCCGCAGGACCGGCGCCGCCTGATCGAGGAGGCCGCCGGAATCACGAAGTACAAGCTCAAGAAGCGGCTCGCCGAGGGCAAGCTCGAGGAGACCAGGGGCAACCTCCTCCGGCTGTCGGACATCATCTCGGAGATCGAGCGCAACGTCGTCTCGCTCAAGCGCCAGGCCTCGCGGGCCGCGCGCTACAAGGAGCAGTCCGAGCTGCTGCGGAGCCGGAAGGCCTCGCTGACGCGCGCCCGCGCCGACGCGCTCCGCGACGCGCTCGCGGCCGCTGAGCGTCTGCGGGACGAGCGCCGCGACCGCGAGGCGCAGGCCGCCGCCGCGCTCGGGCGCGCCGAGGCCGAGCTCGCGAGCGCACGTCTCGACGCCACGGAGACCGCCAACGCGCGCGACGCGCTGCGCGAGGCGCTCGCAACGCTCGAGGCCTCGATCGCCCGCGACGACGCGCTCCTCGACTCCAACCGCCGGGCCGCCGTGGACCTGGCCGCGCGCCGCGCCGCCCTCGAACGCGAGGGCCGCGACTTCTCCGCCGAGCAGACTCGCTCCGCCCAGGATCTCGCCGAGCTCGAAGACCGTCTCGAGCGCGCCGTCGCCGAAGCGCGGACGCGGTCGCTCGCGCGGGAAGAGGCGGATCGGAAGGCCGCCGTGGCCGCCGCCGCGTGCGCCGGCCTCGAGCGGGACCTCGAGGAGACGCGCAGCCGCGCGCTCTCCGCCTCGGGAGAGCGCGTCGCGACCCGCAACACCCGCCACGAAGCGGATCTCGCGGCCGAGCGCGTCGCCGCCTCGCGCGCGCGGCTGGCGCAGTCGGCCGAGAAGGTCGCCGCCGAGCTCGCCGTCCGCGAGCGCGACGCCGCCGAAGCCGAGACCGAGGCCGCCCGACTCGGGTCGGCCGCCGCGGAGGCTGCGGGACGCGTCGCGCGCGCCGAAGCCGACCTCGCCGCCGCCGCCGCCGAACTGGCCGCCGCGGAAGAGGCGCGCGAGCTCGCCCGTCAGACGGCCGGGGCGCTCGAGCACCGGATCGCCGCCCTCGCCGAGACCCTCCGCGCGCGCGAGACGAGCGTCAACGAAGTGCGCCAGGCCCTCCGCGGCGCGGGCGTGTCGGAAGACGGCGCGCTCTCGGAGCGGATCCGTCCGAAGTCCGGCTGGGAGGAAGCGGTCGGGCTCGTTCTCGGCGCGGACACCGACGCGCTGCTCGCCACCGGCGACGTGGCGCGCGCGGTCGAGGCGATGCGCGCCCTTTCGACGGGCCGCCTCGTGCGCGCCGACTGGCGCCTCGAGGCGCGCCACGACGTTCCCGACGGCGCCCTCGGCTGGGACGCCGTCGTCGAGGGCTGGACCGCTCTCTCCCCCGCCGAGCGCGCGGCGCTTCCCGCGACGGCCTTCGTCGAAAACCTCGCCCGCGCCCTGGCGCTCGCGGAGCGCCACCCCTCGCTGACGTTCGTGACGCGCGCGCGCGAGGTCGTGCGCGGCCCCGTCGTGCGCGTCGCCGGTCCGGCCGCCGAGGCCTCCGGTCTCTTCGCGCTCCGCCGCGAGGAGGCGTCGATGCGCGGCCGGTTGGAAGACGCGCGCCGGACCTTCGAGTCCGCGGCACGGCAGGCCGAGTCCGTCCGGGCCAACCGCCAGCGTCTCGAGGCGGAGCTGCCGCCGCTGCGGGATCTCGAGCGCGACGCGCGCGACGCCCACAGCGCCTACGCCGCGCGCCTGGAGGAGCGGCTCTCCGACCGCGACCGCCTCCGGCGCGAGCGCGACACCCTGGCCGGCGAGGACCGCGCCCTGGCCGACGAGGCCGCCGGGCTCGCCGAGCGGCGCGCGGCCCTCGAAGCCGACGAGCGGCGCCACGCGGAGGCCGAAGACGCGGCGCACGAGCGCATCGGGACGCTGTCGGCCTCTCTGACGGAAGCCCGCGGCTTCGCGATGTCCGCGTCCGAGGAGCTCGCCCACCGCCGGACCGAGGCCGAGGTCGCCGCCGAACGGCGCCGCGCCCTCGAAGCGGCGCGCGACACCCTGAAGGAGTCGCGCTCGACTCTCGAGCGCCGCCTCGCCGAGGCGACCGAAGAAGAGACGCGGCTGCTCGCCCGCTCGGCCGAGCTCGCCCAGGAGGAAATCGACGCGCGCGAGCGCCAGAAGAGGAATCTCGCCGCGCGCGAGGAGCGCTCGGGCGCCCACGCCACGTCGACCGAAAGGGCGCGCGAGGCCGCCGTCCGCGTCGAAGCCGCGGAGGCGGCGACACGCGCCGACCGCTCGACGCTCGACGCCGCCCGCGAGGCGCGCTTCGAAGCCGAGGTCTCGGCCACGCGCGTCGGCTCGGATCTCGAGCACCTCGTGTCCCAGGCCCGCGAGGAGTTCGGCGTCTCGCCCGAGGCGCTCGAGGCGCCGGCCGACTCCTCGCCCGAGGCCCTCGCGGCGCTCGAGGCCGAGGTCGTCGAGCTGACCGCGTCGCTCGAGCGCCTGGGCCCCGTCAACGTGCTCGCCTTCGAGGAGCACAAGGAGATGTCCGAGCGGCTCACGTTCCTGACGGCGCAGCGCGACGACCTCCTGAAGTCGATCGCCGAGCTCCAGGAGTCGATCCGCAGGATCAACGCGACGTCATCCGAGCGGTTCGCCGAAGCGTTCCACGCGATCAACGCCAACTTCAAGGCGATGTTCGAGCGCCTGTTCCAGGGCGGCGCGGCGGAGATGAAGCTGCTCGACGAGAACGACCTGCTCGAGTCGGGGATCGAGATCGACGCGCACCCGCCGGGCAAGCGCAACCAGTCGATCCTCCTCCTGTCGGGCGGCGAGAAAGCCCTGACGGCGATCGCCCTTCTGATGGCGATCTTCCGCTTCAAGCCCTCGCCCTTCTGCATCCTGGACGAGGTCGACGCGCCGCTCGACGAGGCCAACATCGACCGGTTCACGAAACTCCTCCGGGACATGACGGAAGAGACCCAGTTCATCGCCATCACCCACAACAAGCGCACCATGGAGACGGCCGACGTCATGTACGGCGTCACCATGGAGGAGCCCGGCTGCTCGAAGATCGTCTCGGTGCGGTTCGACTAGGCCCGAGCGGAAATCCGGCGAGGCCCGCGTTTGACCGGGAGTCCCGCTTTCCGTAAGATCCCGCCTCCCGAGCCGATGTAGCTCAGTCGGTAGAGCAGCGGTTTCGTAAACCGCAGGTCACCGGTTCAAGTCCGGTCATCGGCTCCAACAATCGCCTGCGGACGAGGCCCCGTGCTTTCCCGGCACGCCGAGCCAGGTCAGGCTCCCGAGACCCCGAAACAAGCCGTAGACGTTCTACGTATAGAGTAGTAGACGGTCTATGGCTATGACGAAAACCTCCGACGACCCGCGCCTCGAGCTCCTCCAGGGCACCCTCGACATGCTCATCCTGCGGACCCTTCAGTGGGGGCCTCGTCACGGCCACGGGATCGGCCAGGCCATCCGCCGGCAGTCCGAGGAGCTGCTGAAGGTGGAGACCGGCTCTCTCTACCCCGCCCTGCACCGGCTCGTGAAGCGGGGATGGCTGAAGTCCGAGTGGGGAGTCAGCGACGCGAATCAGCGGGCAAAGTTCTACCGTCTCACGCCCGCCGGCAGGGCCCAGCTGGTCCGGGAGCAGGACCGATGGTCCCAGCTCGTTCGCGCCATCGGCCGAATCATGAACCCCGCGCCGGCCCCCGAGGAGTAGAAATCATGCGCCCGCCCGACGACCGCGACCTCGAGGACGAAATCCGCAGCGCCCTGGAGCTGAGCATTCAGGAGCGGATCGAGCGCGGCGAGGATCCCGAGTCCGCCCGGCGCGGCGCGCTCGAGGAGCTCGGACCGCTTCAGGCCGTCCGCGACTCGATGCACCGAGTCTGGTACAGCCGCTGGTCCGACGCCCTCCTGATGTTCTTCCAGGAAATGCGCATCGGGATGCGTTCCCTTCGGCGCACGCGGGGCCTGGCCATCACCGTGATCGTGACTCTCGCGCTCGGCATCGGCGCCAACGCGGCGATCTTCAGCGTCGTTCGAAGCGTGCTCCTGCGTCCGCTCGTCAATCGGGATGCGGATCGGCTCGTCTACATCCGCCAGACCGCCCGGGGCATCGGGACGGAGAACCTCAACTTTTCCATGCCGGAGATCGCGGACTTCGAGTCGAGCGTGAAGTCGATCTCCGCGTTCGGCGATTTTTCCACTCTCGACTTCACGCTGGTCGGGCTCGGCGGGGAGCCTCGCATCGTGAGCGCCGGCGTGGTCAACGGATCGTTCTTCGACGTCATGGGCCTTCGGCCTGTGATCGGGCGGCTGATCAACGCCGGCGACGACGGACCGACGGCGGCACCCGTCGCGGTCCTGACGCACCGCTTCTGGACGACGGCGCTGCACTCCGATCCGTCGGTCGTCGGCAAGGTCATCCGTCTGGGTCCCGGCAACACGACGGTCGTCGGCGTCCTCGAGCCGTCGGTGCCCTACCCGGCCGAGACGCAGATCATCGCGAACGTCGTGACGAGCCCGCACCACCTCGGGGCGACGATGCAAAAGGAGCGCTGGCACCGCATGACCGAGCTCTTCGGGCGCCTCGCTCCGGGAGCGACGCTGGAGGGGACCCGGGCGGAGCTGAAGGCCGTGCACGCGTCGATGATGCAGGCGCATCCGGAGTCGTACTCCGCGGCCGCCCGCGTCGGGCTCGAGGTCAAGACCCTCGGCGACCAGCTCGCGTCGCCGGCGCGGACGATCCTGCTGCTGCTGCTGGCGGCGGCGGCGGTGGTTTTCGTCATCGCCTGCTCGAACGTCGCCAACCTGATTCTGGGCCGGTCGGTCCGCCGCGAAGGCGAGCTCGCCGTGCGCGCCGCGCTCGGCGCCAGTCGGGGCGCGCTCCGGCGCACCCTGCTCGCGGAGAGCCTCGTCCTCTGCGTCGCGGGAGCCGCGCTCGGGCTGCTGCTCGCGAGGCCGCTCGTGGCGGTCGCGGCCCGCTATGCCGCGCGCTTCTCCGTCCGCGCCCTGGAGGCGAGAGTGGACGGCAGCGTGCTCTGGCTCGGCGCCGGCCTGGCCGTGGTGGCGGCGGTGCTGCTCGCGTACGTTCCGCGGCTGCCCGCCTTCGACCGGTCGAGCGCTCCGAATCCCGGTGTCGGCGGCATTCGGATCACGCCGGGAACGAACCGGCGTCTCAAGATCTTCGCAGCCACACAGATCGCGTGCTCCTTCCTGCTGCTCGTCGGCGCCGGCATGCTGGTCGCGACGCTGAACGCGATGTCGACGGCGAACACCGCCTATGACATGCGGCGGGTCCTGGCGGTCGACGTTCCGCCACCCGCGCCCGGCGCCGGCGGCGAAGCGACCGACAAGTTCTTCCAGGAGGCGACCCGGCGGATCGGCGAGCTGCCGGGTGTGGACGGCGTGGCGTCCGGGATGGTCGTGCCCTGGCGCGACGACTTCAGGCACACGAAGCTCCAGTTCGGGTTCGATGGGTACAAGCCCGCCAACGGGGAGGACAACCCGGCCTGCATGTTCCGGCCCATCTCGCCTCGATTCTTTGCCGTGCTCGGAGTCCCGATCGTCGCCGGCCGCGACTTCACGGACCAGGACCGGCCCGACTCGGAGGCCGTCGCCATCGTCAGTCAGAGCGTGGCGCAGCGGCTCTTCCCGAAGGGCGAAGCGGTCAACCGGCACGTGTGGTTCGACCAGCGGAGCGGACTCGAGCCCACGCCGCGCCGCATCGTCGGCGTCGTCGCCGACGTGGACGACGAAAACGTCGTGCAGGCGCCGACGATGACGGTGTATCTCCCGTGGCGCCAGCTCGGGGAGCCGAGCCGCCTGTTCGTCCGCGCGGCGGGGGATCCCTACGCGCTCGTCCCCGCCGTCACGCGCACCCTTCACGACCTCTCCGCCGGCCAGGCGGTCGAGCGGGCCGCCACGCTCGAGGACGTCCGCACCCAGGTGCTGACGCCGGAGCGGTTGAACGCTTTCGTGTTCTCGGCCTTCGGCGGCATCGCCCTGCTCATCGCGGTGGTCGGCGTCGCGGGCGTGCTGGCGTTCTCGGTGGGCGCCCGGACGCGGGAGTTCGGCATCCGGCTCGCGGTCGGATGCGAGCCTCGCCAGCTCAGGGCGAGCGTCCTCGCCGAAGGCGCGGCGATCGCCTCCGCCGGAATCCTGGTCGGCGGCCTCGGCGGAATCGCGTTGATCTGGGCAGCGACCCGCCTGTTCGGGGCGGCTCAGATGCCGGGCCTGCTTCCGATCGCCGGAGCGGCCGTGCTTCTGGTGGCCGCGGCGATCCTCGCATCGCTCCTGCCCGCGGTCCGTGCGTCGCGCGTGGACGTGATCCAGGCGTTGCGGTCGGAGTAAGGGTCACTCCACCGATCCTGGCACCATCCGGTCTCCAGACGGTTTCGTCAGCCGCAGGTCACCGACTCGAACGCGGTCATCGGCGGCATCCCTCAACGCCACGGCCCGCCCACGGGTCGCGTCAGGAGGCCACGGATGGAGCTCAGCGCCCGTAACCAGCTCAAGGGAAAGATCGTGTCCGTCAAGCGCGGCACGGTCGTCGCGGAAGTCTCGATCGAGGTCGGCGGCGGCCAGACGATCGTCTCGACGATCTCGCTCGCGTCGGTCGACCGCATGAAGCTGAAGGAAGGCGACGCGGTCACGGCTTTCGTCAAGGCGAGCGAGGTCATCGTCGGGAAGTAGCCTTTCGGCGGGAACCGGCCGGCCGGCCGCGGGTTCTTCTCTCCCAGAGGAGAACCCGCCATGTTCGACCGGTCGCTGATCGAATCCGGGAAAGACCCCTCGCCCGCCGGCCGCAACAAGAGCCTGCCCCTGGCGATCGGCCTGCACGCCGCGACGATCGCCGCCCTCGTCGGCGCGACCGTCTGGAGCGCGGGCGAGCCGCCGGAACCCGTCCAACGCATCGAGATCTGGGACGGCCCGCCGCCGCCGCGCGGAACGCGGGGCGAACGGGCGGCGCCCGTCCACCCGGCGCGGCCTCAATCGAGCGCCGCGCCCCCCGTGGTCGCCCTCCCGCCGACGACGGCATCGGCCGCAGACACGCCGCCCTCCGATACCGAGCGTCCGGGAGCCGGGGAGGGCGAACAGCCCGGCTTTGCGACCGGGGTCGAAGACGGTACCGGCAACCAGCCTGCCGTCGGGACCGGACCCGTCGCCGTTGACGAAACCCCGCTGCGCCCCGGCGGCGACGTCGTCGCGCCGGTTCCCCTCTCCCGGGTCGATCCGGAGTATCCCGAGTCGATGCGCCGCGGCCACGTCGAAGGCGTCGTGATCCTCGAAGCGATCATCACGGTGTCCGGCGACGTCGACGACGTGCGGATCCTGAAATCCGTCAACCCGATCCTCGACAGAGCGGCAACCGACGCCGTCCGCCGGTGGCGCTACCGCGCCGCGACGTTGAACGGCCGCGCGGTCCGCGTCTATCTCACGGTGACGGTGACTTTCGGCCTGCGCTCCTGACGGCTCAGGGCTTCTTCGCGGCGTTGGTCCCGAGCGAGCGGACTTCGATTTTCGCGAGGCCGTACGCCGAGCGCGCGCGCTGGCCGACGACGATCAAGCGCACCGGGCCCTGGTCGGGCGGCAACGGCCCCTGCGCGGTCTCGGCCACGAGGTACACGCGCGGATCCGCCCGGTGCATCGTCAGCTCCCCGACCGAGAAGGCGACCGTATAGCCGTCGCGGCCGCTCGCGACGACGACGTCCGGCGCGAGGGTGCGCTCGTTCGGCATGCCGTCGGTGACGAGACCAGCCTTCTCGAGAACGTCGAGAAGGGGCCGGCCGCGGTAAAGGGTCGTTCCCTGCGGTCCTTCGACCTTGACCTCGCCGGCGCCGGCCGCGAGCAGCGCCGCCGGCGTCACCGCCGCGTCGGGGTGACCCGGCAGAACGAGCACGGGCGCCGCGCCGTCGGCGGCGACGAGAATCGGGGCCAGGAGCAGGCCGGCCAGGGCAACACGGAGCCTCATGCGTTCCTCCCTCTCGAAGGCAAACATCTTACCGGCCCGGCTTTCCGGGAATGCGAAGGCCCCCACGGCAGTTCCCCCCTTGCCGGGGCCCGAACCCGGCGAGACAATCCGTGATGGTGAACTTCCCTGAATTCCGGAAAGGCGGCGACGGCCGCGGATGGGGCGTTGGCCCCCGGAGGGCCGCCCTGCTCCTGTTCACCATCGCGGCGCTCCTTTACGTCGGCATGCAGAGCCGCGTCGCCCAGCGCCTGCCGACCCGCTCGCCCGAGGAGCTGCTGACGTCGTTTTCCGATCCGGTCAAGTTCCCGCCGCCCGAAGAGCGGGTGCTCGATCCGGTCTGCGCCCTGACTCCCGCCGCCGAAGAAGTTGCCTCCCGTCCGCCGGCGCGCCTCTTCCGCGACACGCCCGACTCGGTTCTCTTCGCCGGAGAACGGCGAACCGCCGCCCACCTCCTCCGGGCTCCTCCCGCCGCCCTCTGACGCTGCGGGGCTGACGCTCCGCGCGCGGCGATCCGTTCCGGACGCCGCGGCCGTTTCGACCGTCGTGGCTCGCGCGCGCGCGCCGCGACCCACGAGCGCAGAGGAGCCGACGAATGACCAGGCATCGGAAGCGAACGATCATGATCGCGGGCGCCGCGGCGGCCGCGGTGCTGCTGTGGAGCGTCTTCGCGCGGGGCCGCGCGCCGCGCCCGGACCCCTCGGCCGAGTCGGCGCGCCCGGTGTCGGTCGCACTGGCGCGACAGACTCCCCTCCAGACGACGCTGACCCTGTCCGGCGAGTTCAAACCCTTCCAGGAGGTCGACCTCCACGCGAAAGTCGCGGGCTACATCAAGACGATCTCCGTCGACGTCGGCGACCGCGTCAAGGTGGGGCAGGTGCTCGCCGTGCTCGAGATCCCGGAGCTCGTGGCCCAGCTCCAGGAAGCCGACGCCGCGCTCGACCGCTCCCGCTCCGCGCACGACGCGGCTCACTCGGCGTACGCGCGGCTGAAGGAAGTCTCCGAGACCCGGCCCGGCCTGATCGCCGCGCAGGAGCTCGAGGACGCGTTCGCGCGGGACAAACAGGCCGAGGCGCAGATGGCCCAGGCCTCGGCCACGCTGCGCCAGGTCACGGCGATGTCGGACTACACGCGCATCACGGCGCCGTTCTCGGGCGTCATCGTCAAGCGCTACGCCGACACCGGCGCCCTGATCCAGGCCGGCACCTCGTCCAACACGCAGGCGATGCCGGTGGTGCGCCTGGCCGAGGACGACCGCCTCCGCCTCGTGCTCCCCGTGCCCGAGTCCGCGGTGTCGCGCATCCACGTCGGCACGACGGTGCGCGTCCGGGTGCCGGCGCTCGACCGCTCGCTGGAGGGCCGCGTTGCCCGTCTCTCCGACGACCTCGACCGCCAGACGCGGACGATGGAGACGGAGATCGACGTCGCCAACCCCGACGCGAGCCTGGTCGCCGGCATGTACGCGGAGACCGTGCTCGTGCTCTCGCGCAAGGAGGCGTCGCTGACCGTCCCGATCCAGGCGGTCTCGCGCAACGGCGCCGAGGCGACGGTCCTCGTCGTCTCGCCGCAGGACCGGGTCGAGTCGAGGACCGTCAAGATCGGCCTCGAAGGATCGCGGCGGCTCGAGATCCTCGGCGGCCTCGCCGACGGCGACCGCGTGGTCATCGGCGGCCGGGGTCAGCTCCGCGCGGGCGACGCGGTCAAGCCGCAGCCGATCGAAGAGGCGAAAGCCGGGGCGGAGGCGTTCTGATGTCGCGCTTCGCCATCCGCCATCCCTACTTCATCATCGTCGTCTTCCTGATCGTCGCGCTGCTCGGCACGACGACGCTCGTGCGGATGCCCGTCGATCTCTTCCCGTCGATCAACATCCCGGTCGTCGTCGTCGCGACGTTCTACTCCGGGATGCCGCCCGAGCAGATCGAGACCAGCATCACGGGGCGTTTCGAGCGCTTCTTCACCCTCGGCAGCGACATCGACCACATCGAGTCGCGCTCGCTCCCCGGCGTGAGCCTCATCAAGATCTACTTCCACCCGGGAGCCGACGCCAACGCCGCGCTGTCCCAGATCTCGAACCTGGCGCTGGCGAACCTGCGCCGGCTGCCTCCCGGCACGCTGCCGCCCGTCGTCTTGAAGTTCGACGCGTCGAGCCTGCCCGTCTGCCTCATCACGCTCAAGGGCGAGGGCCTCGACGAGACGCAGCTGCGCGACCTCGGCCAGTACGCCGTGCGCAACCAGGTCGCCAACGTCGCGGGCGCCTCCGTGCCCCAGCCCTTCGGCGGCCGCTACCGCCAGATCATGGTCTACGTCGACCCGCTGAAGCTCGAGGCGCACCAGCTCTCGGTCATGGACGTCGTCCGGACCGTCAACGACGCCAACCTCATCCTGCCGGCCGGCGACGTGCGCATCGGCCCGACCGACTACAGCCTCTACACGAACAGCCAGCTTCCGGACACGAACGAGATCAACGCCCTGCCGGTCAAGACCGTCGGCAACGCGTCCGTCCTCGTGCGCGACGTCGGCCAGGCGCGGGACGCCCAGCAGATCCAGACGAACATCGTCCGCGTCGACGGCCAGCGCTCCGTCTACCTGCCGATCCTCAAGCAGGGCGGCGACACGAACACGCTCGCCGTCGTCGACGGCATCCAGAAGGCCGTGCACGGCCTGACGGACGTGCCGCGCCAGCTCTCCGCCAGCGTCGTCTTCGACCAGTCGCTCTTCGTCCGGCGCGCCATCGAGAACCTCCTCCACGAGGGCGGCATCGGCCTGATCCTGACCGGGATCATGATCCTGCTCTTTCTCGGCAGCGTCCGCGCGACCGTGGCGGTCTTCCTCTCGATCCCCCTGTCGGCGCTCGCGGCGTTTCTCGCGATCAGCGGCGGCGGAGGCACCGTCAACACGATGGTCCTCGGCGGCCTCGCGCTCGCCTTCTCGCGCCTGATCGACAACTCGGTCGTCGTGCTCGAGAACATCTTCCGGCACCTCGAGATGGGCGAGACCCCCGACGTCGCCTCGGAGAAAGGCGGCGCCGAGGTGGCCCTGCCCGTGCTCGCGGCGACGCTGACGACCGTCGTCGTGTTCCTGCCGGTCATCTTCCTCTACGGCGTCAGCCGGTTCCTCTTCTCGGCGCTGGCGCTCGCCGTCGCGCTGTCGCTGTTCGCCTCGTACTTCGTTGCGATGACGGTCGTGCCGCTCTTCTGCTCCCGCTTCCTGCGCACGGCGCACCTCGAGGAAGACCACGTCGACACGCTCTCGGGGTTCGGCCGTTTCGTGCACCGCTTCAACCACCGGTTCGAGCAGGTCCTCGACCGGTACGTGCGCTCCCTGGCGGTATCGCTGGCCCGACCGGCCGCGACCGTCGTGGGGCTCCTCGGCGTCTGCCTGTTGAGCTTCTCGCTCTTCCCGCTGCTCGGCGTTTCGTTCTTCCCGCGGACCGACCCCGGCCAGTTCGTCATCAACCTCAAGGCGCCCTCCGGCACACGCCTCGAGCTGACCGAGGACTACGTCAAGAAAGTCGAGGCCGCGATCCGCAAGGTCGTGTCTCCGGAGGATCTCGGCATGATCGTCTCGAACATCGGGACGACGCCGGACTTCTCGGCGATCTACACGTCCAACTCGGCGTCCCACACGGCCTTCACCCAGGTGAGTCTCAAGGAGGACCACCGCGTCGGCAGCTACGAATACATGAACCGGGTGCGAAAGCGCCTGCGCGACGAGCTGCCGGAGCTGACGTCCTACTTCCAGTCGGGCGGTCTCGTCGACGCCGTGCTGAACCTGGGTCTACCGGCGCCGATCGACATCCAGGTCAGCGGCGCGGACCTCGAGAAGACGGCCGCCGTCGCCGCGGACGTCGCGGGACAGGTCCGGCGTTTGCGCGGCGTCAGCGACGTGCTCGTCCCGCAGGACCAGGATTACCCGTCGCTGCGCCTCGACATCGACCGCCAGCGCGCGAGCCTCGTCGGGCTGTCGCAGAAGGAGGTCGTCGACAACGTGATCACCGCGCTGACGTCGAACCAGATGATCGCGCCGAGCTTCTGGGTCGACCCGAAGACCGGCAACGACTACATGCTCACCGTCCAGTACCCCGAGGACCAGGTCCGATCCCTCTCGGACCTGAAGCAGATCCCCATCCGCGCGGCGGGCAACCCCAACCCGACCCAGCTCGACGCCGTCGTCAAGGTCAAAGCCATCGAGGCGCCGACCGAGGTCGACCACTACCAGCTCCGCCGCGTCGTCGATGTCTACGTGACGCCGTCCGGCGAGGACCTCGGCCGCCTCGCCGCCGCGATCGACCGGGTCGTCGCGAACACGAAGCTGCCCGAAGGCGTCCGCGTCGACCTGCGCGGCTCCGTCCAGGGCATGCGGGCATCCTTCCGGAGCTTCGGGCTCGGCCTGATCCTCTCGGTGGCCCTCGTGTACCTGATCCTCGTGGCGCAGTTCTCGTCGTTTCTGGATCCGTTCATCATCCTGCTCGCGATTCCGCCCGGCCTGACCGGCGTCATCCTCGTGCTGCTCGCGGCCGGCAGCACGCTGAACGTCATGTCGCTGATGGGCGTCGTCATGATGGTCGGCATCGTCGTCTCGAACAGCATCCTGATCGTCGACTTCACGCGGACATTGCGCCGCGAAGGCGAGGCCCTGGACGAGGCGCTCGAGAAAGCGTGCCGCATCCGGCTGCGGCCGATCCTGATGACGTCGCTCGCGACGATCATCGGCCTGCTGCCGATGGCGATGAAGCTCGGCACCGGCGCCGAGGCCTACGCGCCGCTGGCGCAGGCGATCATCGGCGGTCTGCTCGTGTCGGTGGTCGCCACCGTCTACCTCGTCCCGGCGGCGTATCGTCTCCTCCACCGGCGCGAAGCCGGCGCCGCGGCGGTGGCGTCGTGAGCGGGCGCTCGAGGACGCTCGCCTCTCTCGCCGCGCTCGGCCTCGCGGCGGCAACCGCCTTCGCGCAGACGGTCGAGGCGCCGATTCGCCTGACGCGCCAGGTCGCGGAGTCGATCGCCCGGCAGAACAACCCGCGCATCTCCGTCGCTCGCCTGAACGCCCTCGCCTCGGTGCAGGCCTCGCGCGTCGCGAAATCCGCGTACTACCCGACGCTCGACGCCTACCTGACCGGCGTCGCGGCGCACGAGGGAGGCCGCATCAGCGCCGGGGGCCTCTCCAACCCGGCGATCTACGACCGGGCCGCGGGCGGCGTCGCCTTGAACCAGCTCGTCACCGACTTCGGACGGACGTCGAACCTCGTCGAGACGTCGACCCTGCACGCGCAGGCCGACGCCGAGCGGACGATCGCGACGACGGCCGACATCGTCCTCGCCGTCGACGAGTCGTTCTACGGCGCCCTCGGCGCGCAGGCGCTCCTGAAGGTGGCGCAGCAGACGGTCTCGGCGCGGCAGAGCGTCGCCGACCAGGTCGGGGCGCTGGCTCAGAGCAAGCTCCGCTCCGAGCTCGACGCGAGCTTCGCCCAGGTCGACCTCGCCGAGTCGAAGCTGCTGCTGCTCGACGCCGGGAACGCGGAGAAGGCGGCGCTCGCCGTCTTGTCCGCCGTCCTGGGCTACCCCGACCAGAAGAACTTCGAGCTCGTCGAGGAGACGACGCCTCTCGCGGCTCCCGCCGCGGAGGTCGGGCCGCTCGTCGGCGAAGCCCTGTCGCACCGGCCCGAGGTCGCCGCGCTCGACGACGAGGCCCGCGCGGCCGAAACCTTCCACATCGCCGAGAAGGACCTGATGCTCCCGAACGTCCGCGCGCTCGGCGCGGCGGGCGGCGCGCCCTGGCGCAACGAGAACATCTCGCCCTGGTACGGCGCCATCGGGATCAACGTGGACATCCCGATCTTCAACGGCTTCCAGTTCCAGGCCCGCGCCGCCGAGTCCGACTTCCTCGCGCAGGCCGCGCGCCAGGCGCTGGCCGAGCTCGAGAACGACGTCGCCCGCGACGTCCGCACGGCCTGGCTCGACGCGGCCGCGGCCTACGAGCGGATCGCGGTCGCCGACCAGCTCTTCGCGCAGGCCAATCGCGCCCTCGACCTCGCGCGCGGGCGCTACGACCTCGGCCTGTCGTCGATCGTCGAGCTCTCACAGGCCCAGCTGCAGCAGACGCGCGCCGAGATCGGAGCGACCGAGGCGCGTTACCGGTACCGGGTCGCCGAGGCGCGGCTTCAGTACCAGACCGGAGGCCGCTGAGAGGGCTCGCGCCGGATCAGAAGTTCAGGATGTACGTCGCCCGATAGACCTCGTGGACCGCCGGCTTGCTGCTGACCGGGAAGTCCACCCCGAAGGAGATCGAGTTCTCCGGGATGAACCAGAAGCGGAAGCCGGGCGTCACGGTGACGTTCGTCTTGCCCGAGTTCGCGCCGTCGAGAAAGGTCTGGCCGAAGAACTCGAGGAACGTCGTGAAGTTCCCGAAGAACTTCGTCGTCGGCGTCGTCCAGGTCTCGGCGAACGAGACGTCGTAGCTGATGTCGTTTTTCGTGGCCGTCGCCGCCGGGTTTCCGAGCAGGTTCTCGTACTGGAACGAGTAGTACAGGCCGAACTTGCCGAGCGCGGGTACCCACGAGTGCACGTCCTGCCAGCCGGCGAGCCCGAACTGCAACGACGTCTGGGTGCCGCCGATCCCCTTGTTCGGCGCCGAGACGCGCGCCTGAAACGAGTAGGACGCGTCGGCGGTCTCGATGAGCTGGAAGCGCGCCAGGAAGGCGGCCCCGGAGCCGCTGACCTCGGTGCCGTTGGTGCGATCGTTCCACTGGTAGTTGCCGATGATCTCGAGCATGAGGCGGCGATTCACCGCATACGCGATCAGCATGTTGAGAAAGTCGGTCGAGTCCGTCGTCGCGCTGTTGGCCACGTCGGTCTTGACGTAGTCCGCGCGGAACTCCCGTTCGAGAAAGTTGGTCGTCACGCGCAGCAGGGCCATGTCGGGCGTGTAGTGCCGCCACTTCGACCAGTCCTGGTCCCAGCCTTCCGTGAAGAAGTTCCCCAGGGTCAGGTCGGACAGGTGCCGGGTCTGCGCGTGCTCCGGGGGGAGGAGCATCGCGGGCACTCCGGACTCGAGCTCGAAGTCCGACGCGGTGGCGTCCTCCGCCCCTTCGGCGCGCAACGCGCCGGCGAGGGCGAATCCGCCGAGAACGACGAGAGTCAAGG
>DATJXB010000022.1:0-18913 GCA_035500755.1 Thermoanaerobaculia bacterium | reverse complement strand
GATCAGCGATGAAGGAATCATCGAGGCGCGTCACTTCGTGTCGCCCGACTCGCGTTGGATCGCGGCGATCGGGCCGGACAATCGTGTGCACCTCTACCCGATGGCGGGCGGAACGCCGACCGACCTCGCCGCGTCGAAGCCGGGCGACTCGCCGGCAGGCTGGGCCGCGGACGGGAAAGGTCTGTACGTCTCGCAGCTCGGCTTCCCCTGCACCGTCGATCTCCTCGACATCGCGTCGGGCCGCCGGACCCACGTCCGCGACATCGTCGGCACCGATGCCGGCGGCGTGAACCAGTTCGGGCCCGTCCGCGTGACGCCGGACGGCAGGATGATCCTCGGTGGCATGGTGCGCGTGCTCTCGACGCTCTATCAGGTCGAGGGGCTGAAGTGACCCTGGCCGCGGGAACGAAGCTCGGGCCGTACGAGGTCATCTCCCAGCTCGGAGCGGGAGGAATGGGGGAGGTCTACAAGGCGCGCGACCCACGGCTCGGGCGCGAGGTCGCGATCAAGGTGCTGCCGGCGTCCTTCTCGCAGGACGCCGACCGCCTCAAGCGCTTCGAGCAGGAGGCGCGCGCGGCGGGCGTCCTGAACCACCCGGGGATCACGGCCGTCTACGACATCGGCTCGGCGGACGGCTCCCCGTACATCGTCACGGAGCTCCTCGAGGGGGAGACGCTGCGCGGCCGCCTCGGCGCCGGCGCCGTGCCCGTCCGCAAGGCGATCGACTACGCGGTCCAGATCGCGAAGGGCCTCGCCGCCGCGCACGAAAAGGGGATCGTCCACCGCGACCTGAAGCCCGAGAATCTTTTTCTGACGAAGGACGGCCGCGTCAAGATCCTCGACTTCGGGCTCGCCAAGTTGAAGCCGGAGGGGGCCGAGAGCGGACAGACGGACGTCGGAACGGTCTCGGGCGGGACGCAGCCGGGCGTGGTGCTCGGCACGATGGGCTACATGGCGCCGGAGCAGGTGCGCGGCAGGCCGGCCGACCGGCGCTCCGACCTCTTCGCGTTCGGGACGATCCTGTACGAGATGCTGTCGGGCCAGCGGGCGTTCCGCGGCGACACGGCGGCGGACACGATCACGGCGATCCTGACGAAGGAGCCGCCGGACCTCTCGCAGACGAACAAGGACGTCCATCCCGGCCTCGACCGGATCGTGCGGCATTGCCTGGAGAAGAACCCGGAAGAGCGCTTCGAGTCCGCGCGCGACGTCGCCTTCGACCTCGAGGCCCTCTCGAGCGTCTCGGCGCCGGCGCACACCGGCGTGCATGCGCCGCTCGCGGCCCCGAACCGGCCCTGGGCGCTTCTCGCCCTGGCGGCTTTGATCGGCGCCGCGCTGGCCAGCCCCTTCGTTTTCTCTGCCGGCAAGAAGGCCGGCTTCGTCCAGCCGCCGACGTTCCACCAGATCACGTTCTCCCGCGGGGAGGTCGGCTCGTCGCTCTTTGCTCCCGACGGGCAGACGATCGTCTACTCCGCCGGGTGGGAGGGCAAGCCCTTCGAGATCTTCATCAACCGTCCCGAGAGCCCGGAGTCGCGGCCGTTCGGCCTTGCCTCTGCGGAGGTCCTGTCGATCTCCAGGGCGGGCGAGATGGCCGTGTCGCTCAACCGCCGCGCCTACAGGCCGTTCGTCCGCATCGGACGCCTCGCGCGGATCTCGATCGCCGGGGGCGCGCCCCGCGACATCCTCGACGACGTGCAGTTCGCGGACTGGAGTCCGGACGGGCAGTCGCTCGCGATCGTGCGCGACGTCGGCGTCAAGAACCGCCTCGAGTATCCCATCGGCAAGGTCCTCTTTGAGACGACGGGGTGGGTCGGTCAGATCCGCGTCTCGCCCAAGGGGGACATGGTGGCGTTCGTCGATCATCCCTTCCAGAACGACGACGGCGGGCGAGCCTCCGTGGTGGATCTTGCCGGAAAGAAGACGGAGCTGACGCCGCTTTACGCGACGGTCCAGGGCCTCGCGTGGACGCCGGACGGCCGCGAGATCTGGTACACGGCCGCCGAGAACGGCTTCAACCGCGCCGTCCACGCCGTCACTCCGAGCGGCAAGGTCCGTCTCGTGGGCCGCGTCCCCGGGATCAGCACGATTCGCGACATCTCCAAAGACGGGCGGGTCCTCATGACCAACGAGAGTGCCCGCCTCGGCATCCTCGCCCGCGTTCCCGGAGACGAGAAAGAGCACGAGCTCTCCTGGCTCGACTACTCGCTCGTCACCGACATCACCCCCGACGGCCAGAAGATTCTCCTCACCGAGTCCGGCGAGGGCGGGGGACCCGGCTATTCCGCCTACCTCAGGAAGACGGACGGCTCGCCGGCCGTGCGCATCGGGGCGGGATATACGGAAGCCCTCTCGCCCGACGGCGCCTGGGCGATTTCGATTACGGCCGCGGAGAAGCCGCAGCTCCTTCTCCTGCCCACGAGCGTCGGCGAGGCACGCGCGCTCTCTTACGAAGGCGTCGATCCCCTGAACGCCGATTTCCTGCCGGATGGCAAGCAGATCGTGTTCTCGGCGAGCCAGGCCGGCCGGGGCACGCGCCTCTACCTGCGCGGCATCGACGGCTCCAAGTCGCGGGCGATCACCCCCGAGGGCTACTCCTTGTACCGGGGCACGATCACGCCGGACGGCAAGTCCATCGTCGTCCGTGGACCGGACCGCCGCATCTACCTCTATCCGCTGGCGGGAGGAGAGCCCAGGGCTCTCGAGGGACTGAATGACAACATGCGCCCGGCGCGGTTTTCTCCGGACGGGAAATACCTCTACCTCCAGGAGGAGCAGTCGATTCCCATGCGGCTGCACCGCTACGACATGGCGAGCGGGAAGCTCGAGCTCTGGAAAGAGCTGATGGTCGCGGACGCCGCCGGACTCAACATGATCAGCCGCGTCGTCCTCCCGCCGGACGGGAGGACCTACGCGTACAGCTACCTCCGCGTCCTGTCCTACCTCCAGCTCGTCGAGGGCATGAAGTAGACCGGGCTACAATCCCGCGACTTCATGACGCTCGCCACCGGCACCCGACTCGGCCCCTACGAAATCCTCGCGCCCATCGGTGCGGGCGGCATGGGCGAAGTGTACCGGGCGAAGGACCCGCGCCTGGGCCGCGAGGTCGCGATCAAGGTGCTGCCCGCGACGTTCTCGCAGGACGCGGACCGTCTCCATCGCTTCGAGCAGGAGGCGCGCGCGGCCGGGATCCTCAACCATCCGAACATCACCGCGGTGCACGACATCGGCTCGGCGAACGGCTCGCCCTACATCGTCGCCGAGCTCCTCGAGGGGGAGACCCTGCGCGCGCGGCTCCTCGCCGGATCGATTCCCGTCCGCAAGGCGATCGACTGGGCGATCCAGATCGCGAAAGGGCTCGCGGCGGCGCACGAGAAGGGAATCGTCCACCGCGACCTGAAACCCGAGAACCTGTTCGTCACGCGGGACGGCCGCGTGAAGATCCTCGACTTCGGCCTCGCGAAGCTGAAGTCCGAGAAGGACGAGAGCGGTCAGACCGACATGCCGACGGTTTCGGGTGGCACGCAGCCGGGGGTCGTGCTCGGCACGATGGGCTACATGGCGCCCGAACAGGTGCGCGGAAAGGCCGCCGATCAGCGCTCCGACATCTTCGCCTTCGGGACGATCCTCTACGAGATGCTGTCGGGCCAGCGCGCGTTTCGCGGCGAGTCGGCCGCCGACACCATCACCGCGATCCTCACCAAGGAGCCGCCGGATCTCGCGCCGACCAACAAGGAGATTCACGGCGGGCTCGACCGCCTCGTGCGGCACTGTCTCGAGAAGAATCCCGAGGAACGCTTCCAGTCGGCGCGCGACATCGCCTTCGACCTCGAATCCCTGTCGGGCGTCTCGGCGGCCACCGCGGCCGTCGCGGCGCCGGGGCCGGCCAGGAAGCGCGGCGCGCTCGTGCCGGCGCTCCTCGCCGCCCTCGTGGCGCTCGCCGCGGGTCTGTTCGCCGGTTTCGGGGCGGGCAAGAAGGCGGGCTACACGCCGCCCCCGAACTACCAGCAGCTGACTTTCCGCCGCGGAGAGCTCTACGCAGGCCGGTTCGCTCCCGACGGCCAGACCGTCCTCTACGCCGCGGCGTGGGACGGCAAGCCCGTCGAGATCTTCTCGACCCGCACCGACCGGCCCGAGTCCCGGGTGTTCGGCCTCGTCGGCGCCGACGTCGCGTCGATCTCGAAGTCGGGCGAGATGCTCGTGATCACCGACCGGCACATCGTCGAAGCGTTCCTCCGCTCGGGCACGCTCGCGCAGGTCAGCGTTTCGGGAGGCGTCGCCCCGAGGCCGATCCTGACCGACGTCGAGTGGGCCGACTGGGGCCCGGACGGCACGAGCTACGCGGTGGTTCGCGAAGTCAACGGCCGCAAGCAGCTCGAATACCCGGCCGGCAAGGTCTTGTTTCAGTCGTCGGGCTGGATCAGCCACCCGCGCGTGTCCCCGAAGGGAGACGTCGTCGCGTTCCTCGACCATCCCGTTCGCCGAGACGACGGCGGCTCGGTCCTGGTGGTGGATCGGTCCGCCAAGGCGCGTCTGCTCGCCGGAACCTTCCGTTCCGTCCAGGGCCTCGCCTGGGACCCCGGCGGAAAGGAAGTGTGGTTCACCGGGACGCGCGTGGGAGGGAATCGGGCGATTCACTCTGTTTCGCTGGGCGGTTCCGAGCGCCTTCTCGCGCGGGTGACGGAGAGCCTGACGATCCAGGACATCGCCGCCGACGGCCGCGTCCTCGTCTCCCACGACGTCATCCGTATCGGAGTCCTCGGTCGCGGCGCCGGGGAAACCCGGGAGCGCGACCTCTCCTGGCTCGACTGGTCGGCGGCCTTCGACCTGACTCGCGACGGCAAGTCGCTCCTCTTCGCCGAGACGGGGGAGGGATCGGGTCCGGCGTATTCGTGTTTCCTCCGGGGCACGGACGGATCGGCGCCCGTGCGTCTGGGCGACGGTGTGTGCATCGGAATCTCTCCCGACGGCCGGTGGGTTACGGCGAACACCGCGCGGGACGAGCATCCGCGGCTTTGGCTCTATCCCACGGGTGCCGGGGAGAAGAAGCAGCTTCCGACGGGTGACCTCGGCGTCGAGTCGTCGGCCGACTGGACTCACGACGGGAGCGCCATCGTCTTCACGGCGACCGAACCGGGTCACGGCAGCCGAGTCTTTACGATCCCGGTCGCCGGCGGGCAGGCCAGGGCCCTGTCGCCCGAGGGCTATCGCCTGGCCGGCCGATCGATTTCGCCCGACGGCAAGTCGATCATCGTCATCGGGCCGGACCGGAAGCGCTATCTGTATCCGCTCCAGGGAGGGGAGCCGCAGCCGGTCACGGGGCTCGAGCCCGACGAGACCCCGTCGGGGTGGAGCGCCGACGGCCGGTTTCTCTACGCGTTCCGTCGCCGAGACATCCCGGCGCGCGTGTTCCGCATCGAAGTGGCGACGGGGAAGCGGGAGCTCTGGAAGGAGCTGATGCCGAGTGACGGCGCGGGCGTTCAGGACATTTCCCCGATCATCCCCACGCCGGACGGCCAGGCGTACGTCTACGGCTACTCCCGAAACCTCTCCGACATGTATGTCGTCGAGGGCTTGAAGTGACGCTCGCCGCCGGCACCCGGCTGGGCCCCTACGAAATCCTCGCGCCGATCGGCGCCGGAGGAATGGGAGAGGTCTACCGGGCGCGCGACGAGCGGTTGAAGCGCGAGGTCGCGGTGAAGGTGCTTCCGGCGGAGCTCTCGTCGGATGGCGAGCGCCGCGCGCGGTTCGAGCGCGAGGCCCGCGCCGCCTCCGCGCTGTCGCACCCGAACATCCTGACGATCTACGACATCGGCGCGTCCAACGGCGTCGTCTACATCGCCATGGAGCTGGTCGAGGGCGGCACGCTGAAGGACCTGACGGCCTCGGGCGCCGTGCCGGTGCGCAAGCTCCTCGACCTCGCGACCCAGGTCGCCGACGGCCTGGCCGCGGCGCACGCGGCCGGCATCGTCCACAGGGACCTCAAGCCCGCCAACGTGATGCTCTCGAAGCACGGCTACGCCAAGATCCTCGACTTCGGACTCGCCAAGCTGGTGACGCCGGAGGACAAGGAGGTTTCCGGACTGCAGACCGCCGCCGGCGATCCCACGCGGCCCGGCATGGTGATGGGCACCGTCGGGTACATGTCGCCCGAGCAGGCCGCGGGGCGCTCCGTCGACTACCGATCGGACCAGTTCGCGTTCGGCTCGATCCTCTACGAGATGGCGACCGGCAGGCGCGCGTTCGAGCGCGGCACGACCGCCGAGACGCTGACGGCGATCATCCGCGAGGAGCCGGAGCCGGTCTCGCAGTTGAACGCGCGCGTCCCCGCGCCGGTGCGCTGGATCGTCGAGCGTTGTCTCGCGAAGGACCCGGAAGACCGCTACGGCACGACGAAGGACCTCGCCCGCGACCTCGCCCAGATCCGCGACCACCTCTCCGAGGCGCCGGTCTCGGCGGAGGTCTCGGGTTCGGCCCGCGCGGCCGCGGCGGAGTCGCCGAAGGCGGGGCGATCCCTGCTGCCGTGGCTCGCCGGCGCGGCGGTGCTCGCGGCGGCCGTCGGCGTCGCGGCCTACGCGGCGGGGAGGAAATCGGGCCGGACGCCGCCGCCTTCCTTCCGCCAGTTGACCTTCCAACGAGGCACGATCCACTCGGCGCGCTTCGCCCCGGACGAGCAGACGGTTCTCTACGCCGCGTCGTGGGAGGGGCGTCCCTCGGAGCTCTTCGTGAGCCGCCTCGACAGTCCGGAGTCCCGGCCGTTCGGCCTCAAGCACGCCGACGTCTTCGCCATCTCGCGATCGGGCGAGATGGCCGTCGCTCTCGGCCGGCATTTCGCCGGCCCCTTCATGAGCGCCGGCATGCTCGCGCGGATCGGCATCACGGGAGGCGGAACGCCGCGCGAGATCCAGGACGACGTCCAATGGGCGGACTGGACGACGGACGGTTCGGGTTTCGCGATCATCCGGGACGTCGCCGGGAAGAGCCGACTCGAGATGCCGATCGGCAAGGTGCTCGTCGAGAGCCCCGGGTGGCTGAGCGATCTTCGGACGTCACCGAAAGAGCGCCTGGTGGCCTTCATGGATCATCCGGCCCGGGGCGACGACGGCGGCTCCGTCGCCGTCGTCGATGCCGAAGGCAGAAAACGGACGCTCACGAAGGAGTTCGCGACGGAAGGGGGGCTCGCCTTTTCGCCCGACGGCTCGGAGATCTGGTTCACGGCCGCGGAGGTCGGAGGCAATCGCGCCCTCTGGGCCGTGACTCTCTCGGGCTCGGCGCGCCTGCTCACGCGAGTGACCGGCAACCTGACGCTGCAGGACGTGGCGCGCGACGGAAAGATCCTCATCTCCCACGACACCCTGCGGTCGGGCATCCTGGCGATGGCCCCCGGAGCGGAAAGGGAACGCGACCTCTCGTGGCTCGACTGGTCGACGGTTTACGCCGTTTCGGCCGACGGAAAATCGCTCGCGTTCGGCGAGTCCGGAGAAGGAGGAGGGCCGCTGTATTCGAGTTACGTCCGCAGCATGGACGGCTCGCCGCCGGTTCGCCTCGGAGACGGGACCGGATACTCGCTCTCGCCCGACGGCAAGTGGGTGGCGGCGGTCGTCGGACTGATCACGGGCGGCAAGATCGTGCTGCAGCCGACGGGAGCGGGCGAACCGAAGCCCATCCCGACCGACGGCTATTCCGCGTCGGGCGCGATCTTCTATCCGGACGGAAAGCGCCTGCTCGTCACGGCCGCCGAAAAGGGCCATGGGACGCGGCTCTACGAGCTGCCGATCGAGAGCGGCAAGATGCGGGCGATCTCGCCGGAGGGCTACCGCACCCAGACGGGCACGATGTCTCCCGACGGAAAGTCCGTGATCGCGTTCGGCCCGGACCGCAAGGCCTACCGCTATCCGCTCGAGGGCGGCGAACCGGTCGTCGTGCCGGGGCTGGGAGACCTCGAAGTTCCCATGGGTTGGACGGCCGACAGCCGATCCCTCTACGTGTACAAGCGCGGCGAGTATCCGGCTCGCGTCGCGCGTCTCGACGTGGCGACCGGGAAGCGGGAACCCTGGCGGGAGTTGACGCCACCGGACCCCGCGGGGATCAGCAGCATCTCGCCGCCCTGCTTCACACCCGACGGCAACGCGTACGTGTATTCCTACAACCGCATCCTGTCGGACCTGTTTCTGGCCGAGGACATCAAGTAAATGACGCTTCCCGTTCCGCGCGACATTCTCCTGGTCGGCAACGAGCTCGCGATCGTCTGGGACGATGGCCGCGAGGACTACTTTCGGCTCGAGATGCTGCGGCGCGCGTGCCCGTGCGCGCAGTGCAAGGGGGAGAAGGACATCCTCGGCAACCTCTACAAGGGCCCCGAGCGCCCGCTGACGCCGCGCTCGTTCCAGGCCGTGGCGCACCGCCGCATCGGCGCCTACGCGCTCCAGGTCGACTGGGCCGACGGCCACAACGACGGGATCTACAGCTGGGAAACCCTGCGGCGACTGGGCGCCGAAGGCGGGGTCGGCGCCCCGGGCGCCTAGGAAACCGAGCGGATCGCGGGGCGGACGAACGCCTCGACCCGGTCGCGGCCTTCGCGCTTGGCCACGTAGAGCGCGCGGTCGGCGGCCTCGTAGAGCTCCTCGGGCGACTTCATCTCGGCGGAGAGTTCCGCGATCCCGAACGAGCAGCTCACCCGGAAGGTGACGCCGGCGTAGTCGAAGTCGTGGTTCGCGACGCGGGCCCGCAGGCGCTCGCCGAGCGTCTTCGCGCCGTCGATTTTCGCCTCGGGCGTCAGGACCGCGAACTCGTCGCCGCCGACGCGGGCAAAGACCTGCTCCTTGCGGAAGAAGTCGGAGACGAGACGCACGACTTCCTTCAAAACGAAGTCGCCGCAGAGGTGGCCGCGCTCGTCGTTGATCGTCTTGAAGCGGTCGATGTCGAAGAGCAGCAGCGAGAGCGGCCGCGCGTACCGGCGGGCGCGGGCGACCTCGCGCACGGCCTCTTCCTCGAATTTGCGCTTGTTGGAGATCTGCGTCAGGCCGTCGCGGACCATCATGTCGTGGATCGCCTGGAAGTAGGCGTTCTCGACGTCGCGCTCCTGGAGGAACTTGAAGTGGACGGCGCCGAGCGAGAAGCGATCGCCGCTCTTGAGGACCGCCGGCTGTTCGATGCGCACGTCGTTGACGAACGTGCCGTTGGTCGAGCCGAGGTCCTCGAGGATCACCGACTCGATCCGGTAGGTCAGCGACGCGTGTTTGCGCGAGATTGCCGAGACCTCGGGAAGGCTGACGTCGGCTTCCTTCGCGCGGCCGAGGACGACCGTCGAGCCCGGCCGGAACCGGTACCGCGTGCCGAGGCCCAGACCCTTCGGGTGGGCGATCTGGATGATGTTGGCCTCGGGCCCGGGGTCCGTCGAACGGCGGCGCGGCGTGACCGACGTGGCCTCGCCGTCGAAGCGATCCGAGGACTCGAGCGAATCCGAAACGACGCCGAAGGCGGCCGTCTGCGGCTCGCGCGAGACCCGGGAAGGGCCCTCCGGCTGCTTCGACATGGGTTTTGTTCAAGCTTGCCACGGTCGTTCGCGCCGGACCCGTGACGGGGCGCACAAGGCGGCGAATCCGCGGTCAGACCCCCGCGCGCGTCTTTCGGTGGCGCCGGCGGAACGCCCGAACCTTCATCAGGTTGCCGCAGGTGCCCATCGCGCACCACTGGCGGCGGTGGTTGCGGGTGGTGTCGTAGAAGAACAGGACGCAGTCGGGGTTGCCGCAGCGCCGGACGAGGCCGAGATGGGCGCTCGAGAGCAGCTCGGCCGCCGCTTCGGCAACGGCGCCGAGAAGGACGATGGGCGTCGTGGGCCGGGCGGCGAAGCGCGTCCGGAACCTGGTGCCCTGGCGCTCGAGGCGCAGGTTGCCGTCGTTCTCCGCGAGCACGAAGTTGATCGCGGCCACCCCTTCGGTCGAGACGCCGCGGCCGCGGACGATTCCTTCGGCCATGTGCCGCAGCGTTTCCCGGAACGCCCGCGCGCGCTCGGCGATGCGCTCGCCTTCGGGGCCGTCGTTCCAGCGCTTGATGGCGTCGGACGCGGCCTTGCCGTCGATGCGCCCGGCGCGCGTCAACCAGCGCGTGAAGTCCTCGAGGTTCGACAGCTGCTCGAGCGCGCGCCCCTTCACGACCGGGCGCGTGTTGACGAAGTCGAGACACGGATGTCCCGCGAGAAAGAGGAAATCGACCTTCTCGGTACGCTCGGTCATCGGCTGTCCTGGAGGCGGCCAGTGTAACCCCATTTCGGAGGTTACGGGGAGAAAGGCCCTTCAAACGGGCCCGTCTGGTAGGATTCCCCGCCCCCGGAGAGGTGTCCGAGTGGCTTAAGGAGCACGCTTGGAAAGCGTGTGTACGCAAAACGTACCGGGGGTTCGAATCCCCCCCTCTCCGCCACGGTTGAAATAACGAAGCCGGGTTGGGGATTTCGGAACCCGGGAAGTGGTAGACCGCATACTTCAAATGGCGGCAAACGAAGATCAGAACGCCTCGGATCTCGAGCTGGTGCGCCGCATCAAGCGGGGCGACGAGCAGGGGTTTCGCGAGATGGTCGATCGCTATCACGCCCGGGTCTATTCGCTCTCCTACGGTGTCCTGCGCAATGCCGAGGACGCCGAAGAGGCGACGCAGGATGCGTTCCTGACCCTCTACCGGAAGATCGATACCTTCGACGAGTCGAAGAAGTTCTTCTCCTGGTTCTACCGGGTCGCGTTGAACGCGGCCTATTCGCGGGCCCGGCGCCGCAAGCCCGCCACGATGGTCTCGCTCGACGACTACGTTCCGCGCCTGCGGGACGACGGAGCGGCGGCCTCCGAATTCACGGCATTCGTCGACGGCGCCGAGGACGACGTCATCGCGCGCGATCTCGCCGAGCATGCGGCCGGGTTCATCGAGGAGCTGCCCCAGGCCTACCGCGACGCCATCTGGATGGTGGACGTCGAGGAGATGAAGCCGGCCGACGTCGCGGAGGTGCTCGAGATTTCGCTCGCGGCGCTGAAGTCGCGGCTGCACCGGGCGCGCCTCTTCGTGCGGCAGCGGCTGCTCGAGGCCGCGGCGATTCAGCCGCCGGCGGGCGAGCGGAGGGTGGCGCCGTGACGCACGACCACGTGAGCTGCAAGAAGCTGATCCTCGAGTACCTCGTCGAGTACGAGGACGGGTCGATGCCCGAGACCGAGCGGAAAGAGCTCGAGTGGCACCTCGAGCACTGTCCGCCCTGCCTCGTCTTCCTGAAGAGCTATCGCGCCACGGGCCGGACGCTTCGGATGCTCAAGCCCCGCGAGATCCCGCGCAACCTCGCCGACGCCGTCATCGGCTTCGTGCGGGCGCGCTGCGCCAAGAAAGAGTGACGGCGCCTCCGGCGCAGGTTCGCCGGGCCGCGGTCGGCCTCTTCGCGCTCGCCGCCTTCGTCATCGTCTTCGGCGTCGGGCACGCTCTCCGGCTCTGGCCCGGGCCGCCCGAGGGCGGCTTCGCCGGCACCGATCTCGCCGCCGGTCTCGCCTTCGGCGCCGTCCTGCTCGTGACGTTCGTCGCCCCCCGCCGCGCGTGAGGCGCCTGCGATAGAATCCCTTTCCCGGCGGCCGAGGATGAGTTCGGGCCCTGTGCGACGGAAGTCTCCGAACCTCGTCAGGTCCGGAAGGAAGCAGCGATCAGGAGGCGCCCCCGTGCGCCGCAGGTCAACCTGAGCTCATCTTCGGCCGCCGGAATTTTTCGACCCGGAAGCTCATCCATGCACGTCGCACTCCCCAGGAAATGGCGGCCCCGAACGTTCGAGGACCTCGTCGGCCAGGAGGCCGTCGCGAGGACCCTGTCGAACGCCATCGCGGAAGGCCGCGTCGCCTCGGCCTACCTGCTGACCGGACCCCGGGGGGTCGGCAAGACCTCGACCGCGCGGCTGCTCGCCCGGGCCCTGAACTGCGAGAAGGGTCCGACCGTCAAGCCGTGCGGGACGTGCGCCTCCTGCAGGGAGATCCTCGAGCGCGGCGACTCGCTCGACGTCCTCGAGATGGACGGCGCCTCCAACCGCAAGATCGAGCACGCGCGCGAGCTCATCGACACCGTCCGCTACGCGCCGCAGCGCGACCGGTTCCGGATCGCGATCATCGACGAAGTCCACATGCTCACCAACGAGGCCTTCAACGCCCTGCTGAAGACGCTCGAGGAGCCGCCGGCGCACACGCGGTTCATCCTGGCCTCCACCGAGCTCCACAAGATCCCCCCGACGATCGTGTCGCGCTGCCAGCGCTTCGCCTTCCGCGCGCTGACCGTCAAGGAGATCGCCGAGCAGCTCCAGAAGGTCGCGAAGGCCGAGAAGATCGGCGCGACACCAGGGGCGCTCCGGCTGCTGGCGGCGGCCTCGGAGGGGAGCCTCCGCGACGCGCTCTCTCTGCTCGACCAGGCGGCGACGCTCTCGGGCGGCAAGGTGGACGAAGCGCGCTGCGGCGAAATCCTCGCGCTCGTCGACCGCGAGCTCCTCGAAGGCCTCTACTCCGCCGTCGCGGGCGGCGACCGGGCCGCGGCGATCGCGCACCTGGACCGGCTCATCGAAGGCGGCGCCGATCCCCGCCACGTCCTGAAGGAGTTCGCGGCGCTGCTGCGCCGGCTTCTCCTCGTCGCGGCCGGGGCGACGGCGGACGTGCCCGAAGAGGACCGGGAAAGGACGACCGCGCTCGCGAAGGCGATGCCCTACGAGAACCTGCTGCGGGCGGTCTCGCTCGCTCTGGAGGCCGACGCCCTGACGCGCCGCGTCGACGACCCGGCCCTGGCCGTGCAGATGCTGGTGCTCCGGCTGGCCGAGCTGCCGCGTCTGCGCGGGCTCGAGGAGACCCTGTCGGGTCTGCCGGCCTCGGCTCCCGGGAAGGCCGCGGCCGCGCCGGCACCGCCGCCGCGCGCGACGAGCGGACCGAGGTTCGTCGCCCTCGTCCCGGTCGAGCCCGAGCCGGCGGATCCCTCCGGGGCCTTCGCCGCGCCGGCCGGCGGCGACCCGGTCGAACGCTTCCACGAGATCCTCGGCGCCCGGCGCATGGTGACCGCCGCGCAGGCGAGCCTGGCCGAGTCGATCGGCGCCGACAAGGACGACCTCGTCCTGCGCTTCGGCATCGACAAAGCCGCCGCGAAAGAAGCGCTCGAGGAACACGCCGCGAAGAAGCTCCTGACCGAGGCGGCGCGCGAGGCGTTCGGACGGCCGATGCGGATCGTGCTGAAGACCGGCCCGCCGGCCGACGGCGACCTCGGTAAGGCCGCCCGCGAGGTTCCCCGCGCCACGATCGCCCGGGAGCGCGCGAGCACCCGCGCCGAGTCGGACCCGATGGTCCGCTCGGCGATGGAGCTGTTTCACGGCGAGCTGACCGAGATCAAGGAAGAGGAGTAGCCGCGACCGCCATGAACATCCAGAAGATGATGCAGCAGGCTCAGGCGATGCAGACGAAGATGCAGGACGAGCTCGCCGCGATGCGGATCGAGGCCACGGCCGGCGGCGGCATGGTCAAGGTCGCGATGTCGGGCACGAAGGAAGTCCTGTCGGTCGAGATCGAGAAGGCCGCCGTCGACCCGAACGACGTCGAGACGCTGCAGGACCTCGTGCTCGCCGCCTGCCGCGAGGCCTCCCGGCGCGTCGACGAGGCCGTTCAGAAGAAGACGGCGTCTCTTCTCGGCGGGATGCTGCCGGGGATGCGGTAGTCCTTGGCGGGCACGCCCAAGTCGCTCGAGCGTCTGGCGGCCGAGTTCCAGCGGCTTCCCGGCATCGGCGCCAAGAGCGCGGCGCGGCTGGCCTATCACCTGCTGCGCTCCTCGGACGACGAGGCCGAGCGCCTCGCCGGCGCCATCCGCGAGTCGCGCGCCGCCGTCCGCCGCTGCTCGGTCTGCAACACGCTGACCGAGGAGGACCCGTGCGACATCTGCGCCGACCCGCGGCGCGACGGCGCGATCCTGTGCGTCGTCGAGGAGCCCGGCAATCTCGCGGCGATCGAGAAGACGCGCGAATTCAAGGGCCGTTACCACGTGCTCTGGGGCGCGCTGTCGCCGTTGAAGGGCATTGGCCCGGACGAGATCGACGTCGCCGGGCTTGTGGCGCGGGTCACACCCGAGGTGCGCGAAGTGGTTCTCGCGACCAACCCCAACGTCGAGGGCGAGGCGACCGCGCTCTACCTCGCTCGGCGGCTGAAGGAAACCGGCGTGCGCCTGACGCGCATCGCCTTCGGGCTGCCGGTCGGCGGCGACATCGAGTACGCCGACGAAGTCACGATGGCGCGGTCGCTCGAGAATCGGCGAGAGCTGTAGGGCCCCGCGCCGGGAAAGCTGTTAGAATAAGTCGCAGCAGGAGAATCAGTTAATCCGATGACGTTGCCCGATCTCGTCCTGTACGACGACGAGTTTCGCAAGATCAAAGACTCGCTCTCGCGGCTGGCCTCCGACGCCAACGCGAACGTGGTGTTCCTGGTCGACAAGAACGGCCAGCAGATCGCGGCGGTCGGCGACCTGACGACGCTCGACACGACCTCGCTCGCGTCGCTGACCGCCGGCAACGTCGCGGCCACCGACGGCCTGGCGCGCCTGATCGGGGAGCGCGAGTTCTCGATCCTGTTCCACGAGGGCGAGCGCGACAACATCCACATCTCGATCGTCGCCCAGCGGGTCATCCTGGTGGTGATCTTCGACGAGCGGACCTCGCTCGGCCTCGTGCGGCTGCGGGTGCGGCGCGCGATGTCCGAGCTCGAGAAGATCTTCGAGGACATCGCCCGGAAGGCCGAGAAGGAAAAGCAGGTGCTCGCGGCGGATTTCGATTCGCCCTTCGCCGAGATCACGGACGAAGACATCGACCGCCTGTTCTCGGAGTAGGGTCCTGGGCGCGTTCGCTCCCTCGACGGTGTCCCGATGACGTTCATCAATTACGCGGCCCGGGAAATCAACTGCAAGATCGTCTATTACGGCCCCGGCCTGTGCGGGAAGACGACGAACCTGCAGTACATCTACGACCGGACGAATCCCGCCGCCAAAGGCAAGCTGATCTCGCTGGCGACCGAGACGGACCGCACGCTCTTCTTCGACTTCCTGCCGCTCGATCTCGGCACCGTCAAGGGCTTCAAGACGCGGTTCCACCTCTACACGGTGCCGGGCCAGGTCTTCTACGACGCCTCGCGAAAGCTGATCCTGAAGGGCGTCGACGGAGTCGTCTTCGTGGCCGACTCGCAGGAGGCGCGCCTCGAGGCGAACATCGAGTCGATCCGCAACCTCGACAAGAACCTGAAGGAGCAGGGCTACGACATCGCGACGATGCCGTACGTCCTCCAGTTCAACAAGCGCGACCTTCCGACCGCGATGGCCGCCGACGAGCTCTACCGGCGGCTGAACATCAAGCGCGAGCCCACCTTCGAAGCCGTGGCCACCACCGGCGCGGGCGTTTTCGACACCCTGAAGGCGGTGGCGCGCCAGGTCCTGATGGATCTGAAAAAGAAATAGCCTTCGGGCTTCTGTTTCCTCGACGAGCGTCAGCTGTCGCCGCGCTTCGAAAGCGCGGCCTCGAAACAGACCCGTTCGTCCGTGCACTCCTCCGGCACCGCCAGGTCGCCGTCGGGACCATCCGAGCGCATCGTGCGCAGGCACCAGTACTGGGCGGTCGACGGGGACTGGCGCGGGTCGCCCTGGCCGAACGCGTCGGGCGCGAGCCACGTCCTGGTCCGCAGGTGCCGGCAGAGGAAGGGATCGGCCTCTTTCGCCTCGGCCGCGCCCGGCCGGACGAAGCGGCGCATCGGCGCGTGCGGGTCGTCCGTCACGCCCAGGCTTGTCGGAGCGCCCGCTCGAGCTCGACTCTCGCGAGCGTGACCTTGTACGCGTTCTGCGACAGCGGCTTCGCGCCCGCGACGGCGGCCTCGGCGGCGCGCCGCGCGAGCTCGTCGCCCGGCTTGCCGCCCTCGAGAACCGCTTCCGCGGCCTTCGAGCGGATCGGCGTCGGCGCGACCGAGCCGAAGACGACGCGCGGCTGGCGCACGACGCCGCCGTCGAGCACGAGGCGCACGCAGGTCTCGACGAGCGGCCAGTCGAAGGACTCCTTCTCCTTGAGCTTCCGGTAAACCGAGCGGGAGCCCGGGGGCTGCGGGGCGAGGGTGACGGCCTCGACGATCTCGCCCGCGTGGAGCGTGTTCTCCCGCGTCGGATCCTCGACCGGGCGCGAGAAGAAATCCTCGATCGGGAGGCGGCGCCGGCCCGTCGGGCCGATCACCTCGAGTGTCGCGCCGTAGGCCGACAGGGCCGTGCCGGCGGCCGACGGATGGATGCAGACGCATTTCAGGTCGGTGTCGAAGATGGCGTGGAAGCGGTTCTCGCCGTCCCGGGCAAAGCAGTCGTTGCCGCCATTCTTGCGGCAGTCGAACTCCTCGAGCCGGTAATACCAGCAGCGCGGCCGCTGGCAGAGGTTGCCGCCGAGGGTCGCCATGTGGCGGACCTGCGGCGTCGCGGCCCCGCCCGCGGCGTCGGCGAGAGCGGGGTAGGACTGACGGAGACCCTGGTGGTCGGCGATTGTCGCCAGGGTGGCGAGCGCTCCCACGCGGGCCGGCGGTCCGAGCGCGATCTGGTCGTGGCCCGCGATCTCGAGGATGGAGACGACGGTCTTCGGGCTGTCGATCCCCTCCTTCATGCGGTCGACCAGGTCGACGCCGCCGGCCTTGATCTCGGCGTCGGAAGGCTTCGACAACTGCGCCGCCTCGGCGAGCGTGGTCGGGCGCACGAGCGTGAAGGGCTTCATGACTTTCTCCCTCCGCTCTCTGCCTGTTTGACGGCCGCCAGCACGACCGCCGGCGTGATCGGGATCTCCCGGATCTGGACGCCGAGCGCGTGCGAGACGGCGTTGGCGATGGCGGCGGCGGTCGGCACCGTGGAGGGCTCGCCGATGCCGACCGAGTTGGTGTTGTTGACCCCGTCCCAGACGGAGACGAGCATCACGTCGATCTCCGGCACGTCGAGCGCGCCGGCGATCTTGTAGGACTCGACGTTCGGGTTGACCATGCGGCCCGTCGGCACGTCGAGGATGCGGTCCTCGAAGAGCGCGTACGAGACGCCCTGGATCACGCCGCCCTGGATCTGGCTCTCGGTGGCGAGGCGGTTGATCGGCACGCCGCAGTCGTGGACGGCCACGATGCGGTCGACCTTCACCTTCCCGGTCGCCTTGTCCACCTCGACCTCGGCGAACTGGGCGCCCGTCGTGAAGCGCTTCCAGGCGTCGTCGTGGTTGTCGGCGCGCTCCGCGGTCGCGGCCACGCCCGGAGAGGGGAGGAGCTTGCAGGCGTCGGCCCAGGCGAGGTCGTGCTTCGCGTCGCCGGCGACGAACACGCGGCCCTTCTCGACCTTCACGGAGCCCTCGGGCACCTTCCACTCGCGGGCGATCGCCTTCCCGAGCGCGAGGCGTGCCTGATAGGCGGCGCGGCGGATGGTCGGGGCGCTCGAGGGCGTCATCGTCGAGCCGCCCGAATCCGGGGCGTAGGGAAGGCGCGAATCGCCGATCGAGACCGAAACCTTCTCGAGCGGGAGGCCGAGCTCCTCGGCGGCGACGATCGCGATCATCGTCCGGGAACCCGTCCCCAGGTCCTGCGCGCCGTGCTCGACCTCGGCCGAGCCGTCCTTGTGGATCGTGACGGTCGCGCGCGGTCCCGGGTCGCCGGTGTTGTACCAGACGGCCGCGCCGACGCCGACGCCGCGTACGATCTCAGGATCGGAGGTCCGGCGCCGCGCGTCGCGGTTCTTCCAGCCGATCTTCTCGGCGCCCTGCCGGAACTGTTCGCGGCGGACGGCCGACGGGTCGTTCCTGAGGCGGAACTCGAGGGGGTCCATGCCGATGGCGTGAGCGAGCTCGTCCATCGCCGCCTCGAGGGCGAAGGCGCCCTGCGGGTGTCCCGGCGCGCGCATGGCGGTCGACGGGCCGGCGTTGGTGAAGACGTCGTACTCGTCCACCTTCAGGTTCTCGCAGGCGTACACGTTCTTGATGGGGCCGGAGGTGCCCGTCCCGCCGTTGGTGCCGCCGTTGCCGTAGACGGTCAGCTGCAGGGCGGTCAGCTTGCCGTCCTTCGTCGCGCCGGCCTTGATCGTCTGGACGGCGGACGGGCGGTTGCCGGTGGCCAGCTGCTCCTCCTTGCGGTCGAGGAAGAGCTTGACCGGCGCCCCCGCGTCCTTGGCGAGGCGCGCGGCGGTGAGCCCCTCGACCCGCGGGCCGAACTTGGCGCCGAAGCCGCCGCCCATGTACTCCGTGATGACACGGACCTTCGAGACCGGCATCCCGAGCGCCTCGGCGAGCTGGTCGCGCATGTCGAAGATGCCCTGCGTCGACGCCCAGACGGTCAGCTCCTCGCCGTCCCAGCGGGCCACGAGGCCGTGGGTCTCGAGGGCGGAGTGCGTCTGGACCTGGGTGGCGTACGTCGCCTCGACGACGGCGTCGGCCTTCTTGAACCCGGCCTCGACGTCGCCCCTGGCGCTCGACCGCGGGCCGAGCACGTTGCCGTTGCGGGCGAGGTTCCTGGCGCGGGTCTCGACTTCGCCGCCCGAGGTCGTCGTCTCGGCCTTGCCTTCGAAGACGAGCGGGGCGCCGGCCTTGCGGGCCGCGTCGAGGCCGACGACGAACGGCCGCGGCTCGTAGGCCACGCGGATCAGCGCCAGAGCGTCGTCGGCCTGCTCGGGCGTGGCGGCCGCGACGGCGGCGACCTCCTGGCCGGCGAAGCGCAGCTTCTCGCCCGGCTGGGCGATCACGAGGACCGCGCGCACTCCGGGACTCTGGCGCGCCGCGCTCAGATCGAGCGATTTGACCGTCGCCGCCGCGAGCGGGCAGCGCAGGATGCGCGCGGAGAGCATCCCGGGCAGACGGACGTCGGTCGAGTACTTGGCCTCGCCCGTCGACTTGGCCTTGCCGTCCAGG
>DATJXB010000021.1:0-17112 GCA_035500755.1 Thermoanaerobaculia bacterium | reverse complement strand
GGCCGCCCAGATCCGGGAGCGCTTCCTGGCGGCGCGCGATTACCGCAAGCGCCAGGAGGAATTCCGTAAAGCCGCCTCTGTCAAGGGCGCATCGACCGTGCCGCCCGAGCCCGACCTCCAGCTCGAGGCCATCGCCGAGGTCCTGGAAGGCAAGCGGATGATCCACTGCCACTCCTACGTCAAGAGCGAGATCCTGGAGCTGCTCCGGGTGGCCGACGAGTTCGGGATCAAGATCGGAACCCTCCAGCACATCCTGGAGGGGTACAAGGTCGCCGACGAGATCGCCCGGCACGGCGCGGGCGCCTCGGGGTTCTCGGACTGGTGGAACTACAAGTTCGAGGTCGTCGACGCGATTCCGTACGCCTTCCCGCTGATGCGCGAGCGGGGCGTGAGCGTCTCCTACAACTCCGACTCGGACGAGCTCGCGCGCCGCCTCAACTTCGAAGCCTCCAAGGCGGTCAAGTACGGCCGCCTCGCGCCGGCGGACGCGCTCGCGTTCGTGACGTCGAATCCCGCCCAGCAGCTCGGCATCGCCGACCGCGTGGGCTCGCTCGAAACCGGCAAGGACGGAGACTTCGTCGTGTGGAGCGGCGATCCGCTGTCGACGTCGTCGATGGCGCTCGAAACCTGGGTCGACGGGAAGAAGTACTTCGATCGCTCGGCCGACCTCGCCGCCCGCCCCGCGCGGGACGCCGAGCGCGACGCGCTCGTCGCGAAGGCGAAAGCCAGGCTCGACGGCGGCAAGTCCGGTGAGACGAAATCGGAGGCGGCGCCGGCCAAGCCGGAGGACGAGCGATGAGAGCGCGCCCGCTGGCCTGGCTCGGTCTCTTCGCGGCGTCGGCGCTGGCCGCGCAGACGCCCCCCGCCAGAACGCCGCCGCGCGTCTTTTCCGTCGTGGGCGTGACGGCGCATCCGGTGTCGGGCCCCGACGTGGCCAACGCCACGCTCGTCGTCCGCGACGGCAAGATCGTCTCCGTCACGGCCGGGGGCGCGCCCGATCCGGGCGGCCCGACGGTGGACGGGGCGGGGCGGCACGCCTACCCCTCGCTCTTCCCGCCGTTGACGGTTCTCGGGCTCGAGGAGATCAGCGCCGTCCGAGCGACCCTGGACAAGACCGAGACCGGCGATGTCAACCCCGACGCGCGGGGCTCCGTGGCGATGAACCTCGATTCGGAGCTCCTGCCGGTCGCGCGCTCGGGAGGCGTGCTGCTCGCGGGCGTGACGCCGACGGGCGGCATCGTCTCGGGCACGGTCGCCGCGGTGAAGCTCGAGGGCTGGACGCGCGAGGACGCCACGCTCCGGGACCCGGCGGCGCTGATGGTGTTCTGGCCGGACCTCGCGATCGACCGCTCGCCGACGGCTTCGGTGTCGGTCAAGACGCAGGAGAAGCGCCGCGACGCGGCGCTCGAGAAGCTCAAGAAGGCGTTCCGCGACGCGAAGGCGTACGCGACGGCGAAGGCGGCGCAGGGAAGCAAGGGCGTGCCGCGCCATCCCGGCGACGTGAAGCTCGAAGCCATGCTTCCCGCCGTCGAGGGCCGCGTGCCGGTCGTCGTGAAGGCGGATCAGCTCGCGCAGATCCGCGACGCGGTGCAGTGGGCCGGCGACGAGAAGCTGAAGCTCGTGATCTGGGGCGGCGCCGATGCGTGGCGGATGGCCGACGCGCTCGCGAAGGCCGACGTGCCGGTCGTCGTGGACTCGCCGCTCGACCTGCCGCGGCGCGAGGACGAGCCCTACGACACCGCGTTCGCCAACGCGGGGAAGCTCGCGAAGGCGGGCGTGCGCGTGGTCTTCAACGACGGCGGCGAAAGCGGCACCAACGTCCGCAACCTGCCGCACCTGGCGGCGACGGCCGCGACGTTCGGCTTCCCGCGCGACAAGGCCGTCGCGGCGATCACCCTCGAACCCGCGCGCCTGCTCGGCGTGGCCGACCGCGTCGGCTCGCTCGACGCCGGCAAGGACGCCACGTTCATCCTGACCGACGGCGACATCCTGGACATCCGGTCGCGGGTCGTCGCCGCGTACCTGGACGGCCGCGCGCTCGACCTGACCGACAAGCAGAAGCGTCTGTACGAGAAGTACCGGAACCGGCCCACGCCCGCGGCCGGAAAGCCGGCGAGCGGGGGTGGACGATGAACTTCCTCTTCAAGGAAGAGCCGGCGCACTACGCCTACGACGACCTCGCGCGCGACGGGAAGACGAGCTGGACCGGCGTCCGGAACCCGGTCGCGCAGAAGCACCTGCGCACGGTGAAGAAGGGCGACCGGATCTTCTACTACCACACGGGCGACGAGAAGGCCGTCGTCGGGATCGCGAAGGCCGCCGGGGACGCGTATCCCGATCCGAAGGACCCCGCGGGCAAGCTCTACGCCGTGGACGTCGCTCCCGTGAAGAAGCTGCCGCGCGCGGTCACGCTCGCCGAGATCAAGGCGAAGGCGTTTTTCAAGGACTTCCCGCTCGTCCGGATCTCGAGGCTCTCGGTCATGCCGGTCTCGGACCGCGAGTGGAACGAGATCGAGAAGATGGCGGGCCGCGCGGCCTCGTAGTCCGGCGTCCCGCCGTCGCGGCCCTCCGGGCTATGGCAGCGAGTATTCGCCCTCGATCTTGTAGGTGATCGACCCGTCGGCGTTGGCGGAACCCCGGTAGGTGCCCTTGCCCTTGATGCCCTTGAGCTTGCCGGTGCCGTCGGTGAACGACCACGTTCCTTCCCCGCCCACGGGTTTGCCGTCCTTCGACCGCGACGAGCCCGCGAACTTGGCCGAGTACGTGTCGCCGCTCGCCATCGTGCCCGCGTAATAGCCGCGGTCGGTCGCCTTGTCGCCCCACATTTCGGCCGAGATCGTTTCGCTGCCGTCCTTGCTCTGAGAGCCGCCGATCTCGATGGGCTTCGTCCACGCGCAGGTCGCCTTGATGATCGCGTAGGAGTGGTTCGGCTGGTCGGGGATCGCGACCGGGGTCGGGGGCTCCGCCTTGCAGTGCTGCTCGCCGGAGATCCTGGTCTCGGCCGTTAGAGCGGCGGCGAATGCAAATGCGGCGAGCGTGGCGAGCGCGAATCGAGCTTTCATCGTCCTGCCTCCTTCTTCCATCCGGCGAGTCTCCCGCCGCGCGCGCGGGGGGTCAAGCCGCCGTTCGGGATCTGTTCATGGGGCTCGATCCGCGCTAAACTGATGTCCCGATGAGGCTTGCCGGGCGAGCGCGCCACGACGCACCTCCCAACCCGGCGCAGCTTTCTCTCTTTCCCGGGCTCCCGCCCTCGACGCGCGTCCAGCCGGCGATTCGCCTGACCGAAGGCAACGTCGCCCGCTCGGTGCCGCCGGGACGCCCGGGCGTTTTCTTCCTGAAGAGCGTCGGTCCCGACGGCGAGATCCGCGAGCGGGTCGGCCGCGACGACGTGGACCTGCGCCAACGCCTGCTCCAGTATGCCCGCGAGGGGCGCGTCAACGTGCTCTTCGGCTGGATCCTGGCCGAGAACGCCAACGAGGCCTACCAGCTCGAGTGCTACCTCTGGCACGCGCACGGCGGCGCCTGGGCGGGTATCGCCGGCGACGCGCATCCGGCGCCCGCGGAGCGGATTCCTTTCCTCGGCTGTCCGGACTGCGACGAGTAGAATCCCCTCTCCGGAGGGGAGTCTGGTGGAAGCGCTTCAAAACTTCGTCGGCGGCCGCTGGGTTTCGTCGGCGGCGACCGAGCTCCTCGACGTCCACAATCCCGCCACCGGCGAGACGATCGCGCGCACGCCGCTGTCGACCGGCGCGGATCTCGACGCCGCGGTCGCGGCCGCGAGGAAGGCGTTCCCGGCCTGGCGGGACACGCCGGCCGTCGTGCGGGCGCGCGCGCTGTTCCGCTTCCGGCAGCTGCTCGAGGAGCACTTCGAGGAGCTCGCCGCGACGGTCACGCGCGAGCACGGCAAGACGCTCGAGGAGGCGCGCGGCAGCGTGCGGCGCGGCATCGAGTGCGTCGAGGTCGCCTGCGGCACCCCGTCGCTGATGATGGGCTACGGGCTCGAAAACATCGCGAGCGGCATCGACTGCAACGTGATCCGGCAGCCGCTCGGCGTCTGCGCCGCGATCGCCCCGTTCAACTTTCCGGCGATGGTGCCGCTCTGGTTTCTGCCCTTCGCGGTCGCCACCGGCAACACCTTCATCGTCAAGCCGTCCGAGCAGGTGCCGTTGACGCAGGCCCTGATGGCGCGGCTGCTCGAGCAGTGCGATCTGCCGCCGGGCGTGGTCAACCTGGTGCACGGCGGCCGCTCGGTCGTCGAGGCGATCTGCGATCACCCCGACATCCGCGCCGTGTCCTTCGTCGGCTCGACGGCGGTGGCGAAGGCCGTGTACCGGCGCGGGACGCACGCGGGCAAGCGCGTCCAGGCGCTCGGCGGCGCGAAGAACTTCATCGTCGTGATGCCCGACGCCGACATGGCGCGGACGACCGAGATCATCACGGAGTCCTTCTTCGGCTGCGCGGGCGAGCGCTGCCTCGCCGGCAGCGTTCTCCTGCCGGTCGGCTCGGCGCACGCCGAGGCGCGGGATCGCCTGGAGGCGGCGGCGCGGGCGCTCAAAGTCGGTGACGGCGCCGAGGCCGGCGTCGGGATGGGGCCGGTCATCTCCGCCGCGCACCGCGACCGCGTCGTCGGCTACATCGAGAAGGGTGTGGCCGAAGGGGCGAAGCTCGTGCTCGACGGGCGGAAGAACCCCGTGGCCGGCCGTCCGGAAGGGTACTTTCTCGGCCCGACGCTCTTCGACGGCGTCACCTCTTCGATGACGATCGGCCGCGAGGAGATCTTCGGGCCGGTCGCGTCGATCACACCCGTCCAGAGCCTCGAGGAGGCGATCGCGGTGATGCAGGCGCATCCCAACGCCAACGCCACGTCGATCTTCACGTCGAGCGGCAAGGCCGCGCGCGAGTACGCGCGCCTGGCGACCGCGTCGATGGTCGGCGTGAACATCGGCGTCGCGGCGCCGATGGCGCCGTTTCCCTTCGGCGGCGCCAAAGACAGCTTCTTCGGCGACCTGAAGGCCCACGGCCGCGACGCGTACGAGTTCTACACGGACAAGAAGGTGGTCATTTCCCGGTGGTTCTGACGACGCGGAGGAGGCGAGCGTGAGCACGACGACGAAGACTCAGGCCCCGGCGGGCGCGGAGAGCCGCGCGGTGCGCGAGAAGCACCAGGAGTACCTCCTGCCCGCGACGATCCAGTACTACCAGGAGCCGGTCGTCCTGACGGAAGGCAAGGGCCTCCGCATCAAGGACGCCGACGGCAACGAGTATCTCGACTTCTTCGGCGGCATCCTGACCGTCTCGATCGGCCACGCCGACGAGCGCGTCAACGCCGCGGTCGTCGCGCAGATCTCGCGGCTCTCGCACGTGTCGAGCCTCTACCCGTCCGTGCCGGTCGTCCAGCTCGCCGAGACGCTCGCGCGGATCACGCCCGGCCGGCTCCAGCAGAGCTTCCTGGCCGCGACGGGCACCGAGGCCGACGAGACCGCCGTCATGCTCGCGCAGCTCCACACCGGGAACTCCGAGATCGTGGCGCTCCGCCACGGGTACTCGGGGCGCTCGATGCTCGCGCAGTCGCTGACGGCCGTCGGCACCTGGCGCCCGCTCCCGACGCAGGTGGCCGCGGTCAAGCACGCGATGGCGCCCTACTGCTACCGGTGTCCGCTCAAGCTGACCTATCCCTCCTGCGGCGTCGCCTGCGCGAAGGACATCGAGGAGCTCATCCGCACGACGACGACGGGGCGGATCGCGGGCTTTCTCGCCGAGACGATCCAGGGCGTGGGCGGGTTCATCACCCCGCCGCCCGAGTACTTCGAGATCGCCGTCGCGATCGTCAAGAAGTACGGCGGCGTCTTCATCTGCGACGAGGTCCAGACGGGATTCGGCCGCACGGGCGGGACGATGTGGGGGATCGAGCACTACGGCGTCGCGCCGGACATCATGACGATGGCCAAGGGGATCGCCAACGGCCTGCCGCTCGGCGCGTGCATCGCGACCCCCGAGATCGCGGCGTCGCTGAAGGCGCTGACGATCTCGACGTTCGGCGGCAACCCCGTCGCCTGCGCGGCGGCGAACGCGACGATCCGGATCATCGAGGAAGAGGATCTGCCCGGCAACGCCGAGCGGATGGGCCGGATCCTGCGCGGCGGTTTCGACGAGTTGAAGCGCCGCTATCCGAAGAACGTGGGCGACGTCCGCGGCATGGGCCTGATGCAGGCGATCGAGCTCGTCGAGGACGAGACCGCGGGAAACCGGACGCCCGAGAAGGCGCTGACCAACCGCGTCTTCGAGGAGACGAAGAAGCGGGGCCTCCTGGTCGGGAAGAGCGGCCTCGAGGGCAACGTCTTCCGGGTCGCGCCGGCGCTGACCGTGGGCCAGAGCGACGTCGAGGAGGCGCTCGCGATCATCCGCGAGTCCTTCGAAGCCGCGGGCGCGCGGTAGGCCGGCCGGAGCGCCCGAACCCTCCCGGAGATTTCCGGCGTATGTCGGGTCGATGAACGCGCTTCGCCGCATCGACCGCATCCTCACCGGGCCGCGCCCGCACTGGGTCGGCGACGGCTTCCGCGTCATGGGCTACTTCTCGCAGATTCCCGACGCCGAGAAGCGCCTGAGCCCGTTTCTCCTGCTCGACTACCACGAGCCCTACGACTATCCGGCGACCGACAACGAGCGGCGCGGCGTGGGGCCGCACCCGCACCGCGGCTTCGAGACGGTGACGCTCGCCTTCCAGGGCAGCGTCGCGCACCACGACAGCACGGGCCGCGGCGGCGTCATCGGTCCCGGCGACGTCCAGTGGATGACGGCGGCGTCGGGCATCCTGCACCGCGAGTACCACGAGGCCTCCTGGGCCCGGGCCGGCGGCACGATGCACATGGCGCAGATCTGGGTCAACCTGCCGCGCGCCCACAAGATGGATCCGCCCGGCTACCAGGCCATCACGGCCGACCGGATGGGAATCGTCGAGCTTCCGCACGGGCGCGTGCGCGTGATCGCGGGAGCGTACCAGGGCGTTCGGGGTCCCGCGAAGACGTTCACGCCGGTCACGATGCTCGACGCCGCGCTCGACGCCGGCGGCCGGGCGGAGTTCTCCTTTCCGGCGCGCGAGAACCTCGCGATCCTCGTGATGCAGGGCGAGATCGCGATCCAGGACGAGACGGCCCGCGTCGGCGACTTCGTCCTCTTCGCCAACGAAGGCGAGCGCGTGACGGTCGAGGCCCGGAGCGACGCGCGCCTGCTCGTCCTCGCGGGCGAGCCGATCGAGGAGCCGGTCGTCGCCTACGGGCCGTTCGTGATGAACGCCGAGGGCGAGATCCGCCAGGCCATGCTCGACTTCCAGTCGGGGAAGTTCGGCTTCCTCGAGGACTGAGCCCGATCCCTAGCCGGCGCGCGCGCGCCGGCGCACGGCGTTCTGGATCCAGTAGATCGGGATGCCGAGGGCGATGAAGGCGAGGCCGAGGAGCGACTCGCGCGGCGTCTGGATGAGCGTGTTGACCACGATCGCCCCGGCGGTCAGCGCGAACAGGATCGGCACGAGCGGGTAACCCGGCACACGGAACGGACGGACGAGGCCGGGCTCTTTGCGGCGCAGGACGACGACCGAGAGGACCGCCAGCGCGTAGAAGATCCAGCCGCCGAAGATCACGTACGTGAAGAGCTGCGAGAACCCCCCGATGAACAGGACGAGGAACGTCGACCAGAGACCCTGGAAGACGAGCGACTCGACCGGCGTGCGCCAGCGCGGGTGGACGCGCGAGACCCGCTCGAAGAAGAGCTTGTCCTTGGCCATCTGGTAGTACGCCCGCGGTCCGGCGAGGATCAGCGCGTTCATCGCGCCGAGCATCGAGCACAGGATCGCGGCCGTCAGGACTTTGCCGCCCCACTCGCCGGTCACGCGGGTCATCGCGAGGAGGGCGACCTTGTCGGTCGCCGCGATCTCCGCCGGCGAGAGGATCTTCAGGTACGCGAGGTTCGCGAGCAGGTAGAGCGCGATCACGATCGCGACGCCGCCGATGACGGCCCGCGGAAAGTTCTTCTGCGGATTCCGCATCTCGCCGGCCGCGAAGCTGACGTCGTGCCAGCCCTCGTACGCCCACAGCACGGCGACGAGCGCCACGCCGACCGCGGTCATCGGCGCCGTGCCCGCCGGCAGCGACGGCGCGGCGGCGGCCGCCGCGGCCGAGGCCGACGGCGTGGGCCCGGGAAGGATGAAGATCACGGCGACCATGAGGACGAGGCCGCCCACCTTGAGCGCCGTCAGGACGTTCCCGACGCGGGCGCCGTTCTTGACGCCGATCGCGTTGATCCAGGTCAGCACCGCGACAGCGACGACCCCGGCCACCTTGGAGGTCGTCGGATTCAAGGGGACGAACGCGCCGAGGTAGATCGGGAAGGCGGCCGCGAGCGTCGCGATCGAGCCGGAGGTCGCGACGGTGAAGAGCATCCAGCCGCACAGGAACCCCGGCAGGCGCCCGAACGCCCGCGTGATGAAGCTGTAGATCCCGCCCGCTTCCGGCAGCGCGGCGCCGAGCTCGGCGAGCGAGAGGGCGCCGAGCATCGTCAGGACGCCGCCGATCACCCAGACGGCGAGCATCCAGCCCGGAGTCCACACGGCGCGCGCGATTTCCGAGGGCACCAGGAAGATGCCCGAGCCGATGATCGTGCCGATGACGAGGTTGATCGCGTCGAAGAGGCCGAGCTCGCGGGCGAGCTCGGCCCCGTGCGGGTGGGAACCCGGCTGCTGACTCACGCGCACCCCCTTGTCGTTGGGGGTGTTCTATCAGATCCGCGGCCTAGTGGCTCGGCAGCCGGCCCTCGAGCTCCTTCAGCTTCTTCTCCATGTCGTCGAGCCGCTGCTCGAAGTCGGGCGGGAGATCCGGCGGGGGCGTGAAGCCCTTCCAGGCCCAGTTCCAGTCGCGGCCGCGGTGCTTGTCGCGCAGTTCGCCGACGCGAACCTCCGGGTCCTTCCGCTCGGCGACGGTGACCGAGAGGCTCTTCGCCGCGCGGTTGCGGAGGATCTCGACGGTGACGGTCTCGCCTCCCTTCTTGTGGCGAATCGCGCGCACGAGGGCGCGGGTCGAGCCGATGCGGTCGCCGTCGACGCGCGTGACGATGTCGCCGACCTGGAGTCCCGCCTTCGCGGCCGGACCGCCGGCCTCGACCGAGCCGACGAAGACGCCGGCGTCCTTGGGCGCGCCGAAATGCTGGCGCAGGTCCGGGGTCATCTCGACGGGCTGCAGGCCGATGAAGCCGCCGCCCGCGAACCCGTGGCCGCGGAACGCGAAGGGATGGCCGTCGAAGCCGTCGATGTCGGCGAACACCTCCGCGTCTTCGTCGTCGTCGCCCGAGATGAAGACGCGGTCGCCGTCGACGACGATGTCCTTCTCGGGGGAAGCGACGACGATCTTGCGCCGGGCGCGGGGCGCCTCGGGCGCATCCGGGGCCTCCGGCGCTTCCGGCGCGGCCTTCGGCGCCGAGGGCGGAGCCGGAGGCGCGGGAACCTGGGCGCGGAGCGCGGGTGTCGCGGGCGCGAGGAGCAGCGTGGCGAGCAGCATCGGCTGGAGCGCGGACGGTCTCATGGGGCCTCCTGTCGCGAGAAGAGACGTCCGCCCGACGCGGAGGTTTCGCGCTGATAGCCTCTCGAACCGATGCCGCGGGTCCTCCTCGTCGGGGCGCTCTTGCTGTCCGCGGCCGCCCCCGGGCGGGCGCAGGGGCCGTCGGCCGACTGGTGGACGGTCGAGACCGAGCACTTCCGCGTCCACTATCCGGCGCCGTTCGAGGCCTGGGCCGTGCGCGCCGCCGGCGCGCTCGAGGGGATTCACGCGCGCGTGACCGCCTACGTCGGGAGCGCGCCGTCGCGGCGCGTCGAGGTGATCGTCTCCGACCCTGCCGCCGACGCCAACGGCGAAGCGATCCCGTACCTCGACCGGCCGGAGGTGCGCCTCTGGACGTCGGCGCCCGACTCCGACTCCGTCATCGGGGAGTACGGCGACTGGATGGAGATCGTCGCGACGCACGAAACCGCCCACATCGCGCACCTGGCGCGGCCGGGCGGGGGCTTCGTCGCGGCGGTCCTGCGCGTCTCGCCGGCGCCGTTCGGGCCGCTCGCCGTCGCCTGTCCGCGGTGGGTGACGGAGGGCTATGCCACGCTCGTCGAGGGAGCGCTGACGGGGACCGGCCGGCCCGGCTCCGCGTACCGCGCGATGGTGCTCCGGCAGCTCGGCCTCGAGGGCGCGCTGCCGGAGTATTCGGCGCTCGACGGGACCGATACCTGGCTCGGCGGATCGCCGGCGTACCTCGTCGGGTCGGCGTACCTCGAGTGGCTCGCCGGCCGCGCGGGCGCGGCGGCGCTGCCGCAACTCTGGGAGCGCCTGGCCGGAGGGAGCGCGTTCGGCGCGGCGTTCCGCGCCGTGTTCGGCGGCGCGCCCGACCAGCTCTACGAACGGTTTCGCGACGAGACCGCGTCGGCCGCGCGCGAGGCCGCGGCGCGTCTTCGCGAATCGGGCCTTGTCGAAGGCGAGCTCCGGCAGAAGCTCGACGGCGGCACGTCCGCGCTCGCGGTGTCTCCCGACGGCGGCCGCCTGCTCGTCCGCCGGGATCCGTCGCCACGCCGGAGCTTCCTCGAGATTCGGGCGGCCGACGCGCGGGGCGGCGACGCTCTCCGGACGCTGCCGCGCGCCAACGGGTTCTCGGCGGCGGACCCGCGGTTTTCGCCGGACGGCGGCTCGGTTCTCTTCGCGCGCCGCGCGCCGGATGGCGAGGGCCGCCTGCGCTGGGACCTGTACCGCTGGCGCTACGAGAGCGGCGCGGTCGAGCGCCTGACGCGCGGCGAGGACGTGCGCGACGCCGATGCCGCGCCCGACGGCAGTTGGGCGGCCGCGACGCGCGCCCGCTTCGGAAGGTCCGAGCTCGTCCGCGTGGATCTCGCGGCGGGATCGTGCCGCCCGATCGCCGCGCCGCTTCCGGTCGCGGAGGACTGGCCCGTCTGGAGCCATCCCCGCGTGTCGCCCGACGGGCGGCGGATCGCGGCGCTGGTGCACGCGGCGGGCCGGTGGCGCCTCGTCACGCTTCCCGCCGAGGGCGGCGACGCGCGCGAGGTCGTCCTCCCCGGCGCGCCCGTGGCGGCGCCCGCGTGGAGCCCCGACGGTTCGAGGCTCTACGCGACGGCGGCCGTCGACGGGGTCTGGACGGTCGTGTCGGTCGACGCGCGCGGCGGCTCGCCGGCGACGGCGCTGACGCGCGTGACGGGCGGCGCCTTCGATCCGGCGCCGACGCCGGATGGCCGCGCGTTCTTCTTCCTCGACTTCGGGGCGCGCGGCGTCTCCATCCGGCGTCTCGCGCTCGACGCGGCGGCTTCGGCGCCGCCCTCTCCGATTCCGCCGCCGGCGGTCGCGCGGGTGCCACCTCCACCACCCGGGTCGGGGACGGTGTCGGCGCCGCGCCCGTACGACCTCTGGCGGACTCTGGTGGTCCGGCCGCTCGTCGACTTCGTCTTCGCGCCGTCGGGCAACACCGTGCAGCTCGGCGCCGACGGCGGCGACGTGCTCGGACAATTTCACGTTCTCGCGGCGGGTTCCGTCGGTGACGCCGTCGGCCCGCGCGGCGGCACGGTCGCGGCGGCTTATCGCGGACTGCCCGTGACGCTGACGGCGCAGCTCTTCTCGGCGATCGAGAAGCCGGGCAACCAGGGGCTCGCGCCGAGGCCCGCGTTCGACGAGGAGCGGTGGGGCGGTTTCGCCGACGCCGCCTGGTCGCGGCCGTTCCCGTGGGGCCGGCTCGAGGCGCGGGCCGGCGGGGGAGGCTCGCGCGTCGAGGCGTTCGCCGGCGGCGGCGTCTTCACGCGAGGTCTCGGCGCCGCGGCGGCGAAGGCGGCCTTTCGCCGCACGCGCGGACGCTCGGGGTTCGGCCTCGACGCCGAAGCGTCCGGCGTCGCGGGCGAGACGGCCGGCGCGAGCTGGACCCAGTGGTCGGCCCGCGGCCGCCTCCTCGGGATTCTGCCGTTTGCGACGCTCTCGGCGTCGGCGCGCACCGGCGACACGGGCGGCTCGCCGTCGCTCTTCGACGTCTGGTCCATCGGCGGCGCCCCGAACGCAATTCTTCCGCCGGGTCTCGACATGAACAGAGTGTTAAGTCTCGCGCTCCCGTCCGACGTCCAGTTCGGGCGGCGGATGGAGGCGTATCGCGCGGAGATCGAGACCGCGGGCGTGCCCGTCGTGCTCTACGCGGAGTGGCTGCGCGCCTGGAGCGATCTCCGCCCCGATCCGGTGCGCGTCGTCGGCGCGGAAGTCCGGCTCGACCGGCTCATCCCTCCCGAGTTCGGCCGCCACGTGACTTTCCGCGCCGGCGGCGGCTGGATCGTCAGCGACGAGCCCCACATTCGGGCCGGCCGCGGATATGCTGCGCTCGTCTACAGGCCATGAGAAAGCTGTGCGCCCGTCTCGCCCTCGTCGCCGCCGTCGGCGCCGGCGCGGCGTGCGCGTCGAAGCCGGCGCCGGCCCCCGCGCCCCCTCCACCCGCGCCGCCTCCCGCCGCCGAGCTCGCCAAGAGCGGCCTCGCGGTCGTGCGCGACGCCGACGTCGTCCTGCGCGATTCTTCGCGCAACCGCGACGTGCCGGTGCGCGTCACCTATCCCGAGGGCGAAGGGCGCTTCCCCGTGATCGTCTTCTCGCACGGCGCGGGCGGGGCCGCCAGGACCTACGACGCGCTCGCCCGCTTCTGGGCCACGCACGGCTTCGTCGTCCTTGCGCCGACGCACGCCGACGGCGCCTCGGGTGCCTCGAAGGATCCGGCGGCCGAGAGCGCGCGCGAGCCCGCGGGCGACGCGGCGGCCGACCCGAAAGCGTGGGAGAGCCGCGTCCGGGATCTCGCGTTCATCGCCGCGGCGACCGGCGCCGTGGAAGCGAGGGTTCCGGCGCTCGCGGGCAGGCTCGACGAGGCGCGCGTGGGCGTGGGCGGACAGTCGCTCGGCGCCTTCGCCGCGATGCTGCTCGCCGGGACGACCGTCGACATCTCGAAGAAGGACAAGGCGAAGAGCTTCGCCGACCCGATCCCGAAGGCGTTCCTGCTGCTGTCGCCGCCGGGGCGCGGCCAGCAGGGGCTGACCGAGAAGTCGTGGGCGGCGGTCGAGCGGCCCCTGATGGTCGTCACCGGGACGCGCGATCCCGGCAGCCGGAACCAGGACGCGTCGTGGCGCCTGGACCCGTATCAGCTCTCGGCGCCGGGCAACAAGTACGCGGTGTTCATCCAGGGCGCGAGCCACCTGACGCTGACGGGCGTCTCGGCGGAGCCGGGGGCGCCGCTGCCCGCGAGCACGGCGAAGAAGCCGGTCTCGGCGGACCTCGAGATCGCGATCTTCAAGGACGTGCGCGCCGCCACGCTGGCCTTCTGGGAGGCGTTTCTGAAGGACGACGCGAGCGCGAAGGCCTTCCTCCAGACGGACGGCCTCGCGACGGAGAGCGAGAACCGGGCGCAGCTGCTGCGGCGCTAGCCCTCAGTCGACGTAGTACTGCCGCGCGTAGACGCGGCCCTTGCGCCCGGCGAGCGCGACCTCGATCGTGTGCTCGCCGCGAGGGCCCTTCGGCTTGACGAAGACGAGGACGTAGCGGCCGGAGATCGCGCGCTTGACGCGCTCCATCGCCAGATCCGGGAAGAGGTGCGTCTTCTCGTAGTGGCCGCCCGTCAGGTCGGCGATCTGCTCGATCGAGCCCTCGAGCGAGTGATAGTCGGCGTCCGTGACGTCGAGGGTGAAGATGTTGACCCGGGCCTCCGCCATGCGGGTCATCGCGTCCGACCAGGCGGCCTGCTCGCTGGCGTTGGGCCCGCTCAGGCCGCCGACGGTGCCGAGGCCCCAGCCGAAGAAGAGCATCGACTTGCCGCCGGGGATCGCCTTGAGCGCGCGGGCGACGAGCTCGAGCGCGCGCTCGGGTGTGGCGCAGCGGCGGGACTCCTCCGGGTCGAGGCGTTTGGCGAGCGAAGGCCGGCTGTCGGGATCGGGAGCGGCGGCGTCGCTGCGGCGGATTGCCGCGTGGACGGCCCGTTCGAGCTTCGCGCGGTCGCTCGTGAAGTCCTGGCGCAGCTTCAGGTGCGTGTCGTAGGACACGACGGCCACGCGATCGGTGGGATCGAGCGTCGCGAGAAACTTCCGCGCCTGCACGTTCATGCGGAGCAGGCCGAGCAGGCGCGACGGGTCGTGGTCCGTTTCGAAGAAGAGGACGATGACGCGGCCCGGCGCCACGTCCGGCGAGGCCGCGGCCGCGCCGGAAGGATCGAGGGCCTCGAGCGCCTTCGCGTCGACCTCGGGAGTTCCGGCCGGGAGCCAGTCGACCGCCTCGAGCGGGACGGTCTTGCCGTCGACTCTCACGACGAAGTCCGCCGGTGTCAGCGAGGGAATCGGCGTGCCGTCCGGCGCCGTGACGTGGGCGTCGACGACGACGCGCTCGACGACCGCCTCCTCCTGCACGGCCCCGCGGCGGTCCGCGGGCTCCTGCGCGAAGGCGGCTGTGGCCGTCAGGGCCAGGAATGAGAAAGCGAGGATCGAACGCATCGTGTGTCTCGTAGATACGCGGATTTCGGGCGTCCGCCGCGGGTTTGGCGACGAAAATTCACTTTTTCGGGACGGGCGCGTCGAATTCGGGGACGAGCCCGAGCCGGCGGTCACGCCGCCGGCCCCCAGTCCGAGCGAATGGCGGGCGGCCGGACGAGCGTCTGGAGCACCACGCAGTACTGCTCGGTCTTCTCGCGCAGGGTCTCGAGCTGCTCGGCGGTGGCGTTGGGCGCGCTCACGTCGAAGCGCACCCGGATGTCGTCGAACCCGACCGGCACCTCGCGGGACACGCCGAGCGTGCCGCGCAGGTCGAGGTCGCCCTCCACCGAGACGGCGATGCGGTCGGCGGCGATCCCGAGCGCCTCCGCGACGAGCTGGCAGGTGATCTGGGCGCACGCGGCGAGGGCCCCGAGGAGCAGGTCCCCCGAGCACGCGCCCGTGCCGGGGCCGCCGGTGCCGGCGTGCGCCTGGGCGGCGTAGACGGCGCGGCCGATGTCGACCGAGCACGTCAGCGGCGTTTCGGTCTGGCCGCCGCCGGCCCGGAGCGTGATCTTCGAGCTCGAAGGATCGCTGCGGTAGCGCTCCTTGAAGGGCCGCTGGAGCGACTTCAGATCCATGAAGACCTCCTGAGGAAGCGGCCAGTTTCGCACAGGGTCGCGAGAGCGGACGATAGAATCTGCCCGCTCGTGACCCTCGCTGCCGGCTCGCGACTCGGTCCGTACGAGGTGCTGTCTCCACTCGGCGCCGGAGGCATGGGGGAGGTGTATCGGGCGCGGGACGCGCGGCTCGGCCGCGACGTCGCGCTGAAGGTGCTCCCGCGCGGTCTCGCGGCCGACACGGAGCGTCTGGCGCGGTTCGAGCAGGAGGCGCGTTCGGCCTCGGCGCTCAACCACCCGAACATCGTGACGATCTACGAGATCGGCTGCGAGGACGGGGTCTCCTACATCGCCATGGAGCTCGTCGAGGGCGACACCGTCGGCGAGCTGGTCGCGTCGGGGCCGCTCCCGGCGCGCCGCGTGCTCCAGATCGCCCTGCAGATTGCGGAAGGGCTCGCCAAAGCGCACGCCGCGGGCATCGTCCACCGCGACCTGAAGCCCGAGAACCTCATGGTGTCGCGCGACGGCTTCGTGAAGATCCTCGACTTCGGCCTGGCCAAGCTCGCGACGGAGAAACGCGAGGACATGACCTCGGCGCCGACGATGGGAGGCCCGAAGACGGGCTCGGGCGTCATCCTCGGCACGATCGCGTACATGTCGCCCGAGCAGGCGAGCGGCGCGTCCGTCGACTTCCGTTCCGATCAGTTCGCGTTCGGGTCGGTCCTCTACGAGATGGTCACGGGGCGGCGGCCCTTCCGGGCCGCGACCTCGGCGGAGACGCTGACGGCGATCATCCGCGAGGAACCGACGCCGATCGGCTCGCTCGACGCCCGCGTCCCCGCGCCGCTGTGCTGGATCGTCGAGCGCTGCCTGGCCAAGGACCCGGAGGGCCGCTACGAGTCGACCCGCGACCTCGCGCGGGACATCGCCAACGTGCGCGAGCGGGTGGTCGAGGCTCCGGCGCCAGCCGGCTCGAGCGAAAGCCGGCCGTCCGAGCTGCCGGCGCCGCGCACGCGTTTCGTCGGGCGCGCCCGCGAGCGCGCGGCCGTCGGGGCGCTCCTCCTGCGTGAAGACATGCGCCTGTTGACGCTGACGGGCCCCGGCGGCATCGGCAAGAGCCGCCTGGCGCTCGAAGTCGCGGCGGGGCTCGCCGCTCGTTTCCCGGGAGGCGTCCACTACCTCGCGTTGACGACCGTCGGGGATGCGGGACTGATCCCGGCGGCGATGGGGCGGGCCCTCGGCGTCCGGGAGGGCGGCCGCCTCTCGCCGACCGAGAGCCTGATGGAGCACCTGCGCCGCTCGGCGCGCACGCCGACGCTGCTCGTCGTCGATGGGTTCGAGCACCTGATCGAAGCGGCGCCGCTGATGGCGGACGTCGTGGCCGCGGGTCCGGCGGTGAAGCTCCTGGTGACGAGCCGCTCGCCGCTCCACGTCTACGGGGAGCACGAGTTCCCGGTGCCGACGCTCGCGCTGCCCGACGCTCGCGGCGCCGTGACGCCCGAAGCCGCGCTCGCCTCCGAGGCGGTCGCGCTCTTTGCGCAGCGCGCGGCGGCCGTGCTCCCGGATTTCGCGGTCACGGCCGAGAACGCGGCGACGATCGCCGAGATCTGCGCCCGCCTGGACGGCCTGCCGCTCGCGATCGAGCTCGCGGCCTCGCGCGTGCGCCTGCTGCCGCCGTCGGCGATCCGCGTGCGCCTGGAGAAGCGGCTGCAGCTCTTGACCGGCGGCGCGCGCGACCTGCCCGCCCGTCAGCAGACGCTGCGCGGCGCGATCGACTGGAGCCACGACCTCCTCGACCCTGCCGAGCAGAAGCTCTTCCGGCGTCTCGCCGTCTTCGCGGGAGGGTGCACGCTCGAGGCCGCGGAGGCCGTCTGCAACGCGAAGGACGACCTCGGAATGGACGTGCTCGGCGGGATGGAGGCGATGGTGGATCGGAGCCTGCTGCAGCGCGCCGAACGCTCCGGCGGCGAGCCGCGCTTCACG
>DATJXB010000020.1:0-15391 GCA_035500755.1 Thermoanaerobaculia bacterium | reverse complement strand
TGGCCCGGGGCCCCGTGTCCGTGCTCGTGTCCGTCACTCACAGCGTGTGCCTCCCGAGCAGGTAGAGGAGCGGGAAGAGGAAGATCCAGACGACGTCCACGAAGTGCCAGTAGAGGCCGACCATGTCGACCGGCGTGTTGTAGCGGACGCTGAACTCGTTGCGCCGCGTCTTGATCAGGAGCCACGTCAGCAGGCCGAGCCCGATGATCATGTGCGCGGCGTGCAGCCCCGTCATGCAGAAGTAGAGCGAGAAGAACATCTCCGACTGGCGCGGCAGGGGCTGATGCGTCTCCTCGTTGAGCGGCACGACGAAGTGAGGTCCGGGCACCTCGTGGTGCTCGAACTTCTGCTTGTACTCGAGGTACTTGATTCCGAGGAAGACCGTGCCGAGGGCCATCGTCAGCAGGAGGAAGATCGTGATGAGGTTCTTGCGGCCCTGCTGGCTCGCCCAGACCGCGAGCGCCATCGTCAGCGAAGACACGATGAGGACGACGGTGTTCGTGGCGCCGAGCTTCAGGTCGAGGAGATTGGACGCGCCTTCGAAGGCGGCCCGGTGGGTCTCGCGGTAGATCGCGTAGGCCAGGAACATGCCGCCGAAGAAGAGCACTTCGGTGACGAGGAAGATCCACATCCCGAGCGACGACGCCTCGCGCTGGGCCGCGAGGTCCGTGAAGTGGTGGCGCAGCTCGGGGGGCGATCCCGCGGCGGCGTGCGCGTCAGCCAACGGCCACCTCGTCCCTGCCCGTCAGATAGTCGTACGGCTTTCCCGAAACGATCGGCGTCTCCGGGAAGTTTTCGGTCGGCGGCGGCGAGGGCGTCTCCCACTCGAGGCCGGTCGCGCCCCACGGGTTGTCCGCCGCGTCCTTGCCGTAGCGCATGGACCAGAAGAAGTACACGGCCGGAATCAGGTATCCGATGCCGAGGATGGAGGCGCCGGCCGTCGACATGACGTTCAGGACCTGGAACTCCTCCGGGTACGCGTGGTAACGGCGCGGCATGCCGAGGTACCCGACGATGAACTGGGGAAAGAACGTCAGGTTGAAGCCGATGAAGATGACCCAGGCGGAGACGCGCGACCAGTACTCGGGGTAGAGCTTGCCGGAGATCTTCGGCCACCAGTAGTGGAGGCCGCCGAGGTACGCCATGATCGTCCCGCCGACCATGATGTAGTGGAAGTGCGCGACGATGAAGTACGTGTCGTGCACGTGAATGTCGAGGCCGAGCGTCGCGAGCATCAGTCCCGTCAGGCCGCCGAACGTGAAGAGGCCGATGAAGCCGAGCGCGTAGAGCAGCGGCGTCTGGTACGACACCGAGCCCTTGTAGAGCGTCGCCGTCCAGTTGAAGACCTTGATGGCCGACGGGATCGCGACGAGGAACGACAGGATCGAGAAGACGAGACCCGCGTACACCGACTGTCCCGAGACGAACATGTGGTGTCCCCAGACGAGGAAGGAGAGCACCGCGATCGCGATCGAGGACCCGGCGATGAACTTGTAGCCGAAAATCGGCTTGCGCGAGAAGGCCGTCACGAGCTCGCTGATGACGGCCATGGCCGGCAGGATCATGATGTAGACGGCCGGGTGCGAGTAGAACCAGAAGAGGTGCTGGAAGAGCACCGGGTCGCCGCCCTGGGCCGGGTCGAAGATGCCGAGGTGGAAGAGTCGCTCGGCGCCGACGAGCAGCAGCGTGATCGCGATGACCGGCGTTCCGAGGATCTGGATGATCGCGGTCGCGTACATGCCCCAGCAGAAGAGAGGCATCCGCAGCCAGGTCATGCCGGGCGCGCGCATCGTGTGAATCGTGACGAGGAAGTTCAGGCCGGTCAGAATCGACGAGAACCCGGCGATGAAGATGCCGACCGCGGTCACGACGACCCAGCCGTTCGAATAGACCGTGGAGTACGGCGTGTAGAAGGTCCAGCCGGTGTCGACGCCGCCGTGAATGACCGCCCACAGCGCGGTCAGGCCGCCGATGATGTAGAGGTACCAGGAGAGCAGGTTCAGGCGCGGGAAGGCGACGTCTTTCGCGCCGATCATGAGCGGGATGAGGAAATTTCCGAGGACGCCCGGGATGCCCGGGATCATGAAGAAGAAGACCATCATGACGCCGTGCGTCGTGAAGATCTTGTTGTAGGTCTCGGCCTGGAAGACGTCGCCCGCGGGCGTCAGCAGCTCGAGCCGGATCAGCGCCGCCGCCAGCCCGCCGAGCGCGAAGAAGAACGTGACGCCGATCAGGTAGAGGATCGCGATCCGTTTGTGGTCGATCGTCAGGAGCCACGAGCGCACGCCGTAGGCCGCGTTCAGGTAGTTCTTCGGACGCCGCGATTCCGGGATCGTCTGCGGGAGCGTGCTCATGGCCGCGAGGCCTTCCTTTCCGGGGTCGGCGCGGGCACCGGGGCCGGCGCCGCCGCGCCGGCGGCCGGCGCGGGCGAGAGCGATTTGACGTAGGCGACGAGCTGGAGCAAGCCTTCTTCGCTGATCAGTCCCTGAAACGTCGGCATGATCGGCGGATACCCCGCGACGAGCTTGGCCTGGGGATTGACGATCGACTCGCGGATGTAGGACTCGTCGGCCACGATCGTCTGGCCGCTCGCGAGCTGGACGCGCCTGCCGAAGAGGCCGGTCAGCGACGGGCCGCGCGCGCCCGGCTGATCGCCGTGGCACGTGTTGCACGCATTCTCCACGAAGCGCTTGGCGCCGCTCGCGGCGAGCGTTTCGCCGGGCGCCCCGCCCGCGAGCCACGCCTGGTAGTCGGCCGGCGTCATCGCATAGACCCAGCCGATCATGTTCGAGTGCCGGGTGCCGCAGTACTCGGCGCAGAAGAGGTGGTACTTGCCCGGCTTGGTGGCCTCGAACCAGGCCACCGAGAAGCGGCCCGGCACGACGTCGCGCTTGAAGCGGAACGCCGGCACGTAGAAGCTGTGGATGACGTCCTCGGAAGCCATGGTCAGGCGCACCGGCTGGCCGATCGGGATGTGCAGCTCGTTCATCTCGCGGTGGCCGTCGGTGTGCTGCAGCTTCCACATCCACTGCTTGGCCGTGACGTAGATGTCGAGCGCGGTCCCGGGCGGCCGCGTGATGCGGAAGTACACGCTCGCGCCCCAGAAGAACATGACCATCGTCAGGCCGAACGGGATCACCGTCCACACGATCTCGAGCACGCCCGACTCGTGAACGTCCTGGGCGACTTCGTTCTCGGACTTGCGGTGGAACCGGATCGCGAAGGCGACGACGAGCGTCCCGATGAGGAGCGAGAAGAACGCCGTGACCAGGATCAAGAACAGGTACAGCCCGTCGACGTGGCGGGCGAAGGTGGAGGCTTCCTCGGGGAAGAAATGCATCAGCGCGCCTCTCCGGCGGCGGGACGGAAACGCGTCCGCCGGTGCGACAGGCGCCAGATCGCGAGCCCGAGCAGAACGACGGTGGCGAAGCCCGCGAGGCGGATCATCCGGACGACGACCCAGCCGTATTTGCCGTTGGACGGGTCGTAGTGGAAGCAATAGAGGAGGATCTGGTCGACGGGCGTGCCGATCCTGCCCGCCGACGCCTCGACGAGGCCGAGGCGCAGGTCGCGCGGCGCGTACTCGATGCCGTAGAAGTAGCGGGCGAGCCGTCCCTGAGGCGTGACGACCATGACCGCGCTCGCGTGGGCGAACTGGTCGCGCGTCGCGTCGTAGCGGAACCGGAACCCCGCCGCCTGCGTCAGGCGCGCGATCGACGCGTCGTCGCCGGTCAGGAAGTGCCAGCCCGCGGCCGAGTTGGGGTGCTTGTACCGCGTCAGGTAGGCGTCCTTTTTCGCCGCGGCCATCGCCGGGGTCTCGCGCGAGTCGAAGCTGATCGCGATGACGTCGAAGTCGGCGCCGGCGTCGAGCGACATCACGTTCAACGCGGCGACCAGCCCGTTCAGGACCTGCGTGCAGAGCATCGGGCAGTTGTAATAGACGAAGGCGAGCACGACGGGCCGCTTCCCGAAGTAGTCCCCGAGGCGAACGGCGCGGCCCGCCTCGTCCTTCAGCGGCGCGTCGAGCGGGAGCGCCGCGTCGAGCCGCTGGTCGATGCCGATGTCCTTGAGGATCTCGGGTTTCTGGTCGGCGCGCACGAGGCCTTCGGGCGGCGGCTCCATCGACTGGGCCGTCGCGACCGAGGAAAGCAGCAGAAACGCGAGGGCGCCGATCGCCCCTTTCGTCTCGAGCCTCACCGCTTCTTCTCCGGCGGCGCTTCGGTGTGCGGCACCGCCGCCGCGGGCAGGACGATCGGCGCCGGCGGCAACGGGCCGACGCCGCGCTCGGCGACGAGCTCGATCGCCCGCTCGATCGGAATGTGGACGGCGCCCGTCGAGCGATCCATCCATCCGTAGGTGTCCAGGCGCTCGCGTTCGGCCGTCTGGAAGTCCGTCCAGTGGCGGACGGGATAGACCTGGAGCCTCGGCAGCGGCGGGATCGTCGCCTCCTGCCGCTGCAGCCCCGCCTCCTCGACGATGCGTTCGTCGCGCTTCTGGGCCGTCCGGTCGAACTTCCAGAAGATCCCCGCCATCAACGCGGCGGCGCCGGCGGCCACGATCGTCAGCAGGACCGCGAAGCCGACGACGATCTTCGTCGAGACGCGGTCCGGCTCGGCCGCGACGCCGTGCGCGTGGGGGTGCTCGTGCGGTTTATTCGCGTCCATGCGCGAGCGCCTCCTCGAAGCCGGGGTCGTGCACGGGCAGGAGCGGCTGTGCGCCGAGGTACCGGAAGTAGATGCCGAGCCAGAGGCCGCCGAGCGCGATGGGGACGGTCAGGTCCGTCGGATGAATGGCGAAGTGGCCGCGCGAGAACGCCGGCAGGATCATCCAGGCGAGGTCCACGAAGCGCATGAAGACGACGAGCGCCGCCGCGATCGAGAGCGTGCGCGTGTTGCGGTTGGCCCGCCGCGAGAGCAGGAGCAGAAACGGCAGGACGAACTGCAGCAGCAGCACCGCGACGCCGACGGCGCCCCAGCCGCCGCGGAAACGCGCCAGGTACCACGAAATCTCCTCGGGGAGGTTGCCGGACCACACGATCAAGTACTGGGAAAACGTGACGTAGGCCCAGAACATCGTGAAAGCGAACATCATCTTGCCCAGGTCGTGCCGGTGCCGGCCGCCGAGAAACTCGGAGACCGGCCGCGCGTGCGCGAGACGAACGACCGCGAAGGTCGCGAGCGCCAGGGCGCCGAGGCCCTGGCCCGCCATGTAGATGACGCCGTACATCGTCGAGAACCAGTGGGGCTCGAGCGACATGACCCAGTCGACCGAAGTCCACGTCGTCGTCAGGGCCCACGCGACGAGGCCGCCCCCGGAGAGCAGCTGGAGCTTGCGGTCGATCGCCTTGTGGTCGGCGCGGCCGTCCTGCTCCCGCGACCACCGGTTGAGCGCGAGCATGAGGACGATCCAGATCGCGAAGGCGAGGGCCGCGCGGACGAGGAAGAACGGCTCGTTCAGGTACGCCGCCTTCTTCCGGAGGAGCTCGTCGTGCGCGACGGCGTCGGTATGCGTCCACTCGTAGAGCGTGTGCATCCCGAAAGCGATCGGCAGGAACGCGAGGGCGGTCCACGGCAGCATCCGCGAAGCGGCCTCGAGCTCGCGGCGGATCGAGATGCCCCAGGCGCCGCCCGTCAGGTATTGCAGCATCAGGACCGCGAGCGAGCCGACGGTCAGGCCGTTCCAGAACATGAAGGCGAGCAGGTACGAGTGGAAAAACAGGTCGGGGTGCGCCGTGCCGTAGGCGATCGCGCCCCCGGCGGCGAGCGCGCCGACGATGAACGCCGCGCGCGAGAGGCGCGAGGTTTCGGCGGCGACGGCGGGGGCGTTGGACGGGTCGAAGCTCACGGCTTCTCTTTCTCGGGCGGCTCGGTCGGACCTTCGTCGACCACGCGGCGCCAGTCGTCGGTGTCGATCGGGAAGGCGGGCGGCCGCGCCGGCGCCGCCGAGGCGCCGAGCGCGCCGCGGTCGGCGGCCGGCACGTCGGCGATCGTGGTCCCCTGCGACAGCTGCAGGGCGCGGATGTAGGCCGCGATCGCCCAGCGGTCGCCGGGCGGGATCTGCGCCGCGTAGTCCATCATCGCGCCGAAGCCCTGGGTCTGGACGTCGAAGAAGTAACCGACGGGCGCGGCGCGGAGCCGGTCGATGTGGAAGGACGGCGGCTGCCGGTAGCCGCGCTGGACGACGATGCCGAGCCCGTTGCCCGTCAGGCCGTGGCACGGCGTGCAGTAGATGCCGTAGCGGTCGCGGCCGCGCTCGAGGAGCTCCTTCGTCAGCGGGACCGGAAGCGTCGAGAGCGGCTGCCCGTTCTCCTTCCCGGTCAGGAACTTCTGATCGGCGGACAGAAATCCCCGCGCCACCGTGTCCTCGACGACGGGCCGCGCCGAGCGGTGGTCGGCGAAGAACGCCGACCCGCGCAGGTTCTTGTACTTGGGCTGGTCCTGCATGTCCTGGCGGCAGGCGGCGAGGCACAGCAGGAGGGCCGCGCCGATGACGCGCCTGCCTCCTGCCTCCCGCTTCCGGCGTCCTGCCTTCATCACTCTTCCACGTCCATCACGACCAGGGGTCCGAGCGTCGACAGGAACGCCCAGGTCCTGTCGTGGTCGAACTTCGGGTCGCGCGTCTCGATGCAGAGAAAGAAGCGGTCCTTCGAGGCGAGCGCGAAGCGCGGGGTGTTGAAGACCGGGTGGTACGGCATCGGCAGCCCGTTCAAGCCGAGCATGCCGAGGACCGCCGCGAAGGCCGCGCAGAGGATCGTCGTCTCGAACGTCGGCACGATGAAGGCGGGCGCGCTGTGGAACGGCTTGCCGCCGACGACGAGCGGGTAGTTGATGACGGTCGTCCAGTAGCACAGGCCGTAGCCGAGGAGGCCGCCGACGATGCCGCCGGCCAGGACGACCGCGGGGAGCTTGCGGTCGTGGATGTCGAGCGCCTCGGTGAGCGCCTCGATCGGATACGGCGAGTAGGCGTCGAGCTTCGTGAAGCCTTCCTCGCGCGCTTTCCGCGACGCTTCGACGAGAGCCTGGGGCGTCTCGAATTCCGCCATCAGCCCGTAGAGCTTCGGTCCGCTCATTCGGGCTCCTCGACCTTGGCCTCGGGGAGGATCGCCCGCATCTCGAAGATCGAGATCATCGGCAGGAGGCGGATGAACAGGAACATCAGCGCGAGGAAGAGACCGATCGTGCCGACGTAGGTCGCCCAGTCGAAGATCGTCCCGCGGTAGAGGCCCCACGACGACGGCAGGTAGTCGCGGGAGAGGCTCACGACGACGATCACGTAGCGCTCGAGCCACATGCCGACGTTGACGACCATGGCGACGCAGAAGAGCGCCGGGACGTAGCGCCGCACCTTGCGGAACCACAGCAGCTGCGGCACGACGAGGTTGCACAGGAGCAGCGCCCAGTACATGTGCTTGTACGGGCCGTGGAGGCGGTTCCAGATCATGAACCGCTCGTACACGTTGCCGCTGTACCAGGCCATGAACGCCTCGACGACGTAGCCGTAGCCGACGATGAGGCCGGTCGCGAGGGTGATCTTGGCCATGTTGTCGAGGTGCTTGGCGGTGATGAAGTCCTGCAGACCGTAGATCTTGCGCAGCGGGATCGCGAGCGTGAGCACCATCGCGAAGCCTGCGTAGATCGCGCCGGCCACGAAGTAGGGCGGGAAGATCGTCGCGTGCCAGCCGGGCACGATCCCGGCCGCGAAGTCGAAGGACACGACCGTGTGGACGGAGACGACCAGCGGTGTGGCGAGACCGGCGAGCAGGAGGGACGCCGTTTCGTAGCGTTGCCAGTGCCGCGCCGAGCCGCGCCAGCCCATCGCCAGCATGCCGTAGAGGAGCTTGGCCCAGAGCTTCTTGGCCCGGTCGCGCAGCGTCGCGAGGTCGGGGATCATGCCGACGTACCAGAAGAGCAGCGACACCGTCGCGTACGTCGAAACGGCGAAGACGTCCCAGATGAGCGGGCTGCGGAAGTTCGGCCACATTCCCATCGCATTCGGGTACGGGAACAGCCAGTAGTCGAGCCACGGACGGCCCGTGTGGAAGGCGGGGTAGAGGCCGGCGCACGCCACGGCGAAGATCGTCATCGCCTCGGCGAAGCGGTTGATCGAGTTACGCCAGGGCTGCCGGAGCAGAAGGAGGATCGCCGAGATCAGCGTGCCGGCGTGGCCGATGCCGATCCACCAGACGAAGTTGACGATCTCGAATCCCCAGCCGACCGGCTGGTTGACGCCCCAGATCCCGATGCCGCGGAAGAGGAGCCACGTCAGCGCGGTGAGCAGGACCATCGTCAACGCGAACCCGATGCCCGCCCCGACAAACCACACGAAGGGCGTGCGCCGCGACAGCGCGATCGACGCGATCTTGTCCGTCAGCGTGGTGAACGAGTAGCCGGGCGCGAGGATCCCCGTCGCCCTGGCGGGCTTCTCCGGCGACGGCGTCGTCTCAGCCACGGGGCTTCTCCCCGCTCGGGGCGGCGGCGCCGGCGAGCGCGGCGTTCGGGTTCGAGAGCGACGCGAGGTACGTGGTCCGGGGCCGGGTCCCGAGCTCGGTCAACAGGCCGTAATGACGCTTCTCCGCCTTGGCCTTCGAGACGCGCGACTCCGGATCCGAGACGTTGCCGAAGACGATCGCCTGCGCCGGGCATGCCTGCTGGCACGCCGTGACGATTTCGCCGTCCCGAATCGGGCGGTTCTCCTTCTCGGCGTCGTAGCGGGCCCGGTTGATGCGCTGGACGCAGTAGCTGCACTTCTCCATGACGCCGCGGCTGCGGACCGTCACGTCCGGGTTGCGGACGAGCTTGAAGATCTCCGTGGTGTAGTCGGAGTAGAGATAGAAGTTGAAGCGGCGCACTTTGTACGGGCAGTTGTTCGAGCAGTAGCGCGTCCCGACGCACCGGTTGTAGACCATCTGGTTCAACCCCTCGGCGCTGTGGACGGTCGCGTTGACGGGGCAGACGGTCTCGCACGGCGCGTTCTCGCAGTGCATGCAGGTCACCGGCTGGTGGACGGTCTGCGGATCGTCGAGGCTGCCCGTGTAGTAGCGATCGATCCGGAGCCACTGGAGCGCGCGGCCCCGCGCGACCTGGTCCTTGCCGACGACGGCGATGTTGTTCTCGGCCTGACACGCGACGACGCAGGCGTTGCAGCCGACGCACGTCGAGAGGTCGATGGACATGCCCCACGCGTAGTTGCCGGCGGGCAGCTTCGGATACAGCGTGTCCGTGGGCCCCGGCGGCTCCTCGCCCATGTGGGAGATGACCTCCGGATCCTTCGCGTACGCCTCGGCGGTCGTCGCGCGGTAGAGGTCCCGGCCTTCCATCGCCCATTGATGCTGCGTCGTTGCCAGCGGCTCGGTCCGGAGCGTCTTCGTCACCTGCAGGCCCGCCGCCGACCAGGGGGCCGCGGTCGTGCGCAGCGCATACGCGTCGAAGCCGATCCCGTTGCCGACCCGGCCGGCGCGCCGGCGCCCGTAGCCGAGCGGCGCCGTCACGCAGCCGACGGCCTGTCCGGGCATGACCCAGACGGGTGCGGCGACGGTGCGTCCGTCGATCGCGAGCTCGACGACGTCGCCCGTCGTCACGCCGAGCGTCTGCGCGGTCGAGGGCGCGATCAACGCGGCGTTGTCCCACGTCAGCTTCGTCAGCGGTTTGGGGAGCTCCTGGAGCCAGCCGTTGTTGGCGTAGGTGCCGTCCCAGACGGTCGGATCCGCGCGGAAGAGCAGCGTGAGCGCGCCGGCGTCCGATTTCGCGCTTCGGGCGGCCGGCGCGGCGTCCGGCCTGACCCTGACCGGCTTCACGGGCAGGGCCGAGCCGTCGACGAGGCCGTCGTGGAGGGCCTTGCGCCACGCGGCTTCCGGGTCGGCGCCGGGCAGCTTGCCCTTCCAGAAGTCCTTGACGATGTCGTGGCCGGTGCGCTCCGGCTGGCTCGAGAAGGCGGCCAGCAGCTCGTGCGTCGACTTGCCGCCGAAGAGCGGCGCGATGAGCGGCTGGAGGATCGTGACGGTGCCGTCGAGGGCGCGGGCGTCGCTCCAGGCCTCGAGGTCGTGCGCGGACGCGACGTGCCAGTGAGAGAGGCGCGACGTCTCGTCGTCGTAGAGCCCCCAGCGGATGCGCAGTCCCACGTTGCCGAGCGTCTTGCCGAATTGCAGCTCCGCCGGCGCGTCGTAGGCGGGGTTGCCGCCGATCATGACGAGCGTCGACACGGCGCCCGCCTTCATGTCGGCGACGAGCCGGGCGAGCGCGGCTCCGGAGCCGGCCGTTTCAGGCGCCGCGGGTTCGGCGTAGACGACGGTCTTTCCGACGTTGCCGAGGGACTCGTTGATGGCGTGCGCGAGCGCGTGAACCGACGGCGGCTGTGTCTCGCCGGCGACGACGAGGCTCGAACCGCGGTGCGCCTTCAGGTCGGCCGCCACGGCCTCGACGAACGGATCCGTCGGCGCCGCCGACGCGACCGCGCCCACCGCAACGGCGACCGAGGCGGCGAACGCCTCGATCTCCGGCGGCGACATCGGGCGGCGGTGGTCGGCGCGCGCGCCGGTCAGCGACGGCGTTGGCTCGACCACGTAGAGACGGTTCGGCTTTTCGCCTTTGCGGCGCGACACGAAGTCGCGCACCGCCCGCGGCATCGACGGTCCGGTTCCGAGGAAGTCGGCCTCGAGCGAGAGGATCACGTCGGCGCGGTCGAAGGCGGGGAGCGGCTCGACGACCTCGCCGAAGGCGAGACGTGCGCCCTCGGCCACGTTCTCGCGGCTCGCTGGCTCCCACGAGATCCACTGGGCCTTCGGGAACTCGGCGAGGACGTCGCCGATCTGCTTCCGGAGCGTCGGCGACGTGACCGTCCCCGTCAGGAACCGAAGTCCCGCGCCGCCCGAGGGCCGCTCCTTCTCGAGCGCGAGCCGCACGGCGGCGAGGAAGGAGCTCCACGGCCGGATCTGGCCGCGCTCGGTCAGCGCCTGCGAGCGATCCGGGTCGTACATCGTCAGCAGCGAGCCCTGCATGAACACATCCGTGCCGCCGAGGCTCGCCGGGTGAAGCTCGTTGCCTTCGATCTTGATCGGGCGCCCCTCGTAGCTCTTGGCGAGGATCCCGCGCGCGTAGCCGCCGTGGAGCTGCGCCGTGGCGTAGAAGAGCGGCACGCCGGGCAGGAGCTCCTCGGGAGCCTTGACGTACGGGTAGATCTTCTCGGTCGGCTGTCGGACGCACCCCGTCAGGCCGGCCAGCGCGATCGACGCGCCCATGAGCGTCAGGAGCTCCCGGCGGTCGAACCCTTTCTCGGCTTCGACCGGCGTCCGGAACTCCCGGGCGAGGTTCTCGCGGAAGTCCTCGGTCTGGAGCAGCTCCTCGAGGCTCCGCCAGTACTCGCGGCCCTCGAGCGCGCCGAGCCTCGAGCGCGCCTCCGCGATGCTCGGGCCCGCCTCCCGGCTTCGGCTTCCCGCTTCTTCCTTCATCGGTGGCACGTCGTGCAGTCGGTCAGCTCGAAGCTCGGCCGGATGTGGTACTCGTCCTTCAGGCGCGCGCCGATGTCCTCCTGGCGGCCCGCGGGGACGTAGCCCATCGTGAAGACCGCGTCGCGCGGGCGCAGAAATCTCTCCGGCGAGCGGTGGCAGTCGAGGCACCAGGACATCTGGAGGGTCGGGTGCTGCGACACCAGCGGCATCTTGTCGATGCGGCCGTGGCAGGTCTCGCAGCCGACGCCCTTGGCGACGTGGATCGAATGGTTGAAGTAGACGTAGTCGGGCAGGTCGTACACCTTCACCCATTCGATCGACTGGCCCGTCCGCCAGCTCTCCCGAACGGGCTCGAGCTCGGGCGACTGGTTCCAGATCTGGGCGTGGCAGTTCATGCAGGTCTTCGTCGGCGGGATGTTCGCGTAGGCCGCCTTCTCGACGCTCGTGTGGCAGTAGCGGCAGTCGATTCCCATCGCCCCCACGTGATGCTGGTGCGAGAACTGGACCGGCTGGACCCGAGCCACGCCCTGCTGCGTGACGTACGGCGAGCGGTTGACGACGTCGAAGAGCCACCCCAGGAGGACGACGAAGAAGACCGCCCCGAAGACCGACACGCGCGAGAGCGTGTTCGTGCTGCGGTGGAAAATCTGCGCCATGACCGGTTGCGGGGAATATATTTCATCCCTCGCGGCCCGGGTAGAACGCCGTGCAAAACCCGGGCGTAGAATTCGCCTCCGGGGGTCTGCCATGAAGCGTTCCGCGCTCGTTTTGGCCGCTTTGGTTTCCACGGGCGCGCTCGCCGCCCAATCCGTCGTCGACCTCTTCCACAAGGCGAAGGCCCAGGTCCGGGGAGAGGACTACAAAGGCGCGCTCGCGACGCTCGACGCACTCGACGCCGAGGCCGGCAAGCCCGGCAACGAGCACGCCCGTCAGCAGCTCCAGGCGCCGGAAGCCTTCTACCGGGGCGTCTGCGAGGCGAGCCTCGACCAGACGGCGGCGGCCGTCGCGAGCTTCCAGGCCTTCCTCGAGCTCCAGCCGACGGCCTCGATCGACCCGTCGATGTACTCGAAGAAGGCCGTCGCCGCGTTTGCGGCCGCGCAGAAGGCGGCGCCCTCCGCCGCGCCGCCCCCCGGCGAGAAGGCGACGCTCTTCACCGCGTACCAGGAGTTCAAGCCGCCGCCGAACATCAGCGAGCCGGCGAGCGCGACCTGGGCCGAGGGGCCGGTCCAGTGGATCATGACGGCCGAAGAGAAGAAGGCGTGGGCCGGCCTGACGGGCGACGGCGAGCGCGTCGAGTTCGTCGACAAGTTCTGGGAGTCGCGCAACCCGACGCCGGGCAGCGCCGACAACGCCTACCGGACCGGCTTCGAGCGCCGCGTGGCGTTCGCCGACGCCCGCTTCGTCCAGGACGAGAAGAAGCGCGGAAGCCTGACCGACCGCGGCATGGTCTTCGTCGTCCTCGGGCCGCCGACGTACGGCGGCCGCCGCCCGATCAAGAACGGCGAAGACTCGAGCGAGGCCCTCGGGATGTCCACGCTGCAGACCAACAGCGTGGCGATGGCCCAGGCCGGCGCGCAAGTCAGCTCGGCCACCGGCCGGATCTCCTCAGCGCAGGCGGCGACGATCGCCGGCCGGATGACGGGTCCCGGGACGCAGGCCGCCGAGTCGAACAACAACTACCAGGAGGTCTGGCACTACCGGAAGGAAGTCCTTCCGAAGAACGTGTCGTACCTTCAGGTCGACGTCGTCTTCGTCACGCGCCACGGCTACGGCTCGAACGTCCTCCAGCGCGACCCGACGGTCCTGACGACCCTCGACGCGGCCAAGAAGAAGCCGCACTAGACGGGCCTTTCGAAAATGCTGAGAAAAACCTGTTCCGGCAGTAAGACTCGCCCCGGGAAGAGCGTTTAAGGTAACAGTAAGCCGGAGGCTTCCATGGACGTGCTGGCGACGCTTCTCGTGCTGCTGCTGGCGCCCCCGCCCGGGCAGTCGGTGCCGGAGCTCTTCCAGAAGATGAAGGAGGAGGTGAAGGCGGAGAAGTGGAACGACGCGCTGGTGACGATGGAGGTCATCGACGTGGAAGCGGCCAAGCCCGAGAACGCGAAGCTCCAGGCGCAGCTCGAGGGGCCGCTGGCCTTCTACCGGGGCGTCTGCGACGCCAACGCCGGCAACGCCGATAAGGCCCAGGCCGACTTCGAGGCCTTCTTGCGGACGAAGCCGGACGCCGGGATCGACGACAAGATGTACTCGAAGAAGGCGGTGGCGGCGTTTGCGGCGGCGCAGAAGGCGATCGCGTCGGCCGGACCGTCGCTCGCGCGGGCGTACACCGAGTTCAAGCCGCCGGAAAACATCCGGGAGCCGGCGAGCCCGACGTGGGGCGACGGGCCGGTCGTGTGGCTGATGACGGACTCGGAGAAGTCGGCCTGGGCGGCGGCGACGACGGACGCGGATCGCGCGGCCTACGTCGAGAAGTTCTGGAAGGCGCGCAACCTCGAGGACGACCCGAGCTTCCAGGCGAACTTCGAGAAGCGCGTGGCCTTCGCCGACGCCAACTTCGCCGCCGATGACAAAAGCAAGAAGAAGCGGGGGAGCATGACGGACCGTGGCATGGTGTTCGTGCTGCTCGGACCGCCGACCTACGGGGGGCGCCGCCGGCTCAAGGCCGGCGAGGACAAGAATCAGAACGCGGGGATGTCTTCCGTCGGTGACCACGACTCGTTCATCGCGCAGAAGCAACTCATCGCCAAAGGGGCAACGACGACGTCGCAGCTCGCGGCCTTGAACGACCACTACGTCGGTCCCGGCACCGAGGCGGCGCAGAACTCGATCGACTTCCAGGAGGTCTGGCACTACCGCAAGGAGCTGCTGCCGAAGAACGTGTCGTACCTGCAGGTCGACGCGACGTTCATCACGAAGAAGGGCTACGGCGTCGAGGTGCTGCAGCGCGAGAGCGACATCCTGACGACCCTGTCCGCGGCGAAGCAGAAGCCGCAGTAGCCGGAGGTTTTTCGACGAGAGCGCGATCCATGACGGAAAGATCGCCGTCATGCCGCCTGTTTAGCTGAGGTCAAGCCGGAGGTATCCATGAACGTGCTGGCGACTCTTCTCGTGCTGCTGCTCGCGCCCCCGCCGCCGGGGCAGAGCGTTGCGGAGCTCTTCCAGAAGATGAAGGAAGAGGTGAAGGCGGAGAAGTGGAACGACGCGCTGGTGACGATGGAGGTCATCGACGTCGAGGCGGCCAAGCCGGAGAACGCGAAGCTCCAGGGGCAGCTCGAGGGGCCGCTGGCGTTTTACCGGGGCGTCTGCGACGCCAACGCGGGCAACGCGGAGAAGGCCCAGGCCGACTTCGAGGCGTTCCTGAGGACCAAGCCGGACGCCGGCATCGACGACAAGATGTACTCGAAGAAGGCGGTGGCGGCGTTTGCGGCGGCGCAGAAGGCGATCGGGTCGCAGGGGCCATCGCTCGCGCGCGCGTACGCGGAGTTCAAGCCGGCCGGCAACGTCACCGAGCCGGCGAGCCCGACGTGGGGCGACGGGCCGGTCGTGTGGCTGATGACGGACTCGGAGAAGTCGGCCTGGGCGGCGGCGACGACGGACGCGGATCGCGCGGCTTACGTCGAGAAGTTCTGGAAGGCGCGCAACCTCGAAGACGATCCGAGCTTCCAGAAGAACTTCGAGAAGCGGGTGGCGTTTGCCGACGCCAACTTCGCGGTGGACGACACGAGCAAGAAGAAACGGGGCAGCATGACCGACCGCGGCATGGTGTTCGTGCTCCTCGGGCCGCCCACGTACGGCGGACGCCGCCGGATCGGCGCGAAGGAGGACAGCTCGGAGAACGCCGGCATGTCGTCGGTCGGCTCGTTCGATTCGCTGACCGCGCAGAAGGGCGTCCAGACCAATGCGATGAAGCAGCAGGCGAACGGGACCGGATCCGGCAAGGTGACGATG
>DATJXB010000019.1:0-14974 GCA_035500755.1 Thermoanaerobaculia bacterium | reverse complement strand
CGCTTGTCGCGACACCGCCCGTTCGCTAAGATCCGCCCCGTGCGGGCATAGTTCAGCGGTAGAACGCCAGCTTCCCAAGCTGGATGTCGCCGGTTCGATCCCGGTTGCCCGCTCCAAACAAGTCAACAAGCCGCGCGCGAGAGCGCGCGCACCTCAAAGCCCCTCGCCCCAGCAGGGGAGAGGGGTTGGGGGTGAGGGTCCTGCGTGCGTCACTCAGCTGCGAAGCTCATCCTCAAAGCCCCGAGCCCCAGCAGGGGAGAGGGGTTGGGGGTGAGGGTCCCCGCCGTGATACAGAAGCCCCGGGACATGGCGGACTCAGAGACAGCGCCCGCGACCTCCGGTCTGGCCCGCGAGATGGGTCTGCTCGGCCTCGTGGCCACCGGCGTTTGCTCGATGATCGGCGCCGGTATCAACGTCATCCCGTTCATGATCCAGCGCCACGCCCCGGGCATCGGGCCGAACGTGCTGCCGGCGTTCCTGTTTGCGGCGGTGCCGGCCGTGCTGGCGGGCCTCGCTTACGCCGTGCTGGCCTCCGCCATGCCGCGCGCCGGCGGCAGCTACGTCTATGCGAGCCGGGCGCTCGATCCGTACCTCGGCTTCGTCGCCTCGTTCTCGCAGTGGTTCTCGCTGTGCGTGGCGATCGGCGTGGTCTCCTACCTCATCGCGCCGTTTCTCCGAGACGTCGCCGCCGCAGCGGGAATGCCCGGGACGGCGGCGGTCCTGGAGACCGGGACGGTGCGTGTCGCGATAGCGCTCGCGTTTCTCTGGACGGCCGCGCTCGTCAACGTCCGCGGCGTGAAGGCCTACGAGCGCCTGATCGTCCCGCTGATGTTCCTAACCTTCCTCCTGGGCGGCGTCGTGATCGTCGCGGGGTTCTCGTTCGACCACGCGGCGTTTTCCGCCGCGCTGCAGGCGCGCGAGGGGAGGGCTCTCCCCGCCGTGGATACGCCGCCGCTGACGGTGTCCGTGCTGCTGCCCGCGTCGGCGCTGCTCTTCGCGTCGTTCATCGGCTTCGACTCGATCGCCCAGGCGGGGGGCGAGGCGAAGCGCCCCGAGCGCAACCTCCCGCTCGCGATCGGCATCGCCGTTCTGTCGGTCGGTCTCTTCTACATGGCCTTTACCGCCGCGGTGTACCACGCCGTTCCGTGGCAGTTCATCGCCGACGCGGCGCGCCATCGAGACGTCACGGCGCCGGGACTGCTCGGCGCGCTGCTGCCGCCGGCCTGGACGGTCGTCATCGTCGCCGGCGCCGCGGTCGCCCTGATCAAGGACCTCCCGGCGATGCTCCTCGCCGTGTCGCGGCTGATGTTCGCGTGGGCCGAGGACGGGATCTTTCCGCGCGCGATCGCCGCGGTGCATCGGCGCTTCCGGACCCCGTACCCGGCCATCCTCGTGAGCGCCGCCATGGCCACGCTCGGCGTCCTCGGCTGCCACCTCGCCGGCGACTTCTTCCTCGGCATCGACATCCTCGTGACCTCGATGCTCGTCAACTTCCTGCTGATGGCGGGGTCCGTCCTTTCCCTGCCGCGCCGCAACCCGGCGCTGGCGCGGGCGGTCACCGTGATCCCGTCGCGCGCCGTCCAGGTGCCGCTCGCCTCGCTCGCCGTCGCGGTGCTCGCGCTCTTTCTCGCGGTGCACACCTGGAGGGACGTGACCGCGCCGGCGGGCGCCTGGTACTTGCGCTCGACGCCCGTGTGGCTTCTGGTGATGGCTGCCGGCTCGGTGTTCTACGCCCGCGAGACGCGCAAGCTCCGCCGCGCGGGCGTCGACCTCGACGCGCGATTCGCCGCGTTGCCGCCCGGATAGAGGAGGGATCGATGACGACGGTGGAACGGACCGACCTCGCCCCGGACCTCTCCATTTCCCGCGTCCTCACGGGCCTCTGGCAGATCGCCGACATGGAGCGGGACGGCCGCGTCCTCGACCCGGCGGCGGCCGCGCGCGCGCTCCGCGCCTACGTCGACGCGGGGTTCACGTCCTTCGACATGGCCGACCACTACGGGTCGGCCGAGATCGTGGCGGGCCATCTTCGGGAGGCCGCGTCCGCCGCGAGACCCGTCCAGCTCTTCACGAAGTGGGTGCCGAAGCCGGGCCCGCTGACGCTCGCGGACACGCGCGCCGCCGTCGAGCGCTCGCTCGCACGCCTCCGGACGAGCCGGATCGACCTTCTGCAGTTCCATGCGTGGAGCTATGCCGATCCGAGCTGGCTCGACGGCTTGATGCACCTGCAGACCCTCCAGGCCGAAGGCCTGATCGCGCACATCGGCCTGACGAACGTGGACTCGGCGCACCTGAACATGGCTCTGGCCAGCGGCATCCCGGTGATCTCGAACCAGACGTGCTTCTCGCTGCTCGACGGGCGCGCGGCGGGGGCGATGTCCGGCGTGTGCCGGGAGCGCGGCGTGAAGCTGCTCGCTTACGGCGCGCTCGCGGGGGGGTGGCTGTCGAACCGGTGGCTCGGCCAGCGGGAGCCCGACTGGGAGCGCGGCGGAACGTGGTCGCAGATGAAATACGGCCGCTTCCTGCGCGAGGTCGGCGGGTGGGAGGGCCTGCAGGGGGTGCTTCGCGCCGCCGACGCCGTGGCGCGCCGTCACGGCGTCTCGATCGCCAACGTCGCCTCGCGCTGGGTCCTCGAGCAGCCGGCCGTGGCCGGCGTCATCATCGGGGCGCGGCCCGGGGAGCGGGAGCACGTCGAGGACAACCTCCGGGTCTTCTCCTTCGCGCTGACGGGCGAGGATCGCGAGGAGCTCGAGGCCGCGCGCGCGACGCTGCGGCCGATTCACGGCGACTGCGGGGACGAATACCGCAAGCCGCCGTTTCTGACCGCGTCCGGCGATCTCTCGCATCACGTGGAGTCGTTTCCGCCGCCTTACGCCGTCGAGCGCTGCCGCCACGACCGCGCGCTCTGCCTGAGCGGCACGCCGTGGGAAAAGCTCGCGGGCTATTCCCGGGCGACCCGGCGCGGCCGCTCGATCCACGTTTCGGGGACGACGGCGACGCACCGCGACCGGGTCATCGGCGGCGCCGACGCCGCGGCGCAGGCCCACTTCGCGATCGACAAGATCGAGGGCGCGCTGCACTCGCTCGGGGCGAAGCTCGAGGACGTCGTGCGCACGCGGATTTTCGTCGCCCGGATCGCGGACTGGCCGGCCGTGGCCCGCGTGCACGGCGAGCGTTTCGGCCACATCCAGCCGGCCAACACGCTGGTCGGCGCGGCCCTGGTGGGCGACGAGTACCTCGTCGAAATCGAGGCCGACGCCGAGCTGCCGGGGACCTGAGGCGCGGCAGTTCCCGGCGGCCGGCGGACCGAAAAGAATCAGTACGGGTTGTGCAGGCCGAGCGCCTTCGCGAGGAAGACCGCCATCTGGCGCCTCGTCAGCGGCGCGTCGGGGCAGTAGTTGTTGCCGCCGCAACCGGAGGTGATCCCGGAAGCGGCGAGCGCGCCGATGAAATCGACGGCGGGGTCGCTCGGCGAGACGTCGTCGAAGGGCGTGGTCAGGCTGTTGATCACGCTGCGCTTCCACCAGACCTCGACCCAGCCGAAGAACTGGGTGTTCGGGCTCGCCGGGATCTCCACGTCGAGGAAGTGCAGGAAGCCGTGGCTGACGACGAATTGCAGGCCGAGGGGCGTCGGGTTCGTGTCGGTTTGCCAGGTGTTGTGACCCTGGCACGCCAGGGTCGCGACGGCGGCGACGCTGCCGCCGGAGTCCCGATCCAGGAGCCTGACGGTGATCGCCCCGGCGGTCCCGTCGTTGAGGCTGTTCAACCCGATGTAGTCGATGACCGCCGTGAGGGGAATGTCGAGCGGCGCATAGAAGTGCTGATCGACGTTCGTGTTCCCGAACCGGCCGACGCTTCCCGAAATGTTGAAGCTGGCTCCGGTGAAGGTGGCGGCGGGAACCTTCGTCACGTTGTAGTCCTGTGTCCCGAACACCTGCGCGTTCGCCAGACAGATCGGGAACAGGGTGGCCGCCAGCGCGAGGAAGAGACGACGAATCATCATGGGATCCTCCTGGCGACAGTCTACGGCCAGCGTCGGGAGGCCCCGTCGATCGGGCGAGGCGCTCGCGCCGGCCGCTACTTCGCGGCCGCGACCTTTTCGGAACGGCGGCGCATCTCCTCGGGCGAAACATCCTCGACGTGCGTCGCGACGTACCATTGGTGGCCGAACGGGTCCTCGATGCCCCCCATGCGGTCGCCGTAGAACTGGTTCTCGACGGGACGCACGATCTTCGCGCCTCCCGAGACCGCCCGCGCGACGGTCGCGTCGACGTCCGGGACGTAGAGCATCAACGACACGGGTGAGCCCCCGAAGGAGCCCGGCGCCTTGAACGCCGGGTTCTCGTCGGCCAGCATGACGGGCGAGTCGCCGACGCGGATCTCGGCGTGCCCGATGCGGCCGTCGGGCCCGGGCATCCGCATCAACTCGACGGCGCCGAAGGCCTTCTCGTAGAAAGCGATCGCGGCGGCGGCGCCGCGGACGATCAGGTACGGCGTGACGGTGTGGTACCCGTCGGGGATCGGCTGGACGTTTCCGGACATGTCTTGCCTCCTTTCCGGAGGATCTCTTCTTATCAGAGCGGCGCGCGCGCTGGCGTGAAGACGGACCATGTCGCCCGCCTCGGGTGGCACTTCGCTTGCACCTTCCCGGGCTGGATGGTGGAAACCTCGAGAGGAGGCGCAATGAGAGTCGCCAGAAGCCTGTTCGCTGCCGCGTGGATCGGCGCGGTCGTCGCGATCGCGGCGCCCACGCGGATGGATGCGGCTGTCGCGGTCAGCATCGGTGTCTTTCACGATCAGCTGTCGCCCTACGGCAGCTGGGTCGTCGCGGGTTCCTACGGGAACGTCTGGGTCCCGCGCGTGGCGGCCGGCTGGTCGCCCTACGTGGACGGCCAGTGGATCTACACGGACTACGGCTGGACGTGGGAGTCGACCGATCCCTGGGGCGGCGTGCCGTGCCACTACGGCAGCTGGGCGTGGGAAGCACCGTACGGCTGGGTCTGGGTTCCCGGCACCGTGTGGGCGCCGGCGTGGGTGACGTGGGCTTACGGCGACGACTACGTCGGCTGGGCGCCGCTGCCGCCCTCCTTCGCGTTTTCGGCCAGCGGCTACGCCGGGGCGCCGGTCGTCGTGGCGACGACGCGCTACGTCTTCGTTCCGACGCGCCAGTTCGTGGGCGTGCCGGTCGCGAGCGTTCGGATCCCGGCCGCGAACAACGCCGTGATCTTCCCGCGCACGGTCAAGACGACGGCGTACCAGGTTTCGGCGGGGATCGTGCGGACGGCGGGACCGCCGCCGTCACGGATCGAGAGAGTCGCGGCGCATCCGATCGCGCCGGTCTCGATCGACCGCGTCAAGACGCGTCCGACGACGATCGAGCAGGCGGGTCTGGCGAAGTCGGCGCGCGTGGCCGTCGTGGCGCCGAAGGCCGAGAACGCGCGGCTCGGCACGACCGAGGCGCGCCCGGCGCCGAACGCGCCGTCGGCGCGTAACGCCCCGCCGAAACCGGCCGTCAACGGCGAGAAGGCCGAACCGCCGGACAAGACCGCGGCGCACGCGCGCCCCGAGTCGGCACCGGAACGCCCGCCGCAGGCGGCGCAGAAGAGCGAGCCGAAGGCGAAGAAGCCCGCGCCGGCGCCCAGGAGGGAAGCGCGTCCGAAGGAGAAGGAGGAGCCGCCGCCTCCGGCCGCCCAGGCGCGGCCGCCGCAGCAGCCGCCGGCCGAGGCGCGCAAGCCCGAGCCGCGCAACGAGACGCACGTCGCGGGAAAGGGAAAGCCCCCCGCGCCGCCACAGCACCGTCCGGCGCCGCAGGCTGCGCCCAAGCCCAGGCCGCAGCCGCCTCCCGAAAGGAAGCCCGAGCCGGAAAGCGAAAGGCCGCCGGGTTGATCGCGCCCCGATTTCCGGGAGGGCGCGAAGGCCGGGCGGGGTAGGCTTGCCCCCGAACAGGAGGCAGCTTGAACCACTCCGCCCGGCTTCTTCTCGCGGTGCTCGCCGTCGGCGGCGCTGCGGCGCTCGTCGTCGCGATCCCCTCGAAACCCGTCTACCGCGTGGACACGGCCGGCATGGACCGGGCGGTCCTGCCGGGCAACGACTTCTTCACCTACGCCAATGGCGGCTGGCTCCAGAAGACCGAGATCCCGCCGGACCGGTCCGCGTATGGCGCCTTCACCGTGATCGACGAGGAGGTCAACCGCCGTGTGCGCGACCTGATCCAGGCGGCGGCGAAGACGCCGGGGGCGAATGCGTCGGCGGCGCTCGCCGGGGTCTACTACGCGGCCTACATGGACGAGGCGGCGATCGAGCGCCGCGGCCTCGAGCCCGTCAAGCACGAGCTCGGACGCATCGACAAGATCAACGACCGTAAGGCTCTCGCTCGGTTTCTGGGCGGCCAGCTCCGCGCCGACGTCGATGCGTTGAACGCGACCAAGTTCCACACCGATCGTCTCTTCGGGCTCTGGGCGGCGCCCGAGTTCTCCCACCCCGAGCGCTACGCCGCGTACCTCTTCCAGGGCGGCCTCGGCATGCCGGACCGGGACTACTACCGGAACACCGACGAGAAGTCGACGCAGCTCCAGTCGAAGTACCGGGCCCACGTCGCCGCGATCCTGACGCTCGCGAAGGTGTCCGACGCCGAGGGCCGCGCCGCGCGGATCTGCGACCTCGAGAAGAAGATCGCCGACGTCCACGTCAGCCGGACCGACTCGGTCGACGTCCACAAGGCCGACAATCCCTGGAAGCCCTCGGAGTTTCCGCAGCGCGCGCCGGGGCTCGACTGGAAGACGTACTTCGAGGCGGCGGGTCTGGCGACGCAGCCGGTCGTCATCGTCTGGCACCCGTCGGGCGTGGCGGGCATCTCCGCGCTTCTCGCCTCCGAGCCGCTCGAGACCTGGCGAGACTATCTCTCGTTTCGCGCGCTCGACCGGGCGTCGGCCCTCCTGCCGAAGGCGTTCGCGGAGGAGAATTTCCGCTTTTACGGCACGGCGCTGACGGGCGCCCCGAAGCAGCGGGACCGCTGGAAGCTCGCCGTCGCCGCCACGAGCGCCGCCGTCGGCGACGCCGTCGGCCAGCTCTACGTCGAGAGGTACTTCCCCGAATCGGCCAAGGCGGAGGCGAAGGAGATGGTCCGCAACATCGTCGCCGCCTTCGGCCGCCGCATCGACGCGCTCGACTGGATGGCGCCTTCGACGAAGGCGAAAGCCCGCGCCAAGCTCGAGACCCTCTACGTCGGCATCGGATATCCCGAGAAGTGGCGGAGCTACGCGGGGCTCGAGCTCGTGAAGGACGATCCCCTCGGCAACGCCGAGCGCTCCGAGCTCTTCGACTACCGCGCGAGCCTCGCCAAGCTCGGCAAGCCGGTCGACAAGACCGAGTGGTGCATGACGCCGCAGACGGTCAACGCGGTCAACCTGCCCCTCCAGAACGCGCTCAACTTCCCCGCGGCGATCCTGAACCCGCCCTTCTACGACGCCTCCGGCGATCCGGTCCGCAACTACGGCGCCATCGGCACGGTGATCGGCCACGAGATCAGCCACAGCTTCGACGACCAGGGCAGCCAGTTCGATGCCGAGGGCCGCCTCTCCAACTGGTGGACGCCGGAGGACCTCGCGCACTTCCAGGAGGCGTCGAAGCGCCTCGTCGCGCAGTACGACGCGTACGAGCCGCTGCCCGGACTGCACATCAACGGCCAGCTGACGCTCTCCGAGAACATCGCCGACGTCGCCGGCATCTCCGCGTCGTTCGACGGCTACCGCGCGTCGGGCGTGGGGAAGACGCCGGCCGACGTCGACGGCTTCACCGCCGACCAGCGCTTCTTCATCGGGTTCGGCCAGGCGTGGCGGAGCAAGTTCCGGCCCGAGGCGCTTCGGGCCCGGCTGATCACCGACGGGCACTCGCCGGGTCAGTACCGGGCGGATACCGTGCGCAACCTCGACGCCTGGTACGCGGCCTTCGACGTCAAGCCGGGCCAGGCGCTCTACCTCGAGCCGGGAGCCCGCGTCCGGGTGTGGTGATCGGGCCGGGCGAGCCCGTTGCCGAAACGGGGCCGGCGGCGCGGCGGCGGCGCGCGCTCGGCGCCGGCCTCTGGTTCTTCGCGCTCGGGGTGGTCTCCGTGATGGTCGCGCGGGACCCGGCGCGCCGGTCGGTCACGCCGGTCTTCCACCTCGCTGCCGAGCGCTGGTGGGCGCGGAGCGACTTGTACCAGGATCCGCGCGGGTATCACTACCTGCCGCAGTTCGCGATTCTCTTCGCGCCCTTCCACGCGCTGCCCGCGCCCGCGGGAGACCTCCTGTGGCGGGCGCTGTCGGTCGCGTGCGTCCTCGCGGGATTCGATGCCTTCGTCCGCCGGGCGCGTCCGGCGCGGCCCGGCGCCTTCTTTCTCGCGGCGAGCCTCCTCGCGCTCGCGCCCTCGCTCGGCGCCGTGCGCAACGGCCAGACGAACCTCGCTTTCGGCGGGCTGTGCCTGCTCGCCGCGGCGAGCCTCGCGGGTGAGCGCTGGAGGGCGGCGGCGGCCTGGCTCGCGCTCCTCGTCGCCGTCAAGCCGCTCGGCCTCGTCCTCGTCCTGCTCGCACCGTGCTTCTACGTCGGCCTGCGCAGGCCGCTCCTCGTCGCGGTGGCGCTGCTCGCCGCCGTTCCGTTTCTCACCGCGCCGCCGGCCTACGCGGCGGATCAGTACCGTTCGGCGTGGACTCACCTCGCCGGCTGGTCGGGCACGACCGAGAATCGGTTTGCGGACCTGACCGCTCTCCTGCGGGCGGCGGGTCTCGCCCTGGCGCCGGCGGCGGCCCTGCTGCTTCGCGCGACGGCGGCGGCGGGCACGCTCGTCCTGTGGCTGCGCGCGGCGCCGAGGACCCGGGAGCCCTGGCGCGCACTGACGCTCGTGCTGCTGGCGACGACGTATCTCATGCTCTTCAACCCGATGACCGAGAAGAACAGCTACGCGATCGTGGCGCCCGCCTTCGCCGTGGCCGCCGCCGCTCTGCTCGGGGAGCCCGCGACGCGCCGCGCCGGCTGGTTCCTCGCGTTCATCCTGGTCTCGGAGGGCATCCTCCCCGAGCTCCTCTGGCGCGTGACACGGGATTTCGGCCTCTGGTGGGACCCCCTGACCGCGCTCGTGGTCGCGGGGGGTCTCGCAACCGCGATCGTTCGTCGCGGCGATCCGTTCGCGGAGGTCGCCGCCGCGTGAAGTGCCTCGACGTCGCGGTGGTGGACGGGCGGCGGCAGTCGGTGCTGGTGGAGCGCGCGACGCCGGCGCCGGCCGCCGGCGAAGTGCTCGTTCGCGTCGCGTCTTCCGGCGTCAACCGCGCGGACCTGCACCAGATCGCGGGCCACTACCCGCCGCCGCCCGGGGAGCCGGAGATCCTGGGCCTCGAGCTCTCCGGGACGGTGGAGGGATCCGGCGAGCGCGTGTGCGCCCTCGTCGCCGGCGGCGCCCACGCCGAGTACGCGGCGGTGCCGCGGGGCCAGCTGCTGCCCGTCCCCGAGCGGCTCTCGCTCGCCGACGCCGCGGCGATTCCGGAAGCCTTCCTGACTGCCTATCTGAACCTCGCCCTCGAGGGCGGCCTCGCGCGGGGCGGCCGGGCTCTCGTCCACGCCGGCGCCTCCGGCGTCGGCCTCGCCGCGATCCGGACGGCGGCGTACCTCGGCGCGTCGGTCGCGGCCACGACGCGGAGCGCGGCAAAGCTCGACGCGATGCGTGCCGCCGGCGCGGCGGTCGCCATCGACTCGACGGCGGGAAGCGTCGCCGCCGCGGTCGAGCAGGCCTGGGGCCGCGACGCGGTGGACGTCGTGCTCGATCCCATCGGCGCGGCGACGCTGGCGGACGATCTCGCCGTGCTCCGGCCCGAGGGGCGCGTGGTCGTGATCGCGACGATGTCCGGCGCGCGCGCCGAGGTCGACCTGGCGCTCCTGATGCGCAAGAGCGCCCGGCTCGTGGGATCGATGCTCCGCGCGCGGCCCCGGGCCGAGAAGGCGCAGATCGTCGCGCGCTTTCGCGCCGACGTGTGGCCGGGTTTCGAGAGCGGCGCGCTCGCGCCGGACCTGGACGCGCGGTTCCCACCCGAGCGCGCGGCCGAGGCGTTCGACCGGGTGCGGGAGAACCGCAACACCGGCAAGGTTCTGATCGACTGGGCCCGCGGCTGACCGCGGCCCTCAACGGACGCGGATCACCCCGACGCTGCCCTCGATCGCGATGGTCGTCCCGAACGGCCGCGAGATGCGCTGGAGCCGCTCGAGAATCGCGCGCGCCACGGCCGGCGCGGCGAGGCGCGGAACGCCGCTTCGGGTCAACGGCTCTCCGTAGCCGAGGTCGACCGGGTAGAGACGCACCTCGGCGACGGAGCCCTTGTCCCAGCGGCACACGGCCACGAGGGTCTGGAAGACGCGCTCGTCGTCGAAGCCGTCGGCGTTGACGAGGGCGTTCAGGTCGGCGTCGGTGGCCTTCGCGGGGTCGCCGAACGCCTTGCCGAGCAGGTCGCGGTAGTCCTCCCAGCGATCCGCCGGAAGGCCCTCCTGCATGTCGCTCCAGAAGAAATTCGCGAGGCTGTAGAAGATCGGGCGCCCTTTGTAGATCTCGATCGGCATCAGCCGGTGCTCGCCGGAGCCGAGGAACGCGCCGGCGCCGGCGTCGATCGCGGCGTGGGCGAGCTTCGGCAGGAAGTCGCCGGGCTCGTCGCAGCCGAGGCCCGTGTCGTGGGAGTGGATCGAGACGAGCAGGAGATCCGAGTGCTGCTTGCCGAGGCGCACGCTGCGGAGGATCTCCTCGAGGTCCTGGCCGTTCATGGCGTAGCGGCGCTCCGCGCGGCTCCCGACGACGAAGCGCGTGTCGAGGAAGCTCAAGCCCTCGCCTGCCTTTTGAGAGTCTTCCTTCCGGCGGGCCGCCTCGCGCGGGGTCCGCTCGCAAGCCTCGTGGGGAGCGTCGAGCGCGTCCTTGACCGACTTCAAGGCGAGGAGCGTCTCGGCCGGAAGCGCGAGCGTCGTCGTGGTGCGAAGCGCGTTGAGGCCGGCCCGGCCCGGCGCGCGGCCGAACGCGGGCAGCGCGTCGGCGCCGTCGCGATAGGTCGACGCCATCGAGACGAGGCCGACCCGTGCCGCCGGGGTCTCGACGAAGCGCGCGGCGCGCGCCTGCGCGCGGTTCTCGCCCACGCCCGCCCAGGCGATTCCGGCCTCGTCGAGCCAGCGGCTCGTCTCGCGCATCCCTTCGACGCCGTAGTCGAGCGCGTGGTTGTTGGCGCGGCCGACGAGGCCGAAACCGAGCGCCCGGAGGTCCTTCGCGACCGCCGGTGACGCCGCGAGCGCCCAGTCGTCCTTCCCGGGATACGAAGAGCCCGTGAAACGGTCGAGGTCGATCGCGGTCGTCTCGAAGTTGCCGAAGGCGACGTCGGCGTCGCGGAGGATCTTCACGACCGCCGCGAAGCCGGGGTCGGCCGGCAGCCTTTCGACGAGCGGCCGCGTGGTGATCAGGTCTCCGACGGCGGCGACGGTGAAGCCGTCGGGGACGCGCGTGTCGAGCTCGCGCTCGGGCGGCCGGCGCGGGTCGAAGAGCGCGGCGGGCGTCGGCGAGGGCGTCGGAGCCGGCGCGGCGAAGGCGAAAGCGGGTGCGAGAACGAGGGCCGCCCAGGTCGGGGCGGTCCGGCGGTGGCGCATCGGGAATGCTCCTCTGTTGTCGAGGGCGGATCGTATCGCGGGGTCCGCGCGTCGTTTGTTAGACTTGGCGGCTCTCGAGGAGGCCCATGGCCATTTTCGGTAAAGCGGAAGGAGCGAGCGGTGCGCCCGCCGGGCCCGAGCGCGCGGCCGCGCCCGCCGCGGCGGCGACCCTCATCGGGCCCAACTCCCGCTTCGTCGGCGAGCTCTCGGGCGACGAGGACGTCGTGATCCAGGGCAACTTCGAAGGCCAGATCGACATCCCGCGCCGGGTCACGGTCGCGGGCGCGGGGCTCATGAAGGGCGACATCCACGCCCGGTCCGTGGTCGTCGGCGGGCGAGTCCAGGGTCAGATCCGGGCCGACGAGCGCGCGGAGCTCCTGGCCTCCGCCTCGGTCGAAGGCAACGTCAACGCCCCCAAAGTCGTGATCGCCGAGGGGGCACAGCTGCAGGGGAAAGTGGCGATGTCCGGAGAGGCCTCGCCGCAAAAACCTGCCGGGAAAGACACAAGGGGGGAGTGATGGCCACGGAAGTCGCGGTGGAAACGCAGTTGAACTTCGTCGGCGGGAAGTGGGTTCCCGCGGCGTCGGGGAAGACCTTCGAGAACCGGAACCCGGCCGATCGGGACGACCTCGTCGGTCTCTTCCCCAGGAGCGGGAAGGAAGACGTCGACGCGGCCGTCGCGGCGGCGAAGAAGGCGTTTCCCGGCTGGAAGAACACGCCGGCGCCGCGGCGCGCCGAGGTGCTCTACGCGGCGGGCGAGATCCTGAAGCGCGACAAGGAAAAGCTCGCGCGCCTGATGACGCGCGAGATGGGAAAGGTCCTGGCCGAGACGCGCGGCGACGTGCAGGAGGCCATCGACATGGCGTTCCTCGCGGCGGGCGAGGGGCGGCGGCTCTTCGGGTTCACGACGCCGTCGGAACTGCCGAACAAGTGGGCGATGTGCGTCCGGCAGCCGGTGGGCGTGTGCGCGTTCGTGACGCCGTGGAACTTCCCGATGGCGATCCCGGCGTGGAAGTCGATGGCGGCGCTGATCGCGGGCAACACGATCGTGATCAAGCCGGCCACCGACACGCCGGCCTCGGTCGTCGCGCTCGCGCGCGTCTTCGAGGAGGCGGGCCTGCCGCCGGGCGCCTTCAACGTCGTCATGGGATCCGGAGGCGAAGTCGGCGACCCGCTCGTCGCGCATCCGGACGTCAAGGTGGTCTCCTACACCGGCTCGACCGAGGTGGGCCGGCAGATCTCGAAGGCCTGCGCGCCGACGTTCAAGCGCCTCCACCTCGAGATGGGCGGCAAGAACGCCATTCTCGTGATGGACGACGCGGACGTGGACCTCGCGGTCGACGGCTCGGTGTGGGGCGCGTTCGGCACCACCGGGCAGCGCTGCACGGCGTCCTCGCGGCTGCTCGTTCACCGGAAGGTCTACGACGCGTTCCTCGAGAAGCTCGTCGGGCGCGTGAAGGCGCTGCGCGTCGGCAACGGCCTCGACGAGAAGGTCGACATGGGGCCGTGCGTCTCGGAGAAGCAGCGCGAGACGGTGGCGAAGTACGTCGAGATCGGCCAGGCGGAGGGCGCGAAGCTCCTCGCCGGGGGCGCAAAGCTGACGTCCGGAGCGCTCGGCAAAGGCTGGTTCCACGAGCCGACCGTGTTCGCGGATGCCACCGCGAAGATGCGCGTCGCCTGCGAGGAGATCTTCGGACCGGTCACGACGGTGGTCCCGATCTCGTCGCTCGAGGAAGGCATCCAGGTCGCCAACTCGGTCGCCTACGGGCTCTCGGGCTCGATTTACACGCAGGACGTCAACAAGGCCTTCCAGGCGATGAACCAGTTCGAGACGGGCATCTTCTACGTCAACTCCTCGACGATCGGCGCCGAGGTCCATCTTCCCTTCGGCGGCATCAAGGACACCGGCAACGGGCACCGCGAGGCGGGCATCGCCGGCCTCGACGTTTTCACGGAGTGGAAGTCGATCTACGTGGATTTCTCGGGCAAGCTCCAGAAGGCGCAGATCGACACGCACTGAGGCTCGGGGGCAGGGAGGGGCGCGCGCATGATCGTCGGGCTTCCGAAGGAGATCAAGGACAACGAGAATCGGGTCGGTCTCGTGCCGGCCGGCGTCCGGGCCCTCGTCGCCGCGGGCCACTCGGTCTTCGTGGAGCACGACGCGGGCGTCGGCTCGGGGATCCCGGACGAACAGTACGTCGCCGCCGGCGCGAAGATCCTCGGCACCGCCGACGAGGTCTTCGAGAAGGCCGACATGATCGTGAAGGTCAAGGAGCCCGTCGGCCCCGAGTACCAGCGGCTGCGCGAGGGGCAGATTCTCTACACGTACCTGCACCTGGCGCCGGCGAAGGCGCTGACCGACATGCTGCTCGAGCGCAAGGTCTCGGGCGTCGCCTACGAGACGATCACGGCTCCCAACGGCTCGCTGCCGCTCCTGACGCCGATGTCCGAAGTCGCGGGACGCATGAGCGTTCACGTCGGCGCGTACTACCTCCAGAAGTCCAATGGCGGACGCGGCGTCCTGCTCTCCGGCGTTCCGGGCGTGCCGCCGGCCGACGTCGTGATCATCGGCGGCGGCGTCGTCGGGACCAACGCGGCCAAGGTCGCGGCCGGCATGGGGGCGGACGTCACGATCCTCGACGTGTCGCCCGACCGCATGCGCGAGCTCGACGACATCTTCCTCGGCCGCGTGAAGACGATCGCGTCGAACCCGCTGACCCTCGAGGAAGGCTGCCGCCGAGCGGACCTGCTGATCGGCGCGGTTCTCATTCCCGGCGCCGCGGCGCCGAAGCTGGTCACGCGTCAGCTGATCTCGCAGATGAAGCAGGGAGCGGTGGCCGTGGACGTCGCGGTCGACCAGGGCGGCTGTTTCGAGACGACGAAGGCGACGACGCACTCCGATCCCGTCTACACGGTGGACGGCGTCATCCACTATTGCGTCGCGAACATGCCGGGGGCCGTCGCCCGGACCTCGACGTTCGCCCTCACCAACTCGACCCTGCGCTACGCGCTCCAGCTCGCCAACAAGGGCTTGAGGAAGGCCGTCGCCGAAGACCCGCACCTGGCCGAAGGCGTCAACACCCACGGCGGCAAGCTGACTTACAGGGCCGTCGCGGACGCCCAGGGGAAGGCCTACACTCCGCTCGCGCAGGCGCTGGCCTAGACGAGATCTCCCTCCCACGCTCCCGGCGGGGGGAGGGAGCGGGGTGAGGGGGGCCGAGGGTCCTCCGGGAACCTCCCGCCTCGGCCTGCGTATCTTGGGGCGAGGGGGAAGACCATGAACCGTCACGTGCTGCCCGCGGCCCTGGCTGTGGCCGCCCTGACATGGACGGCC
>DATJXB010000018.1:0-18116 GCA_035500755.1 Thermoanaerobaculia bacterium | reverse complement strand
CGTCGTGCACGTGGCGCCGACGACACAGGTCGTCCTGCGCCTTTCGGCCGCCGCGCACACGGCGACGGCGCTCTCGGACAAGGGTTTCCAGGTCCGTTTCGCCGACACGAGAGTCGACCCGCCGTTTCCCGAGAAGAAGTTCGACGATCCGCTCGTGGCGGCCGTGCGATTCGCCGGCGACGCCGCGACCGTCGACTTCCGCGAGCCCAACCTGACGGCGCGATCGTACGCGCTGACGTCGCCCGACCGGATCGTCGTCGAAGTCGGCCGCCGCCCCGCGGGAGCGGCCGCTCCTGTCGAGTCCGCGGCTCCGGCGGTGCCCACCGCGCCGGCGCTGACGATCGTCGTCGACCCCGGACACGGCGGCGTCGAGACCGGGGCGATCGGTCCGGGCGGCCTCCAGGAAAAGGAGGCCACGCTCGAGATCGCGAAGCGCCTCGCGGCGACGCTGCCGAAAGTCCTCGCCTGCCGGACGGTGCTGACGCGCGATTCGGACGTCCAGATCCCGCTCGACGACCGCACGTCGATCGCCAACCACGAGAAGGCCGACCTCTTCGTGTCGATCCACGCCAACTCGTCCCGCGCCGCGTCGGCCAGGGGCTCCGAGACCTACTACCTGTCGCTCGAGGCCTCCGACAAGATCGCCCAGGAGGTCGCCAAGGAAGAGAACCAGGCGGGCGCCGCCTCGCCGACACCCGGGGCGGAGGGCGGCGCGAACCCCTCGCTCGACTTCATCCTCTGGGACCTCGCCCAGAGCGCGCACCTGAAGGAGTCGAGCGAGATCGCCGAAGCGATCCAGGGCGAACTGAACGCGGTCTCCGACACGGCCAACCGCGGCGTCAAGCAGGCGCCGTTCCGCGTCCTCGTCGGCGCGACGATGCCGGCCGTGCTGGTCGAGGTCGCCTTCATCTCCAACCCCGAGGAAGAGAAGAAGCTGAAGAGCCCGGAGTTTCAGCAGGCCGTGGCCGACGCCGTGGCGCGCGCGATCGCCCGCTTCTTCTCCCGCCGCCAGCCGGCGGCGGCGCGCCCGACGCCCGCCCCGCCGACGCCATGAGCCGCCGCGCGGCGATCCTCCTGCTCGCGGCGCTCGCGGCCGCGGTCGCGGCCCTGCTGTTCGTGAACCGGAGCGGCCTGCCCCGGCTCGGCCGCCGCGGGCCGAGGCCCTTTCTGCGCGTCACGCCGGCGGCCGCCGCGCCCGTGACGCCGCCGCCGGGGGCGACGCCCGCGCCCGTGGCCGAAACGATCCGGATCACCCTCTTCTTTCCGGATCAGAACGGCCAGCTCCTCCACCCCGAGGAGCGCGACATCCCGAAGCCGGCGGGCGGCGTCGCCTTTCTGCGCGCGCTCTTCGACGAGCTCCAGAAAGGCCCGAAGCGCGAAGGCCTGATGGCCGCGCTTCCTGACCGCATGCACCTGCGCAACGCGTTCCTCCTGCCGGAAGGTCAGGTCGTGCTCGACCTCGCCGTCGACTCGGGTCTGGCGTTCGGCTCGGACGACGAGCTCGCGATCGTCGCGTCGCTCGTCGACACCACCTTGCAGAACGTGGCCGAGACGTCCCGTGTGAGAATCCTCGTCAATGGCGAACCCGCCGAGACCCTGGGAGGCCACGTGGACCTGACGCGACCCCTCGCCTTCATCCGCGGCGTCCTCGAGCCGCCCGGCACCGAGACGACCGCCGGGACGCCGACGCCCGCGACCCCGTCGCCGGCGCCGACGGCGACGCTCACCGCCACGGTGACGCCGGCGCCGCGTCCGGCGAAAACCGCGCGGAGCGCGCGCCCATGACCGCGGCGACGCCGCGGCCCGACGGCCGCAAGCCCGGCGAGCTCCGTCCCGTCACGATCGAGACGGGCGTGGCGCGGCACGCCGAAGGTTCCGCCCTGATCACGCTCGGCCACACGAAGGTCTTCTGCGCGGCGTCGATCGAGGACCGGGTGCCGCCCTTTCTGAAGGGAACCGGCAGCGGCTGGGTCACGGCCGAGTACGGGATGCTGCCGCGCGCGACGCACACGCGCTCGGCGCGCGAGGCGGCGCAGGGCAAACAGGGCGGCCGCACCGTCGAGATCCAGCGCCTCATCGGGCGCTCGCTGCGTTCGGTCGTCGAGCTGCGCGGCCTGGGCGAGCGGACGATCACGCTCGACTGCGACGTGCTCCAGGCGGACGGCGGCACGCGTTGCGCCGGGATCACGGGCGCGTGCGTCGCCCTGGCGATGGCGCTCGCCCGGCTGACGCGCGAGAGCCGGATTCCGCGCTGGCCGCTGCGCGAGACGGTGGCCGCGGTGTCCGTCGGCATCTGCGCCGGCCAGCCGGTCCTCGATCTCGCCTACGAGGAGGACTCGGAAGCCGACGTCGACGGCAACGTCGTCGGCACCGCGTCGGGCGCCTTCGTCGAGATCCAGACGACCGCCGAGCGCCGCCCGTTCTCCGACGCGCAGCTCGAGCAGCTTCTCGCGCTGGCGCGCAAAGGCTTGAAGCGCCTGCGCGAGGTCCAGGACGAGGCGCTGGCCCCGCATCTCGAAGGCCTCGACCTCCGCTGACGCCCGCTTCCGGGCGCGCGTCTAGAATCAGCCCTCTCCGGGGAGGATCGCCATGCCGCTCGACGTCGGGTTCATCGGGCTCGGAACCATGGGGGCGGGGATGGCCCGCAACCTCGCGAAGGCGGGGTTCCCGCTCGCGCTCGCGACGCGGTCGGCCGGCAAGGCGAAAGCCTTCGCCGCGGAGATCGGCGCGCGGGCCTGCGACTCGCCGGACGCGGTCGCGAGCGCCGCCGACGTCGTCGTCTCCTGCCTCCCCGACGCGCCCGAAGTCGAGGAGGTCCACCTCGGCCCGCGCGGCACGCTCTCCGGAGCCCGCAAGGACGCCGTCTTCATCGACTGCTCGACGATCGCTCCGGATGCCGCAGTGTCGATCGCGGCCCGGCTCGCGAAAGGCGGCGTCCGGTTTCTCGACGCGCCGGTCTCGGGCGGACAGAAAGGCGCGATCGAGGGCACGCTGACCTTCTTCGTGGGCGGCGACGCCGCCGCGCTCGAGCGCGCGCGGCCCGTGTTCCAGGCGATGGGCAGGAGGATCACGCACCTCGGCGCCTCCGGATCGGGTCAGCTCGGCAAGGCCGTCAACCAGGTCGTCGTCGCCGACACCCTGCTCGCGGTCTCCGAAGGCCTCGCGCTCGCGCAGAAGGCCGGGTTGCCGCTGCCCGCCCTCCACGAGGCCCTCCTCGGCGGCGCGGCCCGGTCGTGGATGCTCGAAGTGCTCGGCCAGAAGATGATGGATCGCGACTTCAAGCCCGCCTTCGCGGTCAAGCACCAGCAGAAGGACCTCGCGATCGTGCTGAAGACCGCGCGCGAGAAGGGTGTGCCGCTGCCCGGCGCCGCGCTCGTCCACCAGCTGCTCTCGGCCCTCGAGGCACAGGGACGCGGCGACGACGGCACGCAGGCGCTCCTGACGCTCTACGAGCGGATGACCGCGAAGGCGTGACGCGCGCGCCCGCGCTGGCGGGTGTCCGGGCGCTCCTCGTCGACCTCGAGGGGACGGTCTACCAGGACCGCCGGCTGATCCCCGGCGCCGCCGAGGCCCTTGCGGCCGCCGCCGCGCGCGGCGTGCCGCACCGGTTCGTCACGAACACGACGAGCCGGCCGCGCGCGACGATCGTGCGCGAGCTCGCGGCCATGGGTCTCGCGGTCGATCCCGACTGGGTCTTCACCGCGCCGCGCGCGGCGCACGCCTTCTTGCTCGACCGAGGCTGGACGCGCTGCGACCTCCTCGTCGCGGACGCCCTCCGCGAAGACTTCCCCGGTATCGGGCAGGACGACGCCGCGCCGCAAGCGGTCGTCCTCGGCGACCTCGGCCACGGCCTGACGTACGCGCGCCTGAACCGGGCGTTCCGCCACCTGCTCTCCGGCGCCGCGTTCCTGACGCTCGCGCGCAACCGATACTGGCGCGCGGCCGACGGCTTCATGCTCGACCTCGGCGCCTTCGCGGCCGCGCTCGAATACGCCGCCGGGCGCGAGGCGACGCTCGTCGGCAAGCCGTCGCCCGCGTTCTTCCACGCCGCGCTCGCTTCGCTCGGCGTCGGCGCGGCCGATGCCGCCGTGATCGGCGACGACCTCGAATCCGACGTCGGCGGCGCCCAGGCCGCCGGGCTTCGGGGCGTCCTCGTCAAGACCGGCAAGTTCCGCGCCGAGCACGCGGCCGGCTCGCCGGTGCGCCCGGACGCGACGCTCGACTCGCTCGCGCGGCTGACGGACCTCCTTTGATACGCTGATGGCGATGCCCGAGAAGCCGCCCGCCGACCACGCCGAGCGCGTCCAGGCCTCCTTCGACGCGATCCAGGCGAAGGTCGCCTCGAAGCTGGACGCCGCCTCGCGCGACGCGATCGAGAAGGTGCGCATCGCGACGGCCGAGCGGGACCGCGAAGCCCTGCGTACCCACGTCGCCGCGCTCAAGGAGCGCCACGGCTGGCTCTACAAAGAGCTCGCCGCGCACCCCCAGATCGCGACCTGGCTGGACGAGCTGGCGCTCCTCGGTTTCTAGCGTCCCGCGACTCATCCAGGCGTCCTCTCCCGGTGTATTGCCTCTCGAAAGGGGCATCACCGATGGATCCCCTCGATCGGCGACGGTTCGGCGGCCGCTGGAGGCCGTTTGCGCGACCGGTCCGACCGGCGCCGCCCCAACCGGCCGAACGATGGCCCGCGGGAGCGCGGATCGGAAATAATCCGGTTTCGATGCCGGGCCGGAGCACCAAGTGGAGCGACCTCTTCCGCTCGACGTTTCACGACGTCGGGAAGGAAGACATCGTCGGCCTCTACTCGCAGGAGTGGCGCCGCGCCAAGGAGAAGCTGACCGCCGACGACCGCGAGGCGATCGACCGCACGCCGCGGCGCTGGAAGCGCTGGTTCAAGACGGCCAACAGCGTCCTCTTCGGCCTGGCGGTGCGCCTGGCGCCCGCGCGGCGCGTCATCTTCCTCGCCGTCCTCGCCTGCTGGTTCCTGACGCTCTTCGCGCCCTCGTGCGAGAGGCACGAATCGCACGCCGACGAGAGCGGGCACCGCGGGGTCTCGTATCGCGTCGACTTCGACAGCGGCTTCCTGACCGTCTCGGCCGTGCTGCTGTTGCTGCTGCTCGCGATGGAGCTCGTCGACAAGATCAACTACCGCGACGAGCTCGAGCTCGCCCGCGAGCTGCAGGCAAGCTTGATCCCGCGCGTCCTCCCGGACGTGCCGGGCTTTTCGCTCGGCGCGCACAACGAGATCGCGAACATGGTCGGGGGCGACATCTACGACTTCGTTCCCCTCAAAGACGGAAGCCTGGCCGTGCTCTTCGGCGACGCCTCGGGACACGGCATGGCCGCGGGCCTCGTCATGGCGGTGGCGCACGCCGCCTTCCGCACACAGCTCGAGGTGGACGCGGCGCCGGACGCCATGTTCGCCACGCTGAATCGGATTCTCTGCCGCACCGGCAGCCCGCGCGCGTTCTTCGGCGCCGTCTACCTGCTCGTGTCGCCCGACGGGACGCTCTCGGGCGCCATCGCCGGGCATCCGCCCGCGCTCCGCGTCGGGCCCGACGGCTTCGTCCGCGAGCGCCTGGGCGCGGGCGCGTATCCCCTCGGCATCAAGGCCGACCTCGCCTGGCCCGTTCTGACGGCGCGGCTCGACGCGGGCGAGACGCTGCTGCTCCACTCGGACGGGCTCTCCGAAGCGCGCAATCCCCGGGGCGACGAGTTCGGCGACGCGCGCATCGAGGCCGCGGTCCGGCACGCGGCCGCGATGTCACCCCAGGAGCTCGTCGACGCGCTCGCGGTCGAGGTGACCGCTTTCCGCGGCGAAGAGTCCCCGGAAGACGACATCTCGATCGCCGCGATCCGCCGCGCCTAGGTCTCGTCTCGAGCACCGCCGGGGAATCCCGGCTCCGCCCAACCCGTTCTGAGAGCTGTCCTTGCCCGCTCGGCGAGACGGCGGTCGAGAGCCTCGTGAACCGGGCAGGCGATTTACTTCGTATTTCTGGCGGAAAGGAACAACTCGATGTCCCAACAGAACCTGTCGCTTCCGGTGGTTCCGATGAGGAACGCCGTTCTATTCCCGGGCGTGACCTTCCCGATCTCGGCCGGCCGCGCAGCGACCCTGCGCGCGATCGAGGCGGCCATGAACACACCCGAGCGCCTCGTGTTCGCCGTGGCTCAGCGCCACGAGACCGAAGCGGTCGCTCCGTCCGATCTCTTCACGATCGGCACCGTCGCCTCGCTCGGTTCGATCCAGCGCGGCATCGGCGGCATTCGCCTCGTCCTCGAAGGCAAGTCGCGCGGCATCGCGCTGCGGCTGAGCCCCAAGAACGGCTACCTCGAGGCGACCGTCCACGACGCCCAGGAAATGCTGCCGCTCGACGCGCGCGACCCGGCCTTCGCCGGCCTGCACCGCGAGGCGCGCGAGCGCGCCGCCGAGCTCGGCAAGAAGCTCGGCCTTCCCGAGGAGACCGTCGACCAGATCCTCGCCGAGGTCAACGAGCCGGGGCGCCTGGCCGACCTCGTCGCGGGTTACCTCGACATTCCCGTCGCCGACAAACAGGTGCTCCTCGAGACGCTGTCCGTCGAAGACCGGCTGCGCCGCGTGCTGGTCCACGTCCAGCGCCAGGTCGAGGTCCTCTCGGCCCAGGAAGACATCCAGTCCAAGGTCAAGGAAGAGATCGGCGGGCGGCAGCGCGAGATGTACCTGCGCGAGCAGTTGAAGGCGATCCAGAAGGAGCTCGGCGAAGGCGAAGGCGCCTCCGACGACGGGCTCAAGGAGCTGCGCGCCAAGCTCGACGCGCTCGAGCTGCCGGACGACGCCCGCAAGGAAGTCGACCGCGAGTGGCTGCGCCTGACGCGCATCGGCCGCGAGTCGATGGAGTCGCAGGTGATCCGCACGTACCTCGAGACGGTCGCGGAGCTCCCGTGGAGCGTCCGCACCGACGAGAAGCTCGAGGTCGCCGAAGCGGCGCGCGTCCTCGACGAGGACCACTACGGCCTGAAAGACGTCAAGGATCGGATCCTCGAGTTTCTGGCGGTCCGGCAGCTCGCGCAGCAGCGCGAGGCGGCCGAGGCGAAGCCGCAGACGCCGGCGGCCGAGGCCGCGCCGTCGAAACCCGCGCCGTCCGCCGAGGCGAAGGCCGAGGCCGGCCGCTCGGGCAAGGGGCGGATCCTCCTGTTCTCCGGGCCTCCGGGCGTCGGCAAGACTTCCATCGCGAAGTCGATCGCCCGCGCGATGGGCCGCAAGTACGTCCGCATCTCGCTCGGCGGCGCGCGCGACGAGGCCGACATCCGCGGCCATCGCCGGACCTACATCGGCGCGATGCCCGGCCGCATCCTGCAGGGGATGAAGCAGGCCGGGTCCAAGAACCCCGTGTTCCTGCTCGACGAGGTCGACAAGCTCGGCGTCTCCTATCAGGGCGACCCGGCCTCCGCGCTGCTCGAGGTCCTCGACCCCGCGCAGAACGACTCGTTCACCGACCACTACCTCGGCGTGCCGTTCGACCTGTCCGAGGTGCTGTTCATCGCGACGGCCAATTTCATCCAGAACATCCCGGGTCCGCTGCTCGACCGCATGGAGGTCGTCAACTTCGCCGGATACACCGAGGAAGAGAAGCTCCAGATCGCGAAGAGCTACCTCGTGCCGCGGCAGATCGAAGAGAACGGCCTCGCCAAAGACCAGCTCGCCTTCGACGACGACGCCATCCGGGAAGTCGTGACGAGCTACACCCGGGAGTCCGGCGTGCGGCAACTCGAGCGCGAGCTCGGCAAGCTCGCCCGCAAGGTCGCGCGCCGCGTCGCGGCCCACGAGATCGAGCGCCTGACCGTCCGGCGCGAGGACGTCCGGCCGCTGCTCGGCCGCCCGCGCGTCCACCCGGAACGCATGGCCCGCGAGGACCAGGTCGGCATCGCGACCGGCATGTACTACACGCCGGCCGGCGGCGACATCATGTTCGTCGAAGCCTCGCTCATGCGCGGCAAGGGCGAGCTGATCCTGACCGGACAGCTGGGCGACGTCATGAAGGAGTCGGCCCGCGCCGCCTGGACCTTCGCCCGCTCGCACGCCGCCTGGCTCGGCATCGACGAGAAGGACTTCGAGCGCGACGTCCACATCCACGTGCCGGCCGGCGCCATCCCGAAGGACGGGCCGTCGGCGGGCATCGCGATGGCCTCGGCGGTCGTGTCGGCGCTCTCGCGCCGCCCGGTCCGCAACGACGTCGCGATGACGGGCGAGATCACGATCTCCGGCCGGGTGCTTCCGATCGGCGGGCTGAAGGAGAAGATCCTCGGCGCCGTCCGGGCCGGCATCCACCGGATCGTCATCCCAAAGGACAACGAGGCGGACCTCGAGGATCTCCCCGAGGAGGTTCGTTCGATGGTCGAGGTCGACCCCGTCACGACGCTGGCCGAGGCGCTGGCAGTGACGCTGCGGAACACGGCCCTGGAGAACGGGCGTCTGCTGTTTGCGGACTCGCTCCCGGCCGACGAGGGGCGGCGACCTCAATAACGTCGTCCCGGGCGGCAATTGGCGGCTGCGGCGGAGGGGGGGCGAAACCCCCTTCGCCGCTCGACGTAAGATCCTCCTGAACAAGGAGGATTCGTGAAATCGAGAACACTGGCCGCCCTCGCGGGAGCCTCGGCATTCGTCGCGGGAACCGCCCTGGCGGCTCCGGAGATCCACGGGATCAACCCCGCCGACATGGACACGTCCGTGGCGGCCTGCACCGACTTCAACTTCTACGGCAACGGCGGCTGGCTCAAGGCGAACCCGATCCCGGCCGACCAGTCCTACTGGGGCTCCTTCACGATCCTCGAGGAGGAGAACCGGGAGCGCCTCCACAAGGTCCTCGAAAAGGTGTCGAAGACGACGAACGCGCCCGGCTCCGACGACCAGAAGATCGGCGATTTCTACGCCACGTGCATGGACGAGGCCGCCGTCGAGGCGCAGGGCCTGACGCCGCTCAAGGGGGAGCTCGACGCCATCGACAAGATCGCCAACGTGACGGCGCTCCAGGCCGAGATCGCCCGCCTGCAGCTCTTCGGCGTCAACGCCGTCTTCAACTTCGGCTCCGATCAGGACCGGAAGAACGCGAGCGAGGTCATCGCGGGCGCCTACCAGGGCGGGCTCGGGCTGCCCGACCGCGACTACTACACGAAGACCGACGACGACTCGAAGAAGCTGCGCGACCAGTACGTGGCGCACGTCACGAAGATGTTCGCGCTCGCCGGCGACGACCCGGCGAAAGCCGCCGCCCACGCCAAGGACGTGATGGCGCTCGAGACCAAGCTCGCCGAGGCCTCGATGACGCGCGTCGAGCGCCGCGACCCCGACAAGACGTACAACCGCAAGAGCCTCGCCGAGCTCGCGAAGCTCACCCCGAACTTCTCGTGGACCGGCTACCTGAAGGACCTCGCGTCGCCGCCCGTCGCCGCCATCAACATCGGCCAGCCGAAGTACTTCGAGGCGGTCAACGCCGAGCTCGTCGCCACGCCGCTGCCGGTGTGGAAGACGTACCTGCGCTGGCACCTCCTCCACGCCGCCGCGCCCAGCCTCTCGAAGAAGTTCGTCGACGAGAACTTCGACTTCTACGGCAAGACGCTCCAGGGCACGCCCGAGAACGAGGTCCGCTGGAAGCGCTGCGTCTCGTCGACCGACGAGGCGATCGGGTTCGCGCTCGGAAAGGCCTACGTCCGCGACTACTTCCCGCCCGAGGCCAAGGCCCGCGCCGACGCGATGGTCAAGGACCTGATCGCGGCTCTGCGCGCCGACCTCACGACGCTGCCCTGGATGGGCGAGACGACGCGCAAGGCCGCGCTCGCCAAGCTCGACCACCTCGACCCGAAGATCGGCTACCCGTCGAAGTGGCGCGACTACGGGGCGCTGAAGATCGACCGCGGCCCGTACGTGCTCAACCTCCAGCGCGCCGACGAGTTCGAGTTCCGCCGCGACCTCGCCAAGGTCGGCAAGCCCGTCGACAAGACCGAGTGGGACATGTCCCCGCCGACGGTCAACGCTTACTACAACCCGCAGAAGAACGAGATCGTCTTTCCGGCGGGCATCCTGCAGCCGCCCTTCTTCGACGGCAAAGCCGACGACGCCGTGAATTACGGCGCGATGGGCTCGGTCATCGGCCACGAGATGACGCACGGGTTCGACGACCAGGGACGCAAGTTCGACGCCGCGGGAAACATGGTCGAGTGGTGGACCCCCGAGGACCTGAAGAACTACCAGGCGCGCTCGAAGTGCATCGAGGATCAGTACGACTCGTACGTCTACGACGGACAGCACGTCAACGGCAAGCTCGTCCTCGGCGAGGCGACCGCGGACCTCGGCGGGCTCGCGATCGCCTACCGCGCCTACAAGATGTCCCGCCAGGGCAAGCCCGCGGTCGCGCCGATCGACGGCCTGACCGACGACCAGCGCCTCTTTCTCGCGTGGGGACGCGTTTGGGCCGCGAACGTCCGGCCGGAGCTGTCCAAGCTCCTCATGAACACGAACCCGCACCCGCTGCCCCAGTTCCGCGCGATCGGGCCGCCCTCGACGCTGCCCGAGTTCGCGAAGGCCTACGGCTGCAAGGCGGGCGACGCGATGGTCCGCAAGGACCTCTGCCAGATCTGGTAGAGAGCCTCTATCGCTCGCGACGCGCGACGGCGGCCGCCGGCACCGGGACGGCGGCCGTCGCCGGGCCGCGTTCGAAGAGAGCGCGGACTGCCGCGAGCGCCCGGCGCTCGCGATTCGAAAGCTCGAGCCGCGGGCGGCGGAGCGTCCGCCGCTCGCGCACCGTCTCGGGACGCGCCAGGTGGAGGAGCGCCAGGCGCGCGCCGCGGCGCTGACGGACGAAGGCGAAAGCGGCGACGCCGACGAGGGCGAGAACGAACGCGCGGGGGTCGGCCCCGTCCGACGGCGGTACCCGATGCATCTCCTCGAAAGCCGGGACGCGGCTCTCGAAGCGGATCGGGACCGCCTCCGTCGTGCGGGCGCACCCACACTCGGGGCTGGCGGCGGATGACGCGTAGGTCGGCGCCTTGCAAGGCTCCAGGGTCACCTCCCGGCGGGAGCGTCCCGCCCCCGCTCTCTATCCGGAGAGGAGGAACCCGCGCCGTCCGTTTGGTTCCAGGACGGGGCGTCGCGACCGGTGACACCGCCCTAACCCTTTCCGCGGCTGCGACTTCCGACGCCCGGGACGCCTCCGGCCCCGTGAGATAATCTGCGGCTCTCCGGCCACGGCCGCACGTCGAGAAAACAGAGGACCTCCATGAAACGCATCGGCATTCTTTTCGGACAGGAACGTTCCTTCCCGCTCGCGCTCGTCGACCGGATCAACCGCAGCGGCGGCGACGTCACGGCCGAGGCCGCCCGCGTCGGCGGCGTCGGCCTCGACAGCCCGAAGCGCTACGACCTGATCCTCGACCGGATCAGCCAGGACATCCCGTTTTACCGCGCGATCCTGAAGAAGGCGGTCCTCGACGGCACGATCGTCGTCAACAACCCCTTCTGGTGGTCGGCCGACGACAAGTTCTTCAACAACGTCGTCGCCCGCCGCCTCGGCGTGGCCGTGCCGAAGACCGTGATCCTGCCGTCGAACCAGCACCCGCCCGACACGACGGCCGAGTCGATGACGAACCTCCAGTTCCCGCTCGACTGGGACGAGATCTTCCAGCACATCGGCTTCCCCGCTTACTTCAAGCCCTACTCGGGCGGCGGCTGGAAGAGCGTCTACCGCGTGACGAACCCCGACGAGTTCTTCGCGGCCTACCGCGAGTCGGGCCAGACGGTCATGACGCTCCAGGAGGAGATCGTCTTCACGGAGTACTTCCGCTGCTACGCGATCGGCCGCAAGTACGTCCACATCATGCAGTACGACCCGAAGCAGCCGCACCACGCGCGCTACGTCCAGAACGCGCCGCCGGTGCCGCCGGCGCTGTACGAGCGCGTCCACGGCGACGCCTTGAAGCTCATGAACGCGCTCGGCTACGACTTCGGAACGCTCGAGTTCGCCGTCCGCGACGGGATCCCGTACGCGATCGACTTCCTGAACCCGGCGCCTGACGCGGCCGTCGAGTCGGTCGGGGCCGCAAACTTCGAATGGGTGCTCGACCACGCCACGAAGTGGCTCCTCGAGCGCGTCGCGCAGGATCCGGACCCGATCACCGACTACCACTGGGCGACGTTCCTCTCGGGCGGCGAGACGCCCGCGTCCCGGCGCCCGACCGGCCGCACCCGCAAACCCTCCCCGCCGCGCGGGGCCGCCGCGCCCCGGCCGAGGAGCGAAGCCTGATCGGGAAACGCATGGAAGAACCCGCCTTCACGCTCGGCGTCGAGGAGGAGTTCCAGATCATCGATCCGGACTCGCGAGAGCTGCGCTCGCACGTCCAGGAGATCCTCGAGGAAGGCCGGCTGGTCCTCAAAGAGCGCGTCAAGCCGGAGATGCACCAGTCGGTCATCGAGATCGGCACCGGCATCTGCAAGAACATCCAGGAAGTCCGCCAGGACGTCGGCGAGATGCGGACCGAGATCATCCGCCTCTCGGCCAAGAACGGCCTGCGCGTCGCCTCGGCCGGCACCCACCCGTTCTCCAACTGGGCCGACCAGAAGATCTTCCCGGACCCGCGCTACGACCAGGTCGTCCAGGAGATGCAGCTGCTGGCGCGGGCGAACCTGATCTTCGGCCTGCACGTCCACGTCGGGATCAGGGACCGCGCGCTCGCCTTCCAGATCCTGAACGAGGCGCTTTATTTTCTGCCGCACCTGCTCGCGCTTTCGACCAACTCGCCTTTCTGGCTCGGGCGCAACTCGGGCCTGAAGAGCTTCCGCACGAAGGTCTTCGACCGCTTCCCGCGCACCGGCATTCCGGAGTATTTCGAGACGCCGGCCGAGTTCGACGAATTCGTCCGCATCCTCGTCTCGACCAACAGCATCGACAACGGCAAGAAGATCTGGTGGGACGTCCGGCCGCATCCCTTCTTCGAGACGATCGAGTTCCGCGTGTGCGACGTCCCGATGCGCCTCGACGAGACGGTGACGCTCGCCGCGCTGATCCAGGCGATCTGCGTCAAACTCTACCGGCTGCGCCTGCAGAACCTCGGCTGGCGCCGCTACCGCCGGGCGCTCATCCTGGAGAACAAGTGGCGCGCCGCCCGCTACGGCATCGAAGGCAAGCTCATCGACTTCGGCAAGGAGATCGAAGTCCCCTTCCGCAGCCTCGTCTCGGAGATGCTCGAATTCATCGACGACGTCGTCGACGATCTCGGTTCCCGCCGGGAGTGCGAGGCGGTACACTGGATCCTGGAGAACGGAACGGGCGCCGACCGGCAGCTGAAGGCTTACGAGGCCTCCGGCGGCGACCTGCAAAAGGTCGTCGACTTCATCTGCGAGGAAACCCGTCACGGACTGCCGATCGAAACGCCGCTCGTGCGCACGGCCTCATGAGGGCCGCGCGCCGCGCGTGAAGCGAAGGAGCCGAGCCTGACCCACCAGCTGAGGGAACTGCAGACCACGTACGCCGAGGACCTGATCCCCGGCGCCCGAAACGCCATCCGCACCTGCCTCCGGATCCAGCCCCACGAGCGAGTCGTCATCGTCACCGACCTGGAAACCGAGGAGATCGGCTCGAGCCTCGCCGACCAGGTCCGCGAGGTCGGCGCCCCGATCGAAGTCCACGTCATGGAGGACTACGGGCCGCGGCCGATGCTGACGCTGCCCGACCCGATCGCCGAGGGCCTCGAACGCGCGGACGTGTCGATCTACGCCGGGCAGCCCAAGCAGGGAGAGCTCGCCTTCCGCCGGGCGCTGACGGCGATCGTGGACCGCCGCCAGATCCGCCACGCCCACATGGTGTCGATCTCGCACCGCATCATGGTCGAGGCGATGCGCGCCAACTTCGACGACGTCGACGCGATCTCGTGCCGCGTCCTCGACAGGGCTCTGAAGGCGAAGAAGATCCTGGCGACGTCGCCCGCGGGCTCGCGCCTCGAGGCCACCTTCGACCCCTCGATCAAATGGCTCAAGACCTCCGGGATCATCTCGACCTCCAAGTGGGGCAACCTCCCCGGCGGCGAGGTGCTGACTTCGCCCGCGCGCGTCGACGGCGTGTACGTCGCCGACGGCGTCGTGGGCGACTACCTGTGCGCGCGCTACGGCGACCTGCGGAACAACCCGCTCTCGGTCACGATCGAGGACAGCCGGATCGCCGACGTGCGCTGCGATCGCCAGGACCTGGTTCGGGACTTCCTCGCCTACACCTCGACCGACGAGAACTCCAACCGCGTCGGCGAGTTCGCGATGGGCACCAACATCGCCGTCCACGACGTGATCGGCAACATCCTCCAGGACGAGAAGCTCCCGACGCTCCACGTCGCCTTCGGCCATCCGTACGCCGAGCACACCGGCGCGAAATGGAAGAGCACCACGCACATCGACATCGTCGGTCGAGATTTCAACATCTGGTTCGACGGCGATCCCATCATGGAGGCCGGGAAGTTCCTGATCTGAGGCCGGCCCACCCCGGCAGGAGGGATTCATGCGCCACCTTCGAGCCCTTCTCGGCGTCCTGGCAGTCTCCTTCGCATCATCCGCGCTCGCGGCTCCCGTCGATTCCTACGGCACGATGGCGGTCTCGTACCTCTCGATCGGGCCGAATGAGTTTCAGCCCGTCACTTTTCCCACCACCTACACGGTCGTGTACCGCCTCGACGCCAGCAGCGGAACGTGGTGCGTCTACCCCCACTTGCCCGCCGGCGCCCTCCTGACCTCGATCCAATGGGACTACTGCGACGACGACGGGGGCATGGCCCCGACCTTCGGGATCTTCAAGATCGACCGGACCGGCAGTGAGGAGGGTCCGGGGAACGTTCTGACTCCCGCCTCCTATCCCGCGGGCTGCCGGACCATCACGCAGGATCTCAGCGCGTCGAACTTCGTCGTCGATTACGCGGACCACCGTTTCATCGTCTACATGTCGCCGACGGAGCTGGTTCATCTCGTCGGCGCTCTCATCGGCTACAAGCTCCAGGTCAGTCCTGCGCCCGCCACGGCGACCTTCGGCGACGTGCCGACGACGGACCCCGGCTTCCAGTACGTCGAGGCGCTGGTGGCGGCGGGAATCACGGGCGGCTGCGGCGGCGGCAACTACTGCCCCGACAGCCCCGTGACGAGGCGCCAGATGGCGATTTTCATCGCCAAGGCCCTCGGCCTCCAGTGGCCATGACGGCCTGATCCGCCGCGCACCACGGCGCTTCCGGGCGGATCGCCCGTCGCCGGGATAGCATTCCGCGAAGCATGGTCCCGGAGCTGCGCCAGGCCTACAACGAAGCGTTCACGCCCGAAAAGTACGAGGCCTACGCGCGCCGCCTCGAGGAGCGCAGCGGGATGGAGATCCCGTTCCGCCTCGCCGAGACGCCCGTGTTTCTGCCGAGGGCGCTGCGCGACGACATGCTCGCCGCGTGCACGGACATCTTCCGGCAGCTTTCGACGCCCGAGGCGCTCGCGTGGTCGCTCGAGGCCGTGCCGCCGCACCTCGACGTGCCCGGCTGCGACGCGTCGCCGACCTTCGCCGTCGTCGACTTCGCCGTCGTCCGCGACGAAAACGGCCGCCTCGCGCCCCGGCTGATCGAGCTCCAGGCGTTTCCGACGCTGTACGCATTCCAGGTCGTCCAGTGCGAGGAGATGGCGCACCTCTGCCCCGACCCGAGCCGGCTTCGGTGGTTCCTGTCGGGCCTCGGCGACGCGACGTACAAGAAGGTCGTCGGCGACGCGATCCTCGGCGGCATGCCTCCCGAGAACGTCATCCTGCTCGACCTCGACCCGCCGCACCAGAAGACCGCCGTCGACTTCGCGTTCACCGACCAGTTCTGGGGCGTGCGCGCGCTCGACCCCGCGCAGATCGAGAAGAGGGGCCGCGAGCTCTGGTACGACCGCGACGGCACGCGGACGCGGATCCGCCGGATCTACAACCGCCTGATCTTCGATGAGCTCGAGGCGAGCGGCGGCAAGCTTCCCTTCGACCTGCGCGAGCCGCTCGACGTGACGTGGGCGGGGCACCCGAACTGGTACTTCCGCTGGAGCAAGCACTCGCTGCCGCGGCTGAAGCACCCGTGCATTCCCGAAGCCGTTTTCCTGTCGGACCTTCCGGTGCCGCCCATGGACCTCTCGCAGTGGGTCCTGAAGCCGCTCTTCTCGTTCGCCGGCTCGGGCGTCAAAGTGGACGTCACGCCGGAGGACCTCGCCGCCGTCCCGGCCGAGCGGCGCTCCCAGACGCTCCTGATGCGCAAGGTCGACTACGCGCCGGCCATCCCGACCGTCGACGGCCAGTTCTCGAAGGTCGAGGTGCGCGTGATGTTCGTCGATCGCGGCGGCAAGCCCTACCCGGTCATCACGCTCGCCCGTTTGTCGCAAGGCAAGATGATGGGCGTCAACTACAACAAGGACCGCACCTGGGTGGGCTCGAGCAGCTGTCTCTGGACGGCGTAGCCGCCCGGCGGAGCGCGAACTAGGGCACGTAGCTGCGGATCTGGGTCTTCCACCACGGCCAGTCGTGGCCGTACGGCGCGTTCCACACGCTGCCGCGATTGCGGATTCCCTTCTCGTTCAGGATGCGCAGCATGTTGACGGTGCCTTCGAGGATGTTGTCGGTCTGGCCCGTCACGATGCAGAGATCCATCGAGCTCAACTGCGCGACCCAGCCCCCGTCCATGTTGGGAACGTTGGCCGTCGGACAGTGGAAGTAGCAGAGCTCGTCCCAGTACCCGTCGAGAAAGCTGTGGATGTCGTACTTGCCCGAGAAGGCGACGACCTTGTCGACGACGTCGGGGTGGCGAAAGCCGAAGTTGGCTGCGTGATACGCGCCGAAGGACGCGCCGAGCGTGGCGACGCGCGCCGGCGTTCGCGCCTTGCGGCGCACGAAAGGCACGACTTCGGTGTAGACGTAGCGGTCGTACTGGTCGTGCCGGCGGATCCGCTCGGCCGGGTGCTTCTCCTTGGCGTAGAAGCTTTCCGCATCGACGCTATCCACGCACGCGACCTGGATCGCGCCGCCCTCGATGAGGTCGGCGACCGCGCCGACCAAGCCGAAGTCTTCGTTCTGGTAGAAGCGCCCGACGGATGTCGGATACCAGATCATCGGCCGGCCCGCGTGGCCGAACCACAGCATCTCCATCCTGCGCCCCAGCGTGGGCGAATCCCAGGCGACGTACTCGCGGTGCATGTCCTCTCCCGAAAGTGCTTGCTTGTGGCGTGGGATAATCCCACGAACCGGGGCGTAGCGCAGCGGTAGCGTATCTGCTTTGGGAGCAGATGGTCGCCGGTTCGATCCCGGCCGCCCCGACCAATCTTCCCAGTGACTTAGCAGACAAGGTCTTGCCGACCCGCTCAGCCGCGCGCACTCACGGTGCACTTGATTGCGCAGCCATCTGCTCGGGTTGCTCATTCGAATAGCTCGGTCAAGGGGCGTCCCGAAAAGCCACGGACGCCGCTCCGTGGAAGGCGGCTTCCCGCGCCGCAACGGCGACAACGCAATCTGGATTGGTCCATCCCCGCTGACGCAGGAAGGCCTTTCTAGCCGCGCTGATACCCGGCGTCAGGTGGTGGCTAGTAGAGGTCGCTGTGATCACGAGCCCTGCTTGTACTGCTCTTGTTGACTTTACGCCATGTTCCGGCCCGCTCCAGGCTGCCATCCCCGATCGCACCGTGAGTGCGCCGATTTCGATTAGCTTCTGGCCCGCAATGAGGCGCAAGGAACACCCCGCCCCCCCCCCCCGGCGCCAACAAGGGTTCCTGCGCGTTGCTTGGGAGCAAATGATCGCCGGTTCGATCCCAGCCGCCCGGACCGCAGTCGGCGGTTTCGCCGCTGCACTTCGCTCCTAGAGCCTAGGCGGCGCACTGAGCTCGTGGTCGCAGGCCTAGCGCCGCCTCGAGCTCCAGGTCGAGGTCAAGCGGAACCCCATGCGCGACCTCCCGCGTTCAGCCCCCGCAGACGCCCTCCTTCGGGCCGCGACTCACCCGAAACCAGAAATCAGGACTGACTCCTGTCCCCGCTGCCTATCCCTGCATGGAGTACCCTAGCGGAAACGGCGTCAGGAAAACCCAGACCGAATACGGGAGAGATGTGAACAGCGCGTTCTC
>DATJXB010000017.1:0-16180 GCA_035500755.1 Thermoanaerobaculia bacterium | reverse complement strand
TGCGCCTGCGGCACGGCGGCGACGCCGGAACGATGTCTCTGGAAGCGTTTCTCGAGGCCGCCGCGAAGGCGACGGCCGATCGTAGCCGGGAACTGACGACGGAGGTGAAAGATCGATAAGAAGAGCATTCGTGTCAACGAGCAGATCCGGTGGAAGGAGGTCCGCCTGATCGGCGCCGAAGGCGAAGCGCTCGGCGTGGTGACGATGGCCGACGCGCTCCAGAAGGCGCGTGAAGCGGCGCTCGACCTGGTCGAAATCGCCCCGACGGCCCAGCCGCCGGTCTGCCGGATCATGAACTTCGGAAAATTCATCTACCAGCAGAAGAAGAAGCAGCAGGATTCCAAGAAGAAGCAGAAGACGACGCAGGTCAAGGAAGTCAAGTTCCGGCCGAACATCGACGACCACGACTACGAGTTCAAGATGAAAAACATCGAGAAATTTCTGGCGCACGGCGACAAGGTGAAGGCCACCGTGCAGTTTCGCGGCCGCGAGATGGCGCGCCGCGAGAACGGCCAGAGAGTGCTCGACCGCCTGCTCACGGACCTGACGGGGAAGGCCGTCGCGGAGTCGCGCTCGGAAATGCTCGGCAACCGCCTCTACCAGATCCTCTCGCCGGTCCGGCACGAGAAGCACGAGAAGGCGGCCAAGGGCTGACGGGACACGACGGGAGAACGACAATGCCGAAGCTGAAAACGCATCGAGGAGCCGCCAAGCGGTTCCGGAAGACCGCGTCCGGGAAATTCAAGCGGGCGAAGGCCTTCAAGAGCCACATCCTGACCAAGAAGGCGCCGGGCCGGAAGCGCGGCCTCGCGCAGGGCACGAGCGTCTCGAAGGCCGACATCCGCGGCGTTCGGGAGATGCTGCCGTACGCCTAGGCGCACGGCCCAATCGAAGGAGACGACACCATGCCTCGCGTCAAGAGAGGACCCAAGAGGAAGAATCGCCGGTCGAAGACCCTGGCGCTCGCCAAGGGCTACTACGGCACCAAGTCGAAGTCGTACCGGATGGCGAAGCTCCAGGTGGAGAAGTCGCTCGTGTACGCCTACCGCGACCGCAAGGCGAAGAAGCGCGACTTCCGCGGCCTGTGGATCGTCCGCATCAATGCCGCCGCGCGGGAGCACGAAATCTCGTACTCGAAGCTCGTCGACGGGCTGAAGAAGGCGGGCAGCGAGATCAATCGCAAGATGCTCGCCGACCTCGCCGTCTCCGACCCGGCCGCCTTCGGCCACCTGGTCGGCGTCGCCAAGCAGGCGCTGAAGATCGCGTAGCCCGGGACCGGCCACCGGCGGACCGCAGACGGCAGACGTGACCCAGGATCCCATCGAGGACCTGCTGCGCTCCTTTCGCGAGGAGGTCGGGAAGGGTGTGTCCGCGCGCGCCGACTTCGAGCGGCTCAAGGGCCGCTACCTCGGCCGCGACCGGGGCCTCGTGCCCGAGCTCTTCGCAATGCTGAAGTCGCTGCCGCCCGCCGACCGCGCGGGTTTCGGCGCGCGCGCCAACGCCGCGAAGACCCGGATCGAGGAGGCCCTCCGGCTTCTCGGCGACGAGCTCGAAGCGCGGGAGGCCGTGTCGCGGGACCGCGCGGCCGCCGTCGACGTCACGCTCCCGGGCCGCCGCGGCCGCGCGGGAGGGCTTCACCCGCTGACGATCGTGCGGCGGCGCGTGGAGGACATCTTCCTGCGGATGGGCTACTCGATCGCCGACGGCCCCGAGGTCGAGAACGACTTTCACAACTTCGAGGCGCTCAACTTTCCCCCCGACCATCCGGCCCGCGACTCGCAGGACACGCTCCTGCTGGACAAGCCCGCGGCCTCGCCGCTGCTGCTGCGGACGCACACCTCGCCGGTGCAGATCCGCGAGATGCGCCGCCACGGCGCGCCGCTGCGGCTGATCGTGCCGGGCCGCGTCTACCGGAAGGACGAGGTCGACGCGACGCACTCGCCGGTGTTCCACCAGGTCGAGGGCCTGGTCGTCGACCACGGGATCTCGATGGCGGATCTGAAGGGGACGGTCGCCGCGTTTCTCGAGGAGCTCTTCGGGAAGGGCACGAAGACGCGCTTCATCCCGACGTTCTTCCCCTTCGTCGAGCCGGGCGTGGACGTGTCGATGACCTGCATCTTCTGCGCCGGGAAGGGCTGCCCGAAGTGCAAGGGCTCGGGCTGGATCGAGATCATGGGCGCCGGCATGGTCCATCCGCGCGTCCTCCAGGGCGTCGCGATCGATCCCGAGGAGTACACGGGCTTCGCGTTCGGCCTCGGCATCGACCGCGTCGCGATGCTCAAGTACGGCTTTCCGGACCTGCGCCTGCTCTTCGAGGGGGACGAGCGGTTCCTGTCGCAATTCGGGGGTGCGGCGTGAAGTTCTCGCTCGACTGGCTCGACGACTTCGTCGACGTCGGCGCGGCGGGCGGCTCGGACGGCGTGCGCGCGCTTCTCGAGCAGGCCGGGATTCCGATCGAGGGGATCGAGGTCCGCGAGGGCGACACGCTGCTCGAGGCCGAGATCACGCCCAACCGCCCGGATGCGATGGGTCACCGCGGCCTCGCGCGCGAAGTGGCGGCGATGAGCGGCCGGCCGATGCGCGAGTTCGCCGCCCGGTACGCGGACCCGGAGTCGGGCGCCGAGTCGACCGAGCAGGTGGCCTCGGTCGTCATCCAGGTGCCGAATCTGTGCCGGCGCTTCGGGGCGCGGCTCGTGCAAGGGATCCGGCCGGGCGCGGCGGCCCCGGCGCTCGTGGAGCGGCGCCTGACGGCGATCGGCGCGAAGCCGATCTCCGCGGCGGTCGACGCGACCAACTACGCCCTCTGGGACACCGGCCAGCCGCTCCATGCCTTCGACTTCGACCGGCTCGCGGGAGGCGTTCTCCTCGTGCGCAAGGCCCGCCGGGGCGAGCGGCTCGTCACGCTCGACGGCGTCGAGCGCGTGCTCGAGAGCTCGGATCTCGTCGTCGCCGACGCCGAGCGGGCCGTGTCCCTCGCGGGCATCATGGGCGGGCTCGACACGGCCGTGACCGAGCGGACGACCAACGTCCTGCTCGAGGGCGCGTGGTGGGACCCGGCGACGGTCCGGAAGACCGCGCGGCGCCTCGGCATGCACACCGACGCATCCCATCGCTTCGAGCGCGGCGCCGACATCGACGCGATCCCCGGCGCGCTCAACCTCGCGGCGCGGCTGCTCGTGGAGGCCGCGGGCGGGGCGGTCGCGGCCGGTCTCCTCGACGCCCACGGAAACCTGTTCCGGATCCGGCGGACGGCGCTGCGTCTGGCGCGGCTTCGCCTGCTTTCCGGGGATTCGCGCCTCACGCTCGATTTCGCCGAGGAGGCGCTCGTGCGCCTGGGTTTCGGCACCGAGCGCAAGGGCAGGCGCCTTTCGGTCTCGATCCCGCTCTTTCGCGCCGACGTGCGCCGCGAGGACGATCTCGTCGAGGAAGTGCTCCGGGTCTACGGCTACGACCGGCTGCCGTCGCGGCTTCCCCCCGCGGCCGGCGCCGGGGAGGTCAAGGAGCCCCGACGCACCGTCGAGGACCGGCTGAGCGACGCCGCCGCCGCGGCGGGTCTCTTCGAGACCGTCAACTATCCCTTCGTCGACCGGGACGTCGAGGAGGCGCCCTACGGCGACTGGCTCCGCCTGACCGGCACGCCGCTCGAGCCGCTCCCGATCGCGAATCCTCTCGACGCGTCGCGGCGCCACCTGCGGGCGACGCTGCTGCCGGGCCTTCTCGACGCGGTCGGCCGCAACCTGCGCCACGGCGCGCCGTCGGTCGGGCTCTTCGAGGTGGGACGCGCGTTCGGCGCGGCGGGCGAAACGGACAAACCCGAGACCTTCGAGTCGCGGCGGTTCGCGGTGGCGCTCGCCGGCGAGCGACGCTCGCACTGGAGCACGCCCGACCGCAACCGCGCGGCCGACTTCTACGACGTCAAGGGGCTCGTGGAGGCCCTCGTCGAGCGCTGGGTTCCCCTCGAGGCGCTCGTCTGGGAGCCGGTCCCCGTCGCGGCGTTCACGGAGGGGGCGACGGCGGCCGTGCGGACACGCGCCGGGGAGCTCCTCGGCATCGCCGGACTCGTCGCCGCGGCCGAGCGCGAGAAGCGCGGGCTGACGGTCCCGGTCTTCGCGGCGGAGCTCCTGGTCGACGCGATTCCTCCGGGGCCGCGTCCTTTCCGTTTTGCCGACATCCCGGCGCTGCCGGCGATCGCGGCGGACCTGACCTTCGCGCAGCCGAAAGACCTGCCCTGGGAGAGGATCGCCACGTTCGTCCGCGCGCGAAAGCTCGCGGACCTGGAGTCGCTGCGCTGTCTCGACCGCTACGAAGGCGCCGGCGTCGAGGCCGGAAAAGTGAAGACGACCATCCGCCTGACGTTCCGCTCGCGGGAGCGCACGCTCGAGCAGGAGGAGGTCAACCGCGAGGTGCGGCGCCTGGCCGACGAGCTCGTCTCGCTGCCCGGCGTCGCGTTGGGCCCCCCGGGCCGGGAGGAGTAGGCTTCGCCGATGGACACGACGAAAGTTTTCGACGCGCTGGACAAGAAGATCGAAAAGCTCCTCGCGCGCTTGAAGCAGCTCGAGGCAGAGAACGAGAAGTTGAAGGCCGACCTCGGAGCGGCGCGCAAGGCGGAGAAGGACGCGGGGGAGTCGCGCGGCACGGTCGAGCGTCTCGAACGCGATCAGGAGCTCGTCCGGGAGCGTCTCGAAAAGCTCATTCGCGCGCTCGAAGCCGCCGAGGAGAAGAAGTCTTAGTCCTTCTGGGGGTTAACCCTAAACCGTTGACTCCTTTGGGCCCCGCACCTTAGACTCGGAACGGAAAGGAGTCAGCTTCTCGATTTTGGACAAGCGGGGAAGTGTGACCCAGGTCGAGATCTTCGGGCAGACCTACAGCGTCCGCGCCGAGGGCGAGAGTGGCTACGTCCACGACCTGGCCCGCTTCGTCGATTCCCGGATGAAAGAGGTGGCGGAACGGACGGCGACGGTGGATACGACGAAGATCGCAATTCTCGCCGCCCTGAACATCACGGATGATCTTTACCAGGCGGAAAAACGTCGGCAGGGCGACCCCACGGACGCCAAGGCACGTGCGGAACGCCTGATTCGAAAATTGGACGACGCCCTGGGCGCCTGAAGGCGAAGCGTCGGCACCCCGAACGCGGTTCGGGGAAAACACGATCGGAATTCGAGTGGTCCTGAAACAGGGTCGGGTTTCCAGCAGGGATGACCTTCCCGGGAAGCATCGCTTCCGGCCCGTCGTGTAGCCGTTTCACTTTCCGGCGCCCCCCGGGCATTTTGGGGGGCGAATGATCACATCTCTCGCGATGGCGATCGTGGCCGGCCTCGTGGCCGCCGCGATCCTCGTGGCCGTCGGTTGGGCCGTGGTGCGCAAGAAGGTCGCGCAGGAGCGGCTGGGCATCCGGAGCGAGGCGGACCGGGCGCTGGCCGAGGCCCGCAAGCAGGCGGAGTCGAAGGTCCGGGAAGCCGACATCGAGGCCAAGGAGAAGGTTCTGGCCGCCCGGGTCGAGTTCGACAAGACCGTGCAGACCCGGCGGCAGGAGATCGCCGCCCTCGAGAAGCGGGTCCAGCAGAAGGAAGAGAACCTCGACCGCAAGCTCACCCAGCAGGAGCGGCGGGAAGAGGACTTCGCCCGCAAGGAAAAGGCCGTGGCGGACCAGCAGAAGAAGCTGGAGGACCGGCAGGCCGAGGTCGAAGCCGTCATCGAAGAGCAGCGCAAACGGCTCGAGCAGATCTCGGGCCTGACGGCCGTCGACGCCAAGCGCGACCTCGTCCGCTCCGTCGAGAGCGAGGCCCGTCTCGAGGCGGCCGGCCTGATCCGCCGCATCGAGGAAGAGGCCAACGAGCAGGCCACGCAGAAGGCGCGCCGGATCATCGGGATGGCGATTCAGCGCCTGGCCTCCGACACGGTCGTCGAGGCGACGGTGTCGGTCGTCGAGCTGCCCTCCGACGACCTGAAGGGACGCATCATCGGCCGCGAGGGCCGCAACATCCGGGCTCTCGAGGCGGCCACCGGGGTCGACCTCATCATCGACGACACGCCGGAGGCGATCGTCATCTCGGCCTTCGAGCCGCTGCGCCGCGAGGTCGCGCGCCACGCGCTCGAGAAGCTCATCGTGGACGGGCGCATCCACCCGGCCCGCATCGAGGAGATCGTCGAGAAGGTGCGCTCCGAGCTGTGGGAAAAGATCCGCCAGGAAGGGGAGGCGACGGCCCTCGAGTTCGGGATCTCGGACCTCCATCCCGAGCTGATCAAGATGCTGGGGCGCCTGAAGTACCGGACCTCCTACGGCCAGAACGTGCTGCAGCACTCCAAGGAAGTCGGCTGGCTGGCCATGAACATGGCCGCCGAGCTCGGCGCCAACGTCGAGGTCGTGCGCCGCGCGGGGCTGCTCCACGACATCGGCAAGGCCATCGACCGGGAGATGGAGGGCACGCACCTCGAGCTCGGGCGCGAGGTCCTCAAGAAGTTCGGCGAGTCCAACGACGTCATTCACGCGATGGAGTGCCACCACGGCGACTACGAGCCGCGCTCGCTCGAGGCGGTCCTGGTCAACGGGGCCGACGCGCTGTCGGCCGCGCGGCCCGGGGCGCGCCGCGAGATCCTCGAGACCTACGTCAAGCGCCTCGAGAAACTCGAGCACATCGCCGACGGCTTCAAGGGCGTCCAGAAATCGTTCGCGATCCAGGCGGGGCGAGAGCTCCGGATCGTCGTCGAGGCCAACCGCGTGACGGACGACGAGGCACTGTGGCTTTCGCGCGACGTCGCCAAGAAGATCGAGGCCGAGCTCCAGTATCCTGGCCAGATCAAGGTGACGGTGATTCGAGAGACGCGGGCCGTCGAGTACGCGCGCTAGATGAACGTTCTCTTCGTCGGCGACGTCGTCGGGGCGCCCGGGCGCCGGGCCCTCGTCGAGGGCCTGACCGGCGTCATCGACCGGCATCGGATCGACTTCACGATCGTCAACGTGGAGAACGCCGCCGGCGGCTTCGGCCTGACCGTCGAGCTCTTCGACGATCTCTCGAAGATGCCGATCGACGTCTTCTCTTCGGGCAACCACATCTGGGACAAGAAGGAGATCTACGACGCCTTGAACGCGTCGGACCGTCTCCTGCGGCCGGCCAACTACCCGCCGGGGAACCCGGGCCGCGGCTGGACCGTGCAGAAGACGGCGGCGGGAATTCCGGTGGGCGTCCTGAACCTCCAGGGGCAGGTCTTCATGCCGGCCAACGCCGACTCGCCGTTCCGCGTGGCGGACGAGGAGCTCGCGCGCGCGGGCGACGTCAAGGTCATCGTCGTCGACATGCACGCCGAGGCGACCTCGGAGAAGGCCGCGATCAGCTGGTACCTCGACGGGCGCGTGTCGGCGGTCCTCGGGACCCACACGCACGTGCCCACGGCCGACGAGACGATCCGGCCCGGCGGCAGCGCGTACCTCTCGGACGCGGGCATGACCGGCGCCTACGAGGGCATCATCGGCTTCTCGAAGGACCGGATCATCGAGAAGTTCCTGTCGCAGACGCCGCGGGCGTTCGAGACCGCCAAGAAGGACATTCGCCTCTCGGGCGCGGTGATCGACGTCGACGAGACGACCGGCAAGGCGCGCCGGATCGAGCGCGTGCAGGTGAAGGTCGACTAGGAGAAGGCGCCCCTCACCCGCGAACCCCCTCGCCCCCCGAAGGGGAGAGAGGGCTGAGATGAGGGGCGGAGACCAGATGCCCCGTCCCGCCCTCACCGCGATCGTCACCACGTTCAACGAGGAAGCCAACATCCGGGACTGCCTCGAGAGTGTCCAGTTCTGCGACCGGATCTTCCTGGTCGACTCCTTCTCGACGGACGGCACGGTCGCCGTCGCCCGGGGGTTTCCCAGGGTCGAGATCGTTCAGCGCGAATACTTCGGCTCGGCCGCGCAGAAGAACTGGGCGATGGACCAGATCGCGACGCCGTGGCTGCTCATCGTCGACGCGGACGAGCGGATCCCGGAAAGGCTCGCGCGCGAGATCGAGACGCTCCTCGAGCGCGAGCCGGAGGCCGACCAGTACTTCATCCGCCGCGAGAACGTGTTCCTCGACCGCGTCATCCGGCACTCGGGCTGGTCCACCGACAAGGTCGTTCGTCTGATCCGCCGCGGGACCGCCCGCTATCCGAACCGGCGCGTCCATGCCGATCTCGACGCGCAGGGGATGACGCCGACGCTGCTCGCGCCGATGACCCACTACACGTGCCGCTCGCTGACGCAGTATCTGGAGAAGGTCCACCGCTATGCGACGTGGGGCGCGGCCGACGCCTTCCGCCAGGGGCGGCGCGCCGGGCCGGTCGAGCTGCTCTTCCGCCCTTTCTGGCGGTTCGCGCGCATGTACGGGATCCAGGCCGGCTTTCTCGACGGCCGCCACGGTCTCGTTCTCTGCGCGCTCCAGGCCTGGGGCGTGTTCCTGAAGTGGGCGCGGGTGTGGGAGTGGCGGCGCTTCGAGGCGAACGGCTGGCCGGTCGATCTGCCCGCGTATGATGAGCGGCCGGAAACTTGGGAAGCCCGGGGATGATCGGAATCCTGAAGTCGCTCCTGAGGAGGCCGAGGATGCTCGCCGTCGGAGATCCCGCTCCCGAGTTCGCCGTGAAGGACCACACCGGCGCGACCCGCCGCCTGGCGGATTACCGCGGGCGCAGCGTCGTCCTCTGGTTCTACCCGAAAGCCGACACCCCCGGCTGAACCGTCGAGGGTTGCGGGTTCCGCGACCTCTACGCCGATTTCCGGAAGAAGAACGCCGAAATCCTCGGGGTCTCCTTCGACACCGTCGAGGAGAATGCGGCCTTCGCGAAGAAGTTCGAGTACCCGTTCCCGCTGCTCTGCGACGTGGACCGGAGCGTCGGGGTCGCCTACGGCGCCGGCGACGACGCGGCGTCGAAGTGGGCGAGCCGGATCACCTACGTGATCGGCCCCGACGGCCGCATCGCGCAGGCCCACCCGAAGGTGTCGCCGAAGTCGCATCCGAAAGAGATCCTGGCGAGTCTTTCCTAGCGGCGCTCGCCGTCTCGGGGGATCGCGTCGTCCCGGGCCGGTATACTGCCGGCGCGGAGGCGCGCATGGCCGTCGACCCGGAGCTGCTGGCGATTCTGGTGTGTCCCAAGACGAAGGGTCCGCTCGAGCTCGTCGAGCTGAAGGACGCCACGCGCAAGGCTCTCGTCGAGAAGTACCGGGAAAAGTTTCGCGACGAGGAGCCGGTCGTGACCCAGGGCCTCTACTCGCGCCAGGCGGACCTCGTGTACCCGATCGTTTCCGACATCCCCGTCATGCTGATCGACGAGGCGCTCCCGGGATCGGAGGCGGCGCGGTAGCTCGTCCATGAGGCGAGACGCATCGGACCTTCCGCCTCGCCAACCCCGCCTGGCTTTTTTCCTCCTTTGCCTCTTCGCATTCCTGACGCCGTTCATCGCGCCGGCGTACATCGTCTCCGGTCTCCTGCTCATCGCGTGGATCGCGGAGCTCCGGCGCGAGAAGCGCCGCCCCGAAGCCTTCCGGTCCCCGTTCGTCTTCCTCTTCCTCGTGCTCGCCCTGTTGACGGTTCTCTCGGCCGTCTTCTCGCACGACCCGCGGGGAAGCTCGCATCATCTCGGCGGCCTCGGGCTCTTCCTGCTCGTCCCGGCGACGATGGACCTCGTCGATGGCGCCCGCCGCGCCCGCGCGCTCGTGCTGTCGCTCGCGGCGAGCGCGGTGGTCCTGTCGCTCGACGGCATCTGGCAGTTCTTTCACGGCGGCGACGATTTGCAGAGCCGGATCCGGAGCACGCTCTCCCACTACATGACGTTCTCGGGGATCGCCTTGCTCTCGGCATGCGTTCTCCTCGGCTTCGCGTTCGAGGAGCGCGGGCGCCGGCGGCTCGTGGGGCTGGCGGCGGCGGCGCCGCTGACGGCCGTCCTGCTCACGTTCACCCGCAACGCCTACGTGGGCCTGGTCGCGGCGCTCCTCCTCTACGCCGCCGTCCGGCGGCCGGTCTGGCTTCCGGCGATCGCGGTGGCGTTCGTGGCCGTCTACTTCGCCGCGCCCGCGGGCGTTCGGGACCGCATTCGTTCGACCGTCGACCTCTCGGATCCGACCAACCGCGACCGGATCGCCATGGCGCAAGCCGCCGTCCGCATGATCCGCGAGAACCCGGTGTTCGGCCTCGGTCCGGACATGGTGCAGCCCTACTACCCGCTCTACCGCGAGCCCGGCGCGCCGCGCTGGAACGTCCCGCACCTGCACGACAACGTGCTGCAGCTCGCGGCGGCCAACGGCCTCTTCGCGGCGGCGGCCTACCTGGCGATCGTCGCCCTCTTTCTCGCGCGGGCGATCGCCCTCGTGCGCCGCGGCGACCCTCCCGGGCTGGCCGCGCTCTGGACGGGCGCTCTGATGGCCGGGGCCGCGATCACGGTCGCGGGGATCTTCGAGTACAACTTCGGCGACACCGAAGTGGAGATGGCGACGCTGCTGCTCTTCGCGCTCCCGTTCTCGAAGGCGGCCGAGCTCCCGCTGCCCGTCGAGGGTCCGCGCTAGAATCGCGCCGATGTTTCCGCGCCCCGTCCCCTCCCCGGCGCCGCCCCGGCCCTACACGGTTTCGGAGCTGCTCGCCGAGGTGTCGTCGGTCCTCCGGACGACCTGGCGCGACGTCTCGGTGGTCGGAGAGGTCGCGCGCTTCGACGAGCGGGGCGGCCACGGCTACTTTCTCCTGAAGGACCGGTCGGCGACGGTGTCCGCGATCATCTTCGCATCGGACCTGAAGCGCGTGCCGTTCCGGCTCGAGCCGGGGCTCGAGGTCGTCGTGCGCGGCTCGCTCGACCTCTACGCGCCGCAGGGGAAGTTCCAGATCAAGGCCTTCGCGATCGAGCCGGTCGGCCGGGGAGCCCTGCAGCTCGCCTTCGAGCAGCTGAAGGCGCGCCTGGAGGCCGAGGGCCTGTTCGAGGCGTCGCGCAAACGGCCGATCCCGAGGCTGCCGCGCCGCATCGCGGTCGTCACGTCGCCCACGGGCGCGGTCATCCGCGACATCCTCCACGTGCTCTCGCGCCGCTTCGAGGGTCTCGCGATCACGGTCTACCCGGTCCGCGTGCAGGGCGAGTTCGCCGCCGCGGAGATCGCGGGGGCGCTCACGCACCTCGACCGCCGCGGCGGCTTCGACGTCGTCATCCTCGCGCGGGGCGGGGGCTCGCCCGAAGACCTCGCGCCGTTCAACGACGAGCGCGTGGCGCGGGCGCTGGCGGCCTGCGGCATTCCGACGATCAGCGGCGTCGGCCACGAGACCGACGTGACGATCGCCGACCTCGTCGCGGACCTGCGCGCGCCGACGCCGTCGGCGGCGGCCGAGCTCGTGGTCGAGTCGAAGGCCGAGGTCCTGCGCCGCCTCGCGCACGGTCGCGGGCAGATCCTCCGCGCGATGCGAAGCCGCCTCGCGCTCGGCCGGGCGCACCTGAGCGCGTGCGAGCGGGCGGAGGGCCTGTCGGGCTTTCCCCGGCGTGTCCACGAGGCGCGCGAGGGGGTGACGCAGAGCCGGGATGCGCTCGTGACGCAGCTCTCGCGCCGGCCGGCGGAGTACGCCGCCCGCGTCGGCGCGGCGCGTGCGCGCCTCCAGGATTTCGCCCGCCTGGCGGAGCTGCCGCGGCGCCGCGACCGCGTCGGGAATCTCCGCGCGAGGCTCTCCGAGAAGGCCCGGCAACGGCTGGAGCGCCTGCGGGCGCGTCTGGCCGGGGCGGCGCGCCACCTCGAAGTCCTGTCGCCGCTCTCCGTGCTCGCCCGCGGCTACGCGGTGGCGTATCGGGAAGGCGCCGCGACGCCGCTGCTGTCGGCGTCGGAAGTGGCCGTGGGCGACCGCGTGCGGGTGCGGCTCCACGAAGGCGAGCTCGGCGCGGTGGTGCGCGAGGGAGGTCGGCGGCCGGACGCGGGGCCGCTCTTCGCCGGCGGGGAGGAGGAAGCGTGACGGGGCGCCCGAAGAAAGAGAGGACGTTCGAGGAGGCCATGGCGCGGCTCGAGGAGATCGTCGCCGAGCTCGAGGGCGAAGAGCGCGGGCTCGAGGAGCAGTTCGGTCTCTTCCAGGAGGGCATGGAGCTCGCGAAGGTCTGCGACCGCAAGCTCAGCGAGGTCGAAAAGTCGGTCGAGATCGTGCTGAAGGAAGCCGGCGAGTGGAAGACGGCGCCGTTCGAGCCCGGCCGCGCCGCCGACGAGGACGATGACTTCCGGCGCTGAAGCCGCCGCCGGGGGCGTTGCCGGGTACCTCGCGCGCGGGCGCGAGGCGGTCGACCGGGCGCTCGACCGGCTCCTGCCGCCCGAGGACGCGTGGCCGGTCCTCCTGCATCGCGCGATCCGGCACTCGGTCTTCGCCGGCGGCAAACGGCTGCGGCCGATCCTGTGCCTTGCGGCCGCCAAGGTCCTGGGTGCCTCGTGGGAGGAGGTCCTCGAGCCGGCCTGCGGCCTCGAGATGATCCACACGTACTCGCTCATCCACGACGACCTGCCCGCCCTCGACAACGACGACCTCCGTCGCGGCGTCCCGACCTGCCACGTCGTCTTCGGCGAGGCCACCGCGATTCTCGCGGGCGACGCCCTGCTGACCCACGGCCTCGGCACGTTCGCCGCGTCTCCGAAGGGAGAGGGGCGCGCCGCGGCCAAAGTGCGGGTCCTCGAGACGGTCGTGGACGCGATCGGCACGCGCGGCATGATCGGCGGGCAGATGGCCGACATCGAGGCGGAGCAGGTGACGGCGCCGACCGCGGAGCTCTTGACGCGCATCCACGAGAACAAGACCGGCCGCCTGATGCGCGCCTCGCTCCTGTGCGGCGCGATCCTCGCGGGCGCCGACGAGGGCACGCTCGCCGCGATCGACCGTTACGGCAGCCGGATCGGCCTCGCGTTCCAGATCAAGGACGACCTGCTCGACGTCGAGTCCGACGCCGCGACCCTCGGCAAGGCGTCCAACAAGGACGCGGCGGCCGGCAAGGCCACGTTCCCGGTCGTGTGGGGGATCGAGCGCTCGCGGAGCCTCCTCGCCGAGAACATCGCCGGGGCCGTCGCGATCGCCGAGGCGCTGCCGCGCGGCGGCGGCGTCCTGCCGGACCTCGCGCGCTTCATCGGCGCGCGCAAGTCGTGAAGGCGTACGTCCAGGACGCGATCGGCAGCTACGGCGAGCGGGACCTCGAACCGCCCCGGCCCGGACCGGGGGAAGTGATCCTGAAGATGCGGGCCGCGCTCACGTGCGGCACCGACTTGAAGCTCCTCTCGCGCGGACACCCGAGGATCGCGCTGCCGGCGACCATGGGCCACGAGCTTTGCGGCGAGGTCGCCGCGCTCGGCGACGGCGTCGCGGGCTGGAAGCTCGGCGAGCGCGTGGTCCCAGGCGTGTCGGGTCCGTGCGGCCATTGTCGGGAGTGCCGCGCCGGCCGGGAGAACCTGTGTCCGTCGGCGCACGCGGACCGGACGTGGGGCGCCTTCGCCGACCGGGTGCGCGTGCCGGCCGCCGTCGTCGCGTCGAGCCTGCACCGCGTGCCGGCGGGGCTCGACGACGAAGTCGCGGCTTTCCTCGACCCGCTCGCGTCGGTGCTGCACGGCTGGAGCCGGCTCCGCGAGCCGCGCGGGGCGGTCCTCGTGTACGGCGCGGGCGCGCTCGCGCTTCTGTGGGCGGCCGTGGCGTCGCGGCGCGGCCTCGCGGTCATCGTGGCGGGACGGCGCCCGGAGCGCGCGTCGCTCGCCGAACGGTTCGGCGCGCGCTTCGTCCGGGTGGACGGGGGCGGCGCGCCCGAGCTCGCCGAGTCGGCCGACCTCGCGGTCGACGCCACCGGCGACGCCCGCGTCTGGGAACGGCTGCCGTTTCTGGTCCGACCCGGCGGGCAGGTGCTGCTCTTCGGCGGGTGCGCGCCCGGCGCCGCCGTCACGTTCGACGCCGCCCGTCTTCACTACGCCGAGATCACGCTCTCCGGCGCGTTCCACTACGCGCCGCGGGACGCGCGCGAAGCGCTCGAGGCGCTCGCTTCCGGCGAGGTCGACCCGCGGCCCTTGATCGCGGGCCGCGGGCCGCTGTCGGCGCTGCCGGGGTTCCTCGACGCCCAGGCCCGCGGCGCCGGCGTGCGTTACGCCGTGCGGGGCGACGCATGAAGGCCGCGGTCCTCCTGCTCGCCGCGGCGGCCGCGGTCAAGGCGCCGGATCCCGTGACGTTTCCGGGCGCCGCCGACGCGAAGGACCCGAGCGGCCGCTCCCGGGTCGTCTTCGTCGCCGCGCCGCCGGGTCAGAGCCCGCGGCTCGCGCTCGAGGACTCGAAGACGGGCGCCTCGACGCCGCTCCTGACGATCGGGCGCGCCGCGACCGTCTTCTGGTCGCCCGACGGCGGTGCGCTCGCGGTCACCGACCGCCGGAGCGCGTCTTCGTCGACGGTGCTCGTCGCCGTGCCGGGCCAGGCCGCGGTCACCGATCTCGCCCCTCTTCTCGCGCGCACGCTCGGGCCGCTGCCCGAGCAGACGGGCAACCGCAACGTTCACCTCGAGGTCGTGCGCTGGCTCGACGCGAGGAAGCTCCGCGTGCGGCTGCGCGGGTTCGGCGCGCACGACCCGGGCGGCTTCGACGAGCTCTTCGACTACGAGCTCCCGGGCCGCTTTCGCCGCGCGGTCTTCTAGCTTCGTCCCCGACGAGGTCGGGTTCGTCCCGGGGAGCGCGCGCGGCGCGGGCCGGCGGGCATAGGTTGCCGCCATGCGCACCTCCCGACGGTTGCTCTTCGGCCTCCTGATCGCCTCTGCCGCCGCGTCCGCGCGGAGCGAAGGGCTTCCGCGGAAGGAGTACGAGGTCGTGCGCCTCGCCGACGGCGTCTGGGCCTTCCTCTGGAAGGACCCGAGCGCGGACTTGATCGAGAGCAACGCGCTCTTCGTCGTCAACGACCGCGACGTGCTCGTCGTCGACACCGGCATGGTGCCGTCGACCGCGCGCGTGATGGCTGCGGAGCTGAAGAAGCTGACCGACCGGCCCGTGCGGTACGTCGTCAACACCCACTGGCACGACGACCACCATGGCGGCAACGAGGTCTATCGCGAGCTCTGGCCGGGCGTGGAGTTCGTCGCCCACCGCGACACGCGCGCCGACGTGCTCGCGCAGACGTACGGAACGCGGCCGAAGGACCTCGACCGGCTCGACGCGCAAGCGGAGAAGTACGCCCGCTGGGCGAAGACCGGCGTCGACGACGACGGCAAGACGCTGGAGCCCTCGCGGCGGCAGCGTGCCGAGGAGATCGCGGCGCTTTCGCGGGCGCTCGCGCCGGAGCTCCGGGCGATCCGCGAGACGCCGCCCGACCTGACGTTCGACGACCGCCTCGTTCTCCACCGCGGCGGCCGGACGATCGAGATCCTCTGGCTCGGACGAGGCAACACGAGGGGCGACGTCGTGGTCTTTCTTCCCGAAGACCGGATCGCGGCGACGGGCGACCTCTTCGTGCAGCCGATTCCCTTCGGATTCGGGTCCTACTACGAGGAGTGGGCCGCGACCCTCGGCCGGCTCGACGCCCTCGCGGCGGACGTGCTCGTGCCGGGTCACGGCAAGGTCCAGCGCGACCGGGCGTACCTGCGTCAGGTCGAGGCGCTCCTGACGGCGCTCGTGGCGGACGTGAAGGCGGCCGTGGCCTCCGGGGCCACGCTCGAGGAGACCCGGGAGCGAGTCAAGCTCGACGACTGGAAGGCGCGCTTCGCGGGGACCGACCCGAGCCTCCAGCGCGCGTTCGACGCGTTCTTCGTCCAGCCGGCCGTCGAGCGCGCCTGGCATCAGGCGCGCGGCGACGCGGACGCGCCGGTCGACCGGGGCTAGCCGGCGCTCGCGGGAATCGCCCCGCCCTGCCTGTATGCTTGGCCCGCCGCGCGGCGCACGGAGCGCCTGCCCGGTCCTGGAGGTCGCATGAACAGGCTGTCCCGTCTTCCACTCGCGCTCGGTCTTTCCGCGGCGCTCGTGGCGGCCGCCGCCGGCGGCGCCGACGCCGCCGCCGCGGCGCCTGCGGCCGGCTCGCCCGCCCCCGCTTTCACGCTGACGAGCAACGAAGGCAAGCCCACGAGCCTGGCCGATTTCAAGGGCAAGTGGGTCGTCCTCTACTTCTATCCGAAGGACTTCACCAGCGGCTGCACGGTCGAGGCGCACAACTTTCAGCGCGACCTGGCGCAGTACACGAAGGCCAACGCCGTCGTTCTCGGCGTGAGC
>DATJXB010000016.1:0-16783 GCA_035500755.1 Thermoanaerobaculia bacterium | reverse complement strand
CCTAGGGAGCCGGCTCGACGTCGACCCGCCGGGAACCGCCGGCCTTGACGTTGCCGATCGCGTACCAGCGCTGACCCAGGCTCTTCCAGATCTCGACGACTCGGGCCAGGTCCGCCGCGCCCACGAAGACGACCATGCCGATACCCATGTTGAAGACGCGATGCATCTCCTCGAAGGAGACGTCCCCCTCGCGCGCGATGACCTCGAAGACCGGAAGGACGTCCCACGCGCCGGCCTTGATCACGACGTCGAGGCCTTCCGGCAGCACCCGCGGGATGTTGTCGTAGAACCCGCCTCCCGTCAGATGCGCCATGCCGTGCACGAGATCGGCGTCGAGGACGGGACCGAGGGCCTTCAGGTACGACAGGTGCGGGTCGAGAAGCACGTCGCCGATCGGCCGACCGCCCAGCTCCGGCAGGCGATCCGACGGCTTCTTGCCCATCGTCTCGAAGAAGACTTTGCGCGCGAGCGTGTAGCCATTCGTCTGCAGTCCCACGGACGGCAGCCCGAGCGCGACGTCGCCGGCCGCGATCCGCGAGCCGTCCACGATCTTCGCGCGATCCACGACGCCCACGATGGTGCCCGCCACGTCGTATTCGCCTTCGGCGTAGAAGCCCGGCATCTCCGCCGTCTCGCCGCCGAGCAGCGCCGTCCCGTTCTCGCGGCAGGCGCGGGCCATCCCGCCGATCACGCCCTCGATGACGGCCGGGTCGATCCGGCCCGCGGCGATGTAGTCGAGGAAGAAGAGGGGTCGGGCGCCCTGCACGAGAATGTCGTTGACGCAGTGGTTGACGAGATCCGCGCCGCACGTGTCGTGGCGGTTCATCGTGATCGCGATCTTCAGTTTCGTGCCGACGCCATCGGTGGAGCCGACGAGAACGGGCTCTTCGTACTTCGAGAAATCCGGCCGGAAGAGGCCGCCGAACCCGCCGACGTCGCCGAGCACGCCCGGCGTGAACGTCGAGCGGATCACACCCTTGGCGCGAGCGAGCGCCGCGGCTTTGGCGTCGATGTCGACGCCGGAGTCGGCGTAGCGGGAAGTCGTCAAGGCCGCGAATTATAGCGACTTGCCGCCGGCCGTGACGCTAGCGCGGGGTCAGGGCAACCGCTTCCACGTACTCGACGCGGCCCGGAAAGCGCTCTGGCGAGCCCGCGGCGAACCGGCGAACGAGGGCCGCGTCGAGCTCGTCCGCGGCAGGCTGGTAGAAGGGAAGCAACCCGGCCGGAGCCTGCTCGCGGATCAACAGAACGCGACGCGCCCGTCCCTCCGCGATCTCGCGTTCGAGAGCGGCCATCGTGCGCGCCGGCGCCGCCGGATCGCGCCACGCCGCGCCGTGGTCCGAGGGATCGAACAGATGGGGACGATTCCACCGGGCGAAGCCCCGGAGGTCGTCGCGCCGACCGCAGTAGTACCAGACGGTCGGCGCCAGATAATCCGGCGCGACGAGCACGAGGTCGGCCGGTCCGGGAGGCTCCGTCCGACACAGGGTCCTGATGCCCGACTTCGGCCGGGCGGCCGACGCCCACCGCGCCTCGTAGAGATCCCGGCGAGCCCAGAACGCCGCGACGATCAGGGCGCCCAGAGCGGCGAACGCCGCCCGGCGCGCGACCGGGGAAGTCTTCGGCACTCCCGCCGCCACGCGCGCGACCACGATCGAGAGGACCACGGACGCGAAGCCGGCGGGAATGACGAGATACCGCGTGTGGCTCGAGAACAGACCGAGCGAAATCCACACGGCGCCGCCCGCCGCGCTCGGGACGAGCAGCCCGGCGGAGTCTCCCCGGAAGCGCGCCGCGACCGGCGCCCGGAAGAGGACGGCCGCGGCGGCGAGCCCCGCGATCCCGATCAGGCAGAGCGGCTCCCCGAAGCCTCCCGGAATGGGAAGGATCTCGGTCGTGCGATGGAGGAGCGACGCCACCTTTTCGGTAGCCGTCATCGGCGTCGCCCACGGAATCCCGACGCGAAACTGGCGCCACGTCGTCGGGAACCAGAGCAGGAACGTCGCGCCGGCGGCGAGCACGGTGATCGTCAATCGCCGTCCGAAGGGCCGCGACGAGCCGCGGGAAGACTCGAGGATCCCCCAGGCGAGCAGGACGCCGGCCACGATGACGCCGGCCACGTGAGAGTAGACGAGCAGGGTCAGGAGCGCCGCGAGCCCCACGAAGCCCCGTGCCGAGCCGCGCCGCCTGAGGCGAAACGCGACGAGAAGACCGAGCGCCGCCAGAAGCAGCGACAGCGAGTACGCCCGGACCTCCGTCGACATCTCGATCAGCAGCGGGTTGTTGACCGCGAGGGCCCCCGTGAGCGCTCCCGCCAGCGCGCCGCCGAGCTCGAAGGCCAGGGCCGTCGTCGCCGCGGCCGCGAGCAGGCCGATGCCCAGAGCGAGGAGCTTGAGGGCCGTCTCCCCCGTGCCCGCGACGCGGACGTAGCCCGCCAGAAGGAGATTGAAGAGCGGCGGGTTGTAGTCGGACACGCGATTGCGCTCGAGGAGCTCCGGAAGTCCCGGCGCCGAAGCGACGACGACCGAGATGGCTTCGTCCCGCCAGAGGCCCTCCCGGAGCAGCGGCGCCCGGGTCACGACGGCGAAAACCGCCAGGGCGGAGAACCAGAGCGCGAGCGTCAGCGCCGCCCCGCGGCGCGCCGGTGATTCGCGCTCGCGTTCGCCCCCCGACTCGCTCATCGAGAGCCGCGTCCTCGAAGACGCCTCCCGATCGCCCAGAAGTACCAGTGGAGGTAGTGCGGCAGCCACGCCAGCAGACGAAACCGGCTGCGGCCCTCGGTGCGTCCCAGCCAGGTGGCGGGAACCTCCTCCACGCGGCCGCCCGAGAAGTGCGCCTTGACCGTCAGCTCGAGCGACAGGGCGAATCCCTGGCGGCTCTCGATCGCCGTCCGATTCAGGAACTCTCGCCGGTACGCCTTGAAGCTGTTGGTGGGATCGTGCGTCGGCAGGCCGGACAGCCAGTGCAGGGTGACACCCGCCATCCGGCTCAGGAACGCCTTCAGGCGAGGACCGCCGATCTGCCTGCCGCCCCGCATGTAGCGGCTGGCGCAGACGACGTCGGCGCCGGCCTCGGCCCGCGCGACCATCTCCTCGATTCGGGAGACGTCGTCCGAAACGTCCGCCATCGAGACCACGACCACGGGCGCCCGGGCGGCGCGCATCCCGGCCTCGATCGCGTACCGGACGCCGGGGCCGAGCGTGTTCAGAATCGGGCGGATCGAGGCGGGCCGATCCGCCTCGGGAAGGCGCTCGAGCGCGGGCAGGGTGTCGTCGTCCGGACGGTCGTGGCAGATCAGCAGCTCGTATCCGGCCGGCGCCTGCTTCAGGGCCCGGCAGAACGCGGCCATGTTCGCGCCCTCGTTGTAGACCGGAACGACCAGCGCGTAGCGCGGCGCCGACGTCACGCCGGCTCCGCCGCCGGCTTCCGGCCGCAGGTCAGGACGAAGGTGCCGAACCAGCGCCCGAGCCCGACGGCGTCGAACGCCCGATCCGCCGCGTTGTAGACACGGAGGAGCGCGTTCAAGACTCGCGGCGCGACCTCGCGGTAGGCCACGCCCGACCGGCACCGCTGCCGGATGCTCTCGAAGCCGGCGGCCCCGAAGGCGCGCCGGAGGGTTCCCGGCAGCAGCGGCGACTCGTTCGGGCTCACGCCCTCGGCGATGTAGAAGGGACTCTTCGGCCATCGAAAGAGCGCCATCGCCGGGTGGAGCAGGTTGGGATCGAAGGCGAACGCGTAACCGCCGGGCTTCAGGATCCGCATCGCCTCGCACAGCGCCGGTCCCGGATCCGGGATGTGGTGGAGCACGCTGCTGAACGCGACGAGGTCCATGGAGGCGTCGGGGAACGGAACCCGGGTCGCGTCCGCGCGCATCCAGCGCGCCGCCGGTTCCTTCCGCCGGGCCGCGGCCAGCGCGGAGAACGACAGGTCGATGCCGACGTAGCGGCCGGTCCGCGCGGCGTAGACCTGTCGAGACTGGCCGGTGCCGCAACCGACGTCGAGAACTCGCGGAAGCGTCGCCCCCGGCACGAGCGCGTCGAAGCCCGCCGCGATCGCCTGCCAACCCCGCGGCGAGAAGGGGTCGAACTCGCCTTTCTCGCGGAGGAGGCGATCGAAGTACCGGCCCTCGACTTCCGAGACGTCCGCGCCGCCGCGGCCGCTCAGAACCGCCCCTCGGCGATCTCCCGGCGAACCCACGGAATCACTTCGTCGAGCATCGCCGAGAGCGTCGTCGTCGCCTCGAACCCGAGGACCCGGCGCGCTTTGCTCGTGTCCGGGACCCGACGCGCCACGTCGTAGCGATACGGGGGGTCGCTCTCGAATCGGAACGGCTTCGCCGAAGGTCCCGCGCCGTGGACCTTCTCCCAGATCGCGCGCGCGAGCTCGAGCACCGTCGTGGCCGTCGGCGTCGACAGGTTGAAGTCCTCGTCGACCGCGGCGGGATGGAGCATCGCGGCGACGATGCCGTGCGCGAGGTCGCCGCCGTACGTGTAGCAGCGCACCTGCTCGCCCGATCCGAGGAGGCGGAGCGGGTCCTGGCCCTTCAGGACCTTCTGGACGAGGTCCGGCACGACGTGGCTCATCGCCAGGCGCACGTTGCCGCTCGGGATGTCGCGTCCCCCGAGGGCGCGCCGCTCGCCCGTTCCGACGCAGTTGAAGGGGCGGCAGATCGTGAACGGCAGCCCGTGCTGCTCCCGCGCGCCCCGGGCGAAGTACTCGCACGCGAGCTTCTGGAAGCCGTAGGTGCTCGTCGGAGGCGGACACTGTCCGACGTGACTCTCCGGCGTCGGGAACACGGTCGCGTTCTCGAAGACCATGCTGCTCGACAGGACCGTGATCTTCGCGAGCCGTCCGCTCCGGTGCGCCGCGATCGCCGCGTCGAAGCTCGCGGCCGTGATGCGCTCGTTCTCGGCGAGGAGGTCGTAGGCGTACTCGTGAAAGTACGAGATCCCGCCGATGCGCGCGGCGCCGGCGACGAAGTGGTCGCAGTCGCGCAGCAGCTCGCCGAGCAGCGCGGCGTCGCGCGCGTCCCCTTCGACGAAGGTGTACGCGGGATGCCGCTGGTAGCTCTTCTCGATCGCGCCGTACTTCGAGTGGTTGTCGAGACCGACGACCGAGTGTCCCTGCGCGAGCAGCTCTTCGACGAGGTATCCGGCGATGAAGCCGGCCGAGCCGGTGACGAGGATCCTCAAGCGGCTCCGCTTCCGATCCAGTTCCAGACGTCGTAGACGACCTTGCCCTTCGGCACCCGGAGGGATCGGTACGCCCGGTGCGGCGTGGCGAGGAAGAGCACGTCGGACTCCGCGACGACGCGTTCGAGCGGCACGAGCGTCGGGTCCGGCACGTACGGGTCGGTGCACAGCACCCGCGCGGTCTCGAGGGCGAGGAGGTTCTTCAGCTTGTAGGAGAGCGAGTCGCGAGCGTCGTCGGACTCCGCCTTGAACGCCATCCCGAGCACGCCGACCGTCTTCTCCGAGAGGTCTCCGTCCCGCCGCGCGAGCTCGACCAGGCGCGCCGGCAGCCCCTCGTTGACGAGCATCGCGGAGTGCCCCAGGGGAAAGGAGTCCCGGGAGAAGGCGGCGAGCTGCATGGTGTCCTTGAGGAGGCACGGCCCCGCGGCGAAGCCGGGACCGGGCAGGAACGCCATCCTCGGGTAGTTGTGCCGGCAGCCGTGCAGGATCCGGTCGAAGTCGAGGCCCTGCTCGCGCGCGATCGTGTAGAACTGATTGGCGATCGCGAACTGGATGTACCTCGTCGCGTTCGTCATCAGCTTGCAGAGCTCGGCCTCCATCGGCGTCATCTCGATGAACTCGTCGACGAAGCGGCCGAAGAGCTCGCGGACGGCGGCGAGGGTCGCGGGGTGAAAGGCGCTGACGATCTGCGGGAGCTTTCGGATCTCACGGAGGCTCAGACCCTGGGCGACCCGCTCCGGACAAAACGCGACGGGGATGTCGAGCCCGCGCGCGGCGAGATCTTTCTGGACGAACTCGCTGATGCCCGGGAAGATCGTGCTGCGGAGGATCAGGATCTGGCCGTCGCGGAGGAAGGCGGCGCACGCGTCGATCGCCTTCCGAATGCCGCTGAAGCTCGGCGTGAGGTGCTGATCGACCGGCGTCCCGATCACGAGAACGAGGAAGCGGCACTCCGCCATCCGTTCCGGGGTGGCGTCGACCTCGAGAAGCCCGCCCGCGAGGACTTTGCGCAGCAGATCCGGCGCGCCCTCTTCCGAGAAGGGCATCTCGCCCGAGCGGATCCGTTCGACGGTCCGCGCGTTGGTGTCGTAGATGACCGTGCGGCAGCCGGAATCGGCGAAGGTCAACGCGAGCGGCAGCCCGACGTGACCGCCGCCGCCGATCACGCACACGTCGCGCGGAAAGACCGACACCGAGCTCATGGATTCAGTGTAAAGCAACCGCCGCCACGACGGACCTCTCGATGGAGCCGCGTCACTTGCGCCGCCCCACCACGAACCGGGGATTCGCCCGGGCCGGCGCGCCCGACGCCCGAAAGCCTTCGAGCTCGTAGTTCGCGTCGATCCAGCGCCGCAGCGACAACCCGTAGTCCTCGCCGAAGAGGGCGCGGTCGTACTCGCTCACGGGCCGGCGCCACAGGACGATCGCCGAGGGCCGCGCCGCCTCGAGCTCGCGCAGCACGTCGGCCTCGTTGGCCGACGTGAGATAGCCGGGAAGGTAGAGCTTGTGCCGGATCGGATTCGGCAGTCCCGAGAGGGAGTTCAAGAGCTCGCCCTCCGGAAAGACGACCAGGCCGCGAGGCTCCGGCGCCGCGGCCCGCAGCGCCGCCGCCAGCTCGCCCAGCTCGTGGGCGAGCTCCGGGCTGGCCGAGAGCATGCCGGACGTGCCGTCGACCGGGACCGCTTCGAAGGACGCGTACTGCCAGAGACGGCCCGCGAAGGCCGCCAAGACCGCCGCCGCGACGGCCGCGCCGAAGGCGGCTCGCAGCCGCGCGCGTTCGGCGCCCCGCCGCCGCGAAGCGGCCGCGGCGTGCAGAAGGCCGGCGGCGGAGACGAAGGCAAAGAGAAGCGGCGGCGCGACGTACGCCGAGTCGCCGATGTGAAACAGGCGGCGGTACGACAGGAGCAGGCCGAGAAGGCCGCACGCCGTGAGCGCCGCCGCGGGTGAACCGTGGCCGCGCCGCCAGCCGGCCCAGAGCCCGGCGAGACAGACCAGCGGCGCCGCACTGTAGAGGACGGCGCCACCGGCGCCTCCGAGGAGAGCCGTCACGGCCAGCAGGACGAGCGCCGCGGCGAGGCCGACCGCGAGGCCGCGCGGCCTCGGCGAATCGCGGGGCCACGCCAGCCAGGCGAGCAGCGCGACGACCCCGCCCCACATCGCCGCCGAGTAGACGAGCTCGAGCAGGCCGTTTTTCCAGTCGGGGATTCCGGAGAAGGCCATCAGGAAATGCCGCGTTTCCGGCGGAAGACCCGTGAGGAGCACGTGGCCGTCGCGCAGCACCGCGTCGATCCCGGCCACGCGCAGGAAGTGGCCGAGACCGGCGCCGAAGACCGCCAGGGAACCGATCCCGACGAAGACCGCCCCGCGGGCGCCGGCGGCGCGGCGGCGCGACCGCACGAGACAGGCCAGCATCGCGGCCGCCGTCGCGGCGAGGCCCCACTCGGTGCGGCACAACCCCGAGAGTCCCGCGCAGGCGCCCGCGCCGACCGCCCCGAGCCAGGGCAGGAAGCGGGCGCGCGCGCGCGGCGGACGCGATGCCAGCGCCACCGCCGCCAGCGCGAACCCGGCGGCGTGCCAGATCCGGTAGCCCATTCCGAGAAGCGCGCCGCCGGCGTTCGGCATGAAGACGAGGACCGGAATCGCCAGAGCCGTCCAGACAACCGCGGCGCTCCGGCCGGCGACGCGGCGCACCACGGCGTGAAAGACGGCGAGCACCACGGCGGCCGCCGCCGCGCCGGCGAGAACGAGCGCCGGGAACCCGGACCCGAAGACCTTCAGGAACGCCGCCTGGAAGTACGGCGTGAACGGACCGAACCAGTAGACGACGTCGCGATACAGCACGGCGCCGCGCGCCAGGGCGTCGGGCACGATCCATTCGCGTCCCGAGTCGATCAGCGCGTCCGACCACCTTCCCCGCGAGACGACGAAGAGGGCCGCGGTCGCCGCGGCGACGGCCGCCCCGGCGAACACCGCGCCCCGCCGGCTCAAGGGCCGCGCCTCGTCTGCATCGGGGCGACGCGCGCGCCGCCCTTCCAGACCCCGTCGATGTGCGTGACCGTCGCCGGCCCGAGCGGGTCCGACAGCAGCACGACGAAGTCCGCGCGCTTTCCCTTCTCGAGCGTGCCCCGGTCGCCCTCGACGCCGAGCGAGCGCGCCGCCGTTTGGGTCGCGCATCGCAGCGCCTCGAGCGGCGAGAGGCCCGCGGCGACGTAGAGGCTCATCTCGACCGAGACGGCCGCGCCGGGCAGCGCCCACATGTCGGTGCCGAGGGCGACGGGAACGCCCGCGGCCTGGAGCCGGCGCAGGTTCTCCCGCAGCGCGGGCAGGCGCCGCTTCACGTTCTCGAAGTTGGGATAGCGCTCGCGGTAGCCCGCGGCGTAGGCGTCGGACCGGTAGCGCTCGAGCGTCGAGGGCAGGAGCCAGTCGTCGAAGCCCGGCGCCGAGACCGTCGTGCCGTCCCGGGCGACGACCGGCCGCCGCGGCTCGCCGAGCGTCCGCCACACGAAGGCGTGCGTGTCGGCCAGGAACTCGAAGATGTCCATCGTCGGCACGTAAGAGACGGAGCGCGCCTTCATGGCCGCCAGCGTCGCGTCGTCGATCGGTTCGAGGACGCCGTGCGCCAGCGCGTCGGCCCCGGCCGCGATGGCCGCCTTCGCGTCCTCGAGGTTCGGCGCGTGGACGATCGAGCGCATCCCCTGCGCCTTCGCCTCTTCGAGGAGCGCGCGCAGCACCGCCGGCGACGTCTTCGGCAGGGCCGGCAGCGGCGCGCGGCACCACGCCATGTCGTCGAGCATGATCTTGATCTCGGAACCGCCGAGCTCGCGCGCGCGGCGCACGGAGCGGCGCGCCTCCTCCGGCGTCGCCGGAAAGCGGTTCAGGTTCGGATCCGGCGGCTCGTCCTGTCCCCACCAGCCGCCGCGCACGGTGAAGATCGGCGCCGCGGGAAAAACCTCCGGGACGTCGTGGCGCTCCCGCGAGGCGGCGGCGAGCTTCTGCGACGCGGCGACGTCTTCCGCCATGAGGCGCACCGTCGTCACGCCCCAGTTGAGCATCGTCTGGAGGTCCGCGTCCGACTCCGCGTGGACGTGCGCGTCGATCAGGCCCGGCACGATCCACTTGCCGTCGCCGTTGAAGACCCGGGTGCCCGGCGGCAGTTTTGCCAGCGCCTCGGGGCTGGCGGCGCCGACGGCCACGATCCGGTCGCCCTCGACGACGAGAAGCGCGTTCGGAATCGGCGGCGCGCCGGTTCCGTCGACGAGGGTGGCTCCCCGGAACGCGATCACGGCGGCCAGGAGGCTCGGTCCGTGCAAGTCGGTCGGCGGCGGATCGGCGGCCGACGCCTACTTCGCGTCGAGCGCGTGCTCCTTTTCGCGCTCCTCTTCCTCGACCTCGACCGGATAGATGCCCGTGAAGCAGGCCGTGCAGGTGGCCTGCTGCGGCCGTCCGAAGGCATCGAGCATGCCCTCGACCGACAGGTAGCCGAGGCTGTCCGCGTCGATGAAGCGGCGGATCTCGTCGACCGACTGGTTGGCGGCGATCAACTCGCCGCGCGTCGGCGTGTCGATCCCGTAGTGGCAGCTGTTCATCGTGGGCGGCGAGGAGACCCGCACGTGGACTTCGCGCGCACCGGCCTCGCGGAGCATTTTCACGATCTTGCGGGACGTCGTCCCCCGGACGATCGAGTCGTCCACGAGCACCACGCGTTTGCCCTCGACGACCTCGCGCACCGGATTGAGCTTGACCTTGACGCCGAAGTGGCGGATCGCCTGCTTCGGCTCGATGAACGTGCGGCCGACGTAGTGGTTGCGGACGAGGCCCAGGGCGAACGGGATGCCCGACTCCTCGGCAAAGCCGAGCGCGGCGTACATGCCGGAGTCCGGCACGGGCACGACGACGTCCGCCTGGGCCGGGTGCTCGCGGGCGAGGCGCCGGCCGAACCCCTGGCGCGACGACGCGACGCTCCGGCCGAACACGCGCGAGTCAGGGCGCGCGAAGTAGACGTGCTCGAAGACGCAGGGCGTCGAGATCGGGAACGCGAACCGATGCGACGTGAATCCCTCGCGCGAGAGCTGGACGATCTCGCCCGGCTCGACGTCGCGCTCGTAGCTCGCGCCGATGAGGTCGAAGGCGCAGGTCTCCGACGCGACCACGGGCGACCCCTCGCGGATCCCGAGGGTCAGCGGCCGGATGCCGTTCGGGTCGCGCACGGCGAAGATGCCGTCGCGCGAGAGGATGACGAGCGAGTAGGCGCCACGGACTTCCGAGAGCGCTTCGGCGATCGCGCCCGACAGCGTCGGCGCCCCCGAGCGCGCGATCAGGTGCAGGATCACCTCGGAGTCGGAGGTCGTCGTGAAGAGCGCCCCTTTGCCCTCGAGCGCTGTGCGGATCTCCCGCGCGTTGACGAGGTTGCCGTTGTGCGCGAGGCCGAGCGGGCCGCGTCCGGTCGCGAAGACGATCGGCTGGGCGTTGGCCAGGAGCGACGCGCCCGCCGTCGAGTAGCGCACGTGGCCGATCGCCGTCCGGCCCGGCAGGCGTGAGAGGCGCGCCTCGTCGAAAACGTCGGCGACGTAACCCATGTCGCGCTCGACGTGGATCTCCCCTCCCTCGAGCGACGCGATCCCGGCCGACTCCTGGCCCCGGTGCTGGAGGGCGTAAAGCCCCAGATACGCGAGGTTTGCGGCGTCGTCCGAGTCGGCGACGCCGAAGACGCCGCATTCGTCGGAGAAACCTCCCCGGTACGCCATTGGAAGCCAATCTTAACACTCGATGCCGCGCGTCTGTTCCCGACGCGCGCCGAGCGCGAGCGCTAGCGCAGTCCGTCGACGAGGAAGAGCTCGTCGAGCAGCCGCTCGTACGAGCTCACGTAGGCACGGCCGTCGGCGGAGAGAAACACGCGGCGGGCGCCGCGGTTGGCGCCTTCGGCCGACGCGAGCGTGGCCCACGGTTCGCGGCGGCCCGCCGCGAGGTCGATCCGCGCGATCGCCGTCGCGTCGCCGTCGCCCGCGGCGGCGACGAAGAGGCCGCGCCCGTCCGCCGTGAAACGGATCGGCGCGTCACCGGCGTCACCGCCCGGAAGCGCGACGCCGTCTCCGCCGCCGAGCGGATAGAGCACCGGGCCTCGGTCCGGCTCCGCCGCGGCGACCGACGCGCCGTCCGGCGACACGGTCCAGTCCTCGAAGAGGCCCTCGGCCGTGATCGGTCGCGGCGCGCCGCCCGAGACGGGCTGGACGTAGAGACGCGTCCTCCGTCCCGGCAGGCTCGCGGCGAGCACGAGGCGCTCGCCGTCGGGAAGCCAGGCCGCGCGCTCGATGTGGGCGAACGCCGCCGTGCGCACCCGGCGCGGCTCGCCGGCGCCCGTCGGCAGCAGCACGAGCTCGCCCGGCGAAGCCGGATCGGCCGACAGCGCCCACTTCCCGTCGGGCGACAGCGCGAGCGCGTGCCCCTCCCCCAGCCGGACCGCCGCCGCCTCGCCGGCCTTGCGGACGTAGACCGCGCACGCGGCGCCGCCGCCCTCGCCGGTCTCGTCGAAGAGGACCGTCCCGCCGTCGTCGGCGACGTCGACCGGGTGCGAGCGGTCGTGCCAGGAGATGTCGCGCGCCTTCGCCTCGCCGGCGAGCCTCGCCATCATGCCCTCGCGCGCGTGCTCCTCGGACAGCAGGACGCGCCCCTCCCGGGAGATGTCGTGCAGCGTCAGCGAGCCGGGAACCCGCGCGACCAGCCGGCGGTGGCCGCCGAGCGTCACGGCGTAGAGCGCGCGCGACCCGCCCGAGACGGCCGCCGTGAACCAGATCTCCCCGCCATCGGGCGACCAGGCGAGGCCCCGCACCGAGCACCAGCCGGCCGAGAGCGTGCGGCGGGGCCCGTCGCGGTCCACGACGGCGACGTCGCCGGCGTCGTCGTCCCGCACCGGGTGCTCGACGAACGCCACGAGATCGCCTCCGGGCGAGACCCGGACGTCCCCGAGCGCGCCCGTCGCCGTCTCATAGCGCACGCGGCCCGGCGGAAACTCGAGGCGGAGGCCGTCGCCCGCCGCCCGGACGACGGCGAGGCTCGCGCCGTCCGGGGCGAAGTCGGCGGCTTCGACGCCTTCGAGCGTCTCGCGCGGCGCTCCGCCGGCGAGCGGGGCGCGGGCGAGCGTTCCGCGCGTCGAGAACGGCGCGTCGGTCCGGGGCGAGAGCTGCAGCGCGAGCTCGCCGGCCGAGGAGATCGCGAGCAGGTTCGACGGCGGCACGGGCAGCTCCGCGGACTCCGGGGTCTCCGGGCGCGTCGTGTACGACCGGATGGGCCCGCCGTTCCAGGCCGCGCCGTAGACGATCGTCCGGCCGTCCGGCGCGAACCGCGCCGACCAGATCGTCCCGTCCCGGAAAGTCAGGCGCTGGAACGACGGCGGCGACGGGACCCGCGCGCTCGTGCCGAGCAGGTACGCCGAGGCGACGAGGGCCGCGAAGGCGACGGCCACGCCGGCCGAGAGGCTCCGCCGCGCGCGGCGGGGCTCGGCCTTCAACGGCAGCGGCGCCCCTTCGGCGCCGCTGTCGATCTGCGAGAAGTGATCGCGCACGCTCGCGAGATCGCGCGAGAGATCGCGCGTCGCGGCGTAGCGCTCCTCGGGAAGCTTGGCGAGACACCGCTCGACGATCCAGAGCAGAGGCACCGGGGCGCGGGGACAGAGGACGGCGAGGGCCTCCGGCTCGTCGCGGATGATCGCCGCGAGCGTCTCGGCGCGCGTGCCGCGCTGGAACGCGCGCTTGCCCGACAGCATCTCGTAGACGAGGGCGCCGAAGGCGAATTGATCCGACCGGCAGTCGACCGCCTGCCCGCTCGCCTGCTCCGGCGACATGTAGCCCGCGGTGCCGACGACCGTCCCGCGCGCCTCTTCGGTCAGCGTCAGGTCTTCGCGATCCGGAGTCCCGCGGGCGTCGCGCGTCGACTCGATCCGCGCCAGGCCGAAGTCGAGGATCTTGGCAAACCCGTCGCGGTTGACCATGACGTTCTCGGGCTTGAGATCCCGATGGACGATTCCGGCGTCGTGCGCGCGCGCGAGAGCGTCGGCGAGCTGCGCCGCGACGTGCAGCGCCTTGCGCACCGGCAGGGCGCCCGCGTGGAGGAGCTCGCGCAGCGTGCGGCCGTCGACGAGCTCCATCACGATGAACGGCCCGGCCGCGTCGTGGCCCACCTCGTGGATCGTGACGATGTTCGGGTGGTTCAGCGCCGACGCCGAGCGCGCTTCGGTCTCGAAGCGGGACAGGCGCGACGCGTCGTGGGCCACGGCCGCCGACAGCGCCTTGACCGCGACGTCGCGGCCGAGGCGCGTGTCGCGGGCGCGGTAGACCTCGCCCATGCCGCCCGCGCCGAGGCGCGCCACGATCTGGTACTGCCCGAAACGCGTTCCCGCGGCGATCTGCATGACACCTCAGGACGACGAGGGACCCACAGCCAAGATACGTGGCCGATGGCGCGTGGTTCCGCGGCCGGTGACGGAATCGTGGTTCCGCGGGACGGGACGCGGGATCCGCGATGCGGGAGGCGTCCGCCTATTCCAGAACGGTCACCGTGGAGCTCCCCGCCGCGAAGCAGCGCAGCGTGAGCCTGGCCGGACCGACGCGGATCGCGTCGCCGTCGACGAGCGGCTCGGAGGCCGCAACCCGTCGCCCCCCGAGCCACGTCCCGTTCTTGCTTCCGAGATCCTCCAGGCGGGCGCTGCGCGCGCCCACGACGATGCGGGCGTGATGCCGCGAGACCGTGGCGTCGTCGATCGCCACCGCGCACCCCGGGTCGCGCCCGAGCAGATTCTCGCCCTCGACGAGCGCGACCTCGCGCGCGCCCCACACGAGCCGGAAAACGGCGTCTTCGTCCGCAGCCGCGACGGCTCCGTCCGAAAACGCGTAGCCGACGCCGTGCACGGTGCGCAGGAAGCGCGGCTCGCGCGCGTCCTCGCCGACCTCGCGCCGGATCTCGGCGACGAGGCCCGCGAGATTCGCCTCGCTGACGAACGTCTCCGGCCAGAGCGTCTCGAGAATCGCGTCCTTCGACATCGCGTGCGGCCGCTTCGTCACGAGCAGCGCGAGGAGATCGAACGCGCGCGGCGACAGATGCACGGCGCCCTCGCCGCGCCGCACCTCGTGGCGCGCCGCGTCGAACGTGCAATCTCCGAATCGAACCCGCATCGGCGACACTCACCAAAAAGTCAGGAAATCCAAAGCGGATCCTCAAGACCCGCCGCCCTCTCCGGAGCGACCGTCACGGATAGCGGCGGAGGCGCCTCGCGAATTCCCGACCCGGCGCTCTCTTCCGCCCGTGAGGCGCGATGGCGATGCGGCGCGAGAGGTCGAGGGCGTCGCGAGTCGTGCGCGTCGCCGCTGCTCTTGCCGCGCTCGCGACGCCCCTCGTCGCCGAGACGAGCACGTCGCTTCCCGCCGCGGGCGCGCCGACGCTCGGCATCCCGTTCTTCGTGGATCGCAAACTGGGCGCGGGCTTGAACGATTCTCTCGAAGAAGCGGCGCGCCGGCTCTCCGACAGCCGCTGCCAGGAAGTCCTCGCCGACTTCGCGGACGGCTCGGGGCGCCGGCTCGACGAGAACCTTCACGCCATCGGCCAGAGCATGCCGGCGTACCTCGGCCTGGTCCTCTTCTACGACGGCACCGCGACCCAGCCGTGCGAGAACGAGCGCGTCCTCGCCTGGACGTCGCCGGGCAGCCGCGCGGTGCACGTCTGCTGGAGCCAGTTCGCGTACTGGCAGCGCGCGAACCCCGGCTATGCGGCCACGATCATCATCCACGAGGCGCTGCACACGCTCGGACTGCGCGAGAGCCCGCCGACGCCGGCTGCGATCACCGCGAAGGTCATCGAGCGGTGCGGCAAGTGACGCGCTAGAGGCCGCGCAGGAACTCCGCCACGGCGCGCGCGAACACCTCCGGCTGCTCGCGCTGCGGCAGGTGGCCCGCCTCGGGAATGAGGACGAGTGGCGGGCCCGGGAGAAGGGCGTGGACTCGGGCCGCGTCCGCCGCCGGAATCAGGCGGTCCTCGCGGCCCCAGATCACGAGCACCGGCGCGCGGACGCGACCCTCGACGCCGCGGTGAGCCTTCGGATCCGAGCGGATCGCCGCGAGCGCGGCACGCCGGGTGCCCGGCACGCCGAGCGGCCGCCAGGCGTCGTCGACGACGTTCTCCGTGACGCGCTCGGGCCGCGCAAAGAGCCGCTGCCGCAGCCCGCGCGCGACGAGGGCTCGCGTGGCGAGCGCGAGGGCCAGCTCGCCGAGAACCGGCAGGCGCATCGCGCGGATCGGCCAGACCATCGGCATCCCGGGCGTGGCCGGCGCCACGAGCACGAGCGCCGCGACGCGCTCGGGATGATCCGCCGCGGCGAGCAACGCCGCGCCGCCGCCGAACGAGTTGCCGACGAGGATCGCCCGCTCGATTTTCCGCGCGTCGAGAAACGCGACGAGCGATTGCGCCTCGCCGGCGGCCGTGTAGTCGTAGGGCCACGGCCGATCCGAGGCGCCGAAACCGGGAACGTCCACCGCGATCGCCGGGTGCCCCGCCGACGCCGGCGCGAGCACCGCCGCCCAGGTCGCCGACGAGGCGAGGTGGCCGTGGATGTAGAGGACCGGGATTCCGTGACCGCCGATCTCGCGCGAGTGCCAGCGGACGCCGTTGACGAGCGTGTCGCGCTCGACGATTCCCGGCGTGGACGCCGCGCTTTCCACCATGGCCCCGATTATTTCCGATCCCGATAGACTCCACCGCCATGCCGACCTGGAAGCTCACGATCGAATACGACGGCACGCGCTATCGCGGGTGGCAGTCCCAGAAGAACACGGACCGCACGGTGCAAGCGGTGCTCGAGCGCGCGGCGCGCGAGGTCCTCGGCGAGGACGCGGCCGTGGGCGGCGCCGGACGCACCGACGCGGGAGTCCACGCGCTCGCCCAGGTGGCGCACCTGAAGGCGCGCCGGTCGATGCCCGAGACCGAGATCGCCTGGAAGCTCAACGAGCGTCTGCCGTTCGACGTGCACGTGCTCGCGGCGGAGCCGGCGCCGCCACGCTTCCACGCGCGCCACGACGCGAAGTCCCGGACGTATCTCTACCGGATCTCGCGCCGCCGCACCGCTTTCGGGAAGCCCTTCGTCTGGTGGGTCAAGGACCGCCTCGACGCACCCGCGATGCGCCGGGCCGCGAAGCTCTTCGAGGGCCGCCACGACTTCGCGTCCTTCTGCGAGAACCCCGAGGGCCAGGAGTCCACGATCGTCGTCGTCGAGAAGTGCGAGGTCCGCGACGACGGCGACGAGATCCATTTCCGGATCACGGCATCCCATTTCCTGTGGAAGATGGTCCGCCGCCTCGCGGGCGCCCTCGTCGAAGTCGGCCGCGGCCACCTCGACGCGGCCGGCGTCGAGAAGCTACTGACGGAACGGTCCGCGGCGCCCGCGAAGTGGACGGCTCCGCCGTCCGGTCTGTTCCTGGAGCGCGTCACCTACTGACGGAGGGGCGTCTCCGAGGGGCGCCCGACGAGCTCCAGCGCCGCCAGGGCATTGGGCTCGCGCTGGAGAACGCCGACGCCGTAGCCGTCCTTGGTCAGGAAGTCGAACGACACCT
>DATJXB010000015.1:0-3029 GCA_035500755.1 Thermoanaerobaculia bacterium | reverse complement strand
CAAGCCCGACGCGTCGGGAGACGGATCGGCGGCGCGGCGCTTCCAGGAGGAGGCGCGCCTCGCGACACTCGTCCGGCACCCGAATGTCGCCGCGCTCTACGACTTCTCGCGGCAGCCCGACGGGTCCTACTACATGGTGTGGGAGTTCATCGACGGCGTCACGCTCGAGGCCTGGCTCCGGCGCCACGGACGCCTCGAGCCCGCGCAGGCCCTCGACGTCGCGCGCCAGGTGCTCGCCGGCCTTTCCGAGATCCACGCGCAGGGGATCGTGCACCGCGACCTCTCGCCCGACAACATCATGGTGCGCGAGACACCCGGCGGGCTCCGGGCGAAGATCATCGACCTCGGGATCGCCAAGCGCATCGCGGCCGAGTCGCTCGCGATGACGGGCACCGGCTTCTTCCTCGGGAAGCTCAAGTACTGCTCGCCCGAGCAGGCGGGCGCTCTGGCGCCCGGCGAGCCGATCGACGCCCGCAGCGACCTCTACTCGTTCGGCGTCGTTCTCTACGAGATGCTCTCGGGCAAGGCGCCGTTCGAGGCGTCGACACCCGAGGCCTACCTCGGCAAGCACCTCCACACGCCCGCGCCGCCGCTCGATGTCTCGGCCCTCCCGGGCGAGGTCGGCCCGCCGCTGGCGGCCATCGTCGGACGCACGCTCGAAAAGAAACGCGAGCGGCGCTTCGGGAGCGCCCGCGAGCTCTCGGAGGCGCTCGGCACGATCGGCGGGACGGCGCCCTCCGCGCTCGAGCGCGCGCCGACGACCCAGGCACCCCCGGCGAGCCGTCGAAGACCCCGCTTCGACGCGGCGATCGCCGCGGCCGCCGCCCTGGCGATCGTCGCCGTCCTGCTCGCCCGGCGCTGCGCGGCGCCCCCCGCCGCGAAGCCGCCGCGACCGCCCGCGGTTCCGACGGCCGCGCCCTCGCTCGCGCCGACGGACGCGCCCACTCCGGAGGCGCCCATCGCGACACCGGCGCCCCTCGAGCCGACCCCGGCGCCCGTGCCCGAAGGGGCGGCCGTCCTGTCGGAGGAGCGCACCATGGCGCCCGACGCGCTCCGGCGCCTGGTCGCGCAGTGGAAGACGCTTCCGGCCGAGGCCCGGGCTCGCCGCGCGCTCGAGATCGCCCACCGCGCCAACCGCGTCTCCGAAACGCACCCGGCCGACCCCGCGACCACGGAGCTCGACCTGAGCCTTCCGCCGTACCTCAAGGCGCAGGCTCTCTCCGCTCTCGACGCGGCCGAGCCGCTCGTCGCGGTTCTCTACTTCCGCGCCTACAAGGCCCTCGATTTCGCGGCCCGCGACCCGGAGCTCGAGCGGCGCTTCGCCCGGCTGCGGCAGGAGGAGCGGATCCCGGGCCGCCGCACGCCGGCGGGGCCGGACGGACGCTGACCTACTTTCCGGAGAGAACCTTGTAGAGCGGGACCTGCGTCGACAGGCCCTTCAGCGAGAAGAAGCCGAGTTGCGCGCACTGGTACCGGGCCTCGACCGCGGCGAACGTCTCCGGGCCGATCACGACATCGCCCGCCTGAGCCACGAACTCCTCGAGGCGCGCGGCCACGTTGACCGCGTTGCCGAGCACCGTGTAGTCGACGCGCCGCTGCGACCCGATGTCGCCGACGATCGCCTCTCCGGTATTGACGGCGATGCGCACCTCGATCGGCGCCTCGCCGCGCGCCGTCCGTTCGTGGTTCCACGCCGCGACCTCGGACCGGATCTTCAGGGCCGCGGCCACGGCACGGTCGGCGTGGTCGGGCTGGTCGAAAGGCGCGCCAAAGAAGGCCATCACGGCGTCGCCGATGAACTTGTCGATCGTGCCGCCACAAGCGAACACGGCATCCGACGAGAGCGTGAAGAACTCCGTGAGCAGCCGGGCCAGCTCTTCGGCGCCCATCTTTTCGGACCAGGTCGTGAAGCCGACCAGGTCCGCGAAGAGAATCGTCACGACCTTGGTGCGCGCGGGTTTGATGTCGCCGGTCGCGGCGACGTCGGCGATGATCTCCTCGACGACCTGCGGCGAGTGGTAGCGCTCGAGGCGGCCGCGGATGCGCTTCTCCTCGAGAACGTGCTCGTGGAGGCGCGCCCGCTCGATCGCGACCGCGGCGAAGTTCGCGAGCGCGGTCAGCAGGTCGAGGTCCTGGCCCGAGAACGTGCCGGCGTGGAGCGGCGAGTCGATGTAGATGACGCCGATGACCGCGTTGCTGCTCCAGAGGGGCGCGCACATGGCCGAGCGAATCTGCTGCATCCGGATCGACTCCCCCGCCTCGAACCGCTGATCGGCCTGGGCGTCGGAGGTCAGGATCGCGACCTTCTGCCGCACGACCATGTCGACGATCGTGCGCGAGTAAGGCGTCGCGCCGTCGGCGGTCGAGCGCTTGCCCGACTGAAAGCGCGAGATCTTCAGCTGGAGCGCCCCGCTTTCCTCGAGCAGCAGGAACCCGCGGTCGGCCGGCAGAAACTCGAAAATCAGGTCCATGACCTTGTCGAGCACGGTCGCGAGGTCGTCGGCCGAGATGAGGGCCTTGGCCACCTGGACCAGGATCTCGAAGACTTTGTTCTTGTAGGCGAGGTCGAGCACGACCCGTTTGCGCTCGGCCGTGGACTCCGACACGGGCGCCGCCGTGTCCCGCTCGAGGCCGAAGTCCTCGTTGAACTCGGCGATCGGCCGGATGCACGTCGAGGTCGCGTCGAGCATGCGGCCGCGGTGTCGCGAGACCGTCGGGTCGTCGCGGAACCGCAGGACGAACGTTCCGATGACGGCGGCGTCGCCCTCCTTGACCGGCGACGACGGCACCGGCCGGTCGTTGACGCGGACGCCGTTGGTGGACTGGTTGTCGTGGATGACCCACGCCCCGTCTTCCTTCTTCAGGTAGGCATGGCGGCGGGACACCGAGAAGTCGTTCAGGATGATGTCGTTGTCGTTGGCCCGCCCGATCGACAAGACGTCCTTCAGAGCGGTGAAGACCTGCTCCCGCCCGTCGACTTCGTACAGAACCTGGAACATGGGGATTCCGAGAATTATAGATCCCCTAGT
>DATJXB010000014.1:0-12028 GCA_035500755.1 Thermoanaerobaculia bacterium | reverse complement strand
CGCAAGCCTTTGCCCGTCAGGAACGGGCCCGCGAAACGCACCAGGTCGGTGCGCAGGCGGCGGAAAGCGTCGAGCGGGTCCTTGGAGAGTCCCGGGTAGCGCATCACCGCCGAAGCGCCGAGGGACTCCATGTAGTCGGGGTGAAGGAGCTTGCGCTCGCGCGCCGCGTAGGCCGCGATGGGGACCCCCGATCGCACCTGCAGCTGGAGGGCCCGGCCTCGCCGCGCCCACGTGCCGACGGCCGCGGCGCGGGCGCCCTCCTTTTCCTCGCGGACGCCGCCGAATTTGAAGCCGTGCGGGCGCAGGGCGTTCTCGAGAAGGCCGGCGCCTTCGGCCAGGAGCTCGATGTCCGACCGTTTCGGGATCGGGCGCCGGAGCGCCTCCATCAGGCCGTCGATCCGCCGCCGGATCTCGTCGCGCGTCGTGCGGAAGGCGATGGCGCGCGCCGCTTCGCCCGAGACGAAGCTCGGGTCGACGATCGACCAGTTGACGATGTGGCGCGCGCCGGGCCAGCTGGGGCAGTCGGCGGCGGCGGAGTCGCAGACGGTGACGACGAGGTCGAGCTTCTCGGCGGCGAACGCGTCGGCCCCCTTCGAGTGGGCGTTTTCCAGGCCGAACCCGAGCTCTTCGATCGCGGCGACCGCCATCGGATGCACGAATCCCGCGGGTCGCGATCCGGCGGAGACGGGCTCGACGAGGTCGCCGTAGTCGATGCGGGCGAGTGCCTCGGCCATCTGGCTGCGGGCGGCGTTGCCGGTGCAGAGAAACAGGATCTTCTTTTTCGCGTTCGCCATGGGTGCCGAGAGGTCCCGCATCGATTGTGTCACGGCGCGGGTGCGCCGCCGGCGCGCGGCTGGCCCTTTGCGCGTTTCCGTCCGATAATGGCTAGGATTGAGTCAGGCACCGTTCTGGAAGAGCCGTCTCGCGAGCGAGGCGATCGGCATCCTGCTGCTGCTCGCCGGCCTCCTGGCCGCCCTGTCGCTGCTGTCGTACGACCCCCACGACCCGAACATTTTCTCGTGGACCGCGGGCGGCGAGGCCGCGGCGCCGACGAACTGGATCGGGGGTTTCGGGGCGTCGCTCGCGGCGGCGCTGTACCAGCTCTTCGGCCTCGCGGCCTGGGCTCTGACCGGGATCGTCTTCGTCCTCGGCTGGAGACGCTTCTGGGCCCGGCCGCTGCCCAACCCCGGCACCAAGGCCGCCGGGATCGGGATCGGCCTCTTCTCGGTGCCCCTGCTGCTCGCCCTGACGCTCGGGCGCCGCCACTTCCGCGGCGAGGAAATGGACACCGGCGGACTGATCGGCCGGACGCTCGCCGACGCGTTTCGCGGCCGGATCGGAACGACCGGCGCGGTTCTTCTCGCGCTGACGCTGGTCGTCCTGGCGATTCCGCTCGCGACCCAGGTGTCGCTCGGCGACGTCTTCCTCAGGCTTCGCGTGCGCTTCGCGGCGGTCCTCGGGCGCTTCACGGTCGGCTGGGCGCGTCATCGCGACAAGCGGACCAAGGAGCGCCTGCGGCGCACCGTCGTGACCAAGCACCTCGAGAAAGTGAAGAAGGAAGAGGTCTCGCTCGACGACATCCCCTTCGCGCCCGAGGACGCGCCGCCGATCGTGCGGGAGGTGCCCGGCCCGGGCAAGTTCTCCATCAAGAAGACGACGGCGCCCGCGCGGAGCAAACCCGCCGCGGCCGCGGCGCCGAAGAAGAAGCCCGAGCCGCAGCAGAGCCTCCCGCTCACGCTCGACGGTTACGCGCTGCCGCCGGTGTCGCTGCTCGAGAAGCGCGCCGAGACGGGCGCCGTCGACCGCAAGGCGCTCGCCGAGACGGGCCGGTTGATCGCCGCCAAGTGCGCCGAGTTCGGCGTCGAGGGCGACGTCATCGAGTACCACCCCGGTCCGGTCGTCACGACCTACGAGTTCCGTCCCGCGGCCGGCATCAAGGTCAACCAGGTCATGGGTCTCTCGGAGGACCTCGCGCTCGCGCTCTCCGCCGAGTCGATCCGCGTCGAGCGCCTGCCGGGACGCGCGAGCGTCGGCATCGAGGTGCCGAACCCGGGCGGCGGCGAGGTCATCGCGGTGCGCGACGTCGTCGAAAGCGAGCGGTTCCTGAGCTCGCGCTCGCTCCTGACCCTCGCCCTCGGCAAGGACATCCACGGCGAGCCGGTCGTCGACGACCTGCGCGCGATGCCGCACCTGTTGATCGCCGGCACGACTGGCTCGGGCAAGAGCGTCGGCATCAACGCGCTCATCACGTCGATCCTCTACAAGGCGCCGCCCGACAAGGTGAAGCTCATCCTGATCGACCCGAAGATGGTCGAGCTCGAGATGTACGAGAGCCTGCCGCACCTGGCGACGCCGATCATCACGGACCCGAAGAAGGCCGCGAACGCGCTCAAGTGGGCGGTCAACCAGATGGAAGAGCGCTTCCAGACGCTCTCGGACTTCGGCCAGGTCCGCAACGCCGAGCAGTACAACGCCGCGATCAAGGACCCCGAGGCGGTGGCGCGCGTGCGCGCGCAGCACCCCGACGACACCGAGCTGAAGCTCGAGCCGATGCCGCTGATCGTCATCGTCATCGACGAGCTCGCCGACCTGATGATGACCGCGCCCAAGGAGGTCGAGGAGTCGATCGTGCGCATCGCCCAGAAGGCCCGCGCGGTCGGGATCCACCTCGTCGTCGCCACCCAGCGTCCGTCGGTCGACGTCCTGACGGGCGTGATCAAGGCGAACCTTCCCTCGCGCATCGCCTTCAAGGTGTCGTCCAAGATCGACTCCCGCGTCATCCTCGACGGCAACGGCGCCGAGCGGCTGCTCGGGCGCGGCGACATGCTCTTCCTGCCGCCCGGGACCTCGCGCCTGAAGCGCGTGCACGGAGCGTACGTCTCGGTGCAGGAGACCGCGGCGCTGGTCAAGTTCCTGAAGAAGCAGGCCAAGCCCCAGTTCAACGAGGAGATCACCAAGGACCGCGTCGAGGCGTCCGCCCGCGGCGAGGACGGCGCCGACGACGCCGATCCGCTCTACGACGAAGCGGCGCGGCTGGTCGTGCGCGAGAAGATGGCGTCGATCTCTTTTCTGCAGCGCCGGATGGGGGTGGGCTTCTCGCGGGCCGGCAAGCTCATCGACATGATGGCCCGCGACGGGCTCCTCGGGCCGCCGCGCGGCTCGAAACCGCGCGAGGTTCTGGTGGCCGACGACTACTTCGCGGAAGTGGACCGCCAGCCGCGATGACGGCCGCGTGGCGCTATTTCCTCCTGGCGCTCGTCCTGGCGCCGGCGGCGGCCTGGGGCGTGTACCGGCTGGCGCGCGGACTCGGCTTCCTCGACCCGCCGTGGAACCCGGAGCACGAGGAGCGGCGCACGATCATCGCGGCCCTCTACGCGTTTCTGCTGTTTCTCTGCGTCTTTCTCTTCGGGTTCGCGAACGGGTGGCCGCGGATGTGGGTGTACTTCGGGGTCATCAACGCGCTCGCGCTGGTGTTCTTCCTGGGCATCGGGCTGCGCGCCGTGCGGCGGCTCTGGAAGCTGAGACATCCTTCGCCGGTGATGCCGGCCGAGCCCGTGGCGCCTGTCGAGCCCGAGCCGCGCGACGGCGGCTCACCGCTCTGAGCGGAGCGGGAGCCCGGCCTTGACCCCGCGCGTCGTCTACTTCGGGACGCCGGAGTTCGCGGTGGCACCGCTCGAGGCGATCGTCGAGGCGGGGTTCCCGGTTGCTCTCGTCGTGACGCAACCGGACCGGCCCGTCGGCCGCCACGCCGAGCCGCGCGCCTCGGCGGTCGGGACGTGGGCCGCCGCGCGCGGGCTGCCGGTCGAGAAGCCGCCCCGCGTGCGCGACAACGCTGAGCTCTTCGCGCGGCTCGAGGCGGCGCGGCCGGACGCGATCGCCGTCGTGGCCTACGGGCGGCTGCTGCCGCCGGCGATTCTCGCGCTGCCGCGCTTCGGCGGCGTGAACGTCCACGCGTCCCTCCTGCCGCGCCACCGCGGCGCCTCGCCGGTCCAGGCGGCGATCCTGGCCGGCGACCGGGAGACGGGTGTGGCCACCATGCGGATGGAGGAAGGCCTGGACTCGGGACCGGTGTTTCTCGAGCGCCGGGTCTCGATCGGCGAGCGCGAGACGGCGGGCGAGCTCTCCGCGCGGCTCTCGGCGCTCGGAGCGGCGCTGCTCGTCGAGACCCTGCGCGGGCTCGTCGAGGGCCGGCTGTCGCCGCGGCCCCAGGCGGGCGAGCCGTCCTTCTGCCGGCCGATCCGCCGGGAGGACGGCGCGATCGACTGGAGCGTGCCGGCCGAGGAGCTTTCGCGGCGGCTGCGCGCGTTCACGCCCTGGCCCGGCCTCTACACGTTCCTCGGCGGCGAGCGGGTCAAGCTCCTCGAGGCGCGCCCCGCGGCCGGGGGGGTCGCGGGCGCGCCGGGCGACGTCGCGTTCCGGGACGGCGCGCTCGTGGCGGCGGCCGGCGGCGGCACCGGGCTCGTGCTCGAGCGGCTGCAGCGGGCGGGGCGCAATCCCGTCAGCGGCGCCGAATTTGCCCGGTCGGCCCGGCTGCCCGGCCGCTTCCAGGCCGCGCCGTGAAGCGGCGGCGGGCGGCGACGGCCCGCGGCCGAGCCGTCGAAGCGCTCCGCGGCGTGCTCGAAAAGGCCGAACGGGCGGCGGCGCTCGTGCCGGCGCTCGCGCGCGGCCTGTCGCCGCCGGACCAGGACCTGCTGCGCGAGCTCGTGCTCGGCGTGCTGCGCTGGAAGACGGCGCTCGACGCGGAGATCGCGGGCGCCTCGCGCATTCCGCTCCCAAAGCTCGCGCCGAACCTCCGCGAGACGCTCGAGGTCGCGCTCTACCAGGTGCGCCATCTCGACCGCGTCCCCGCGTACGCCGCGGTGAACGAGGCCGTCGAGGAGGCGCGCGCGAGCGGCGGCGAAGGCGCGGCCCGCCTCGTCAACGGCGTGCTGCGGGCGATCGTGAAGGCGCCGGCGCCGGTTGCTCCCCTCGCCCCGCCCTCTCCCGCCGCCGGGGGGAGAGGGGGTCTTGGAGAATCCCTCGCGCGGCATTACTCGCATCCCGCGTTTCTCGTCGCCCGGTGGCTCGAGCGATTCGGCGCCGAGCGGACGCGCGCGATCCTCGAGGCGGACAACGCGCCCTCGCGGCTGGACCTCCTCGTCAACCCGAGGCGAATCGACCGGGACGGCCTGCGCGCCGCGCTCGCCGCCGAGGGCGTCGACACCGAAGCCTCGCCGCTCGCGCCGCTCGCTCTCACCGTCCTCTCGGGGAACCCGCTGCGGTCGAAACTCTTTTCCTCCGGCGCCTTCAGCGTGCAGGACGTCGGTTCGCAGGTCCTGCCGCTGCTCTTGCCCGAGGGCGAGCTCCTCGCCGACCTCGCGGCGGCGCCGGGCGGCAAGTCCTTCTCGGCGGTCGCCCACGGCCGCGCGCGGCGCTCGGTGGCGCTCGACCGCTCCTGGGGCCGCCTTCGGCGTGTCGTCGAGAACGCGGAGCGCCTCGGCGTTCCGGAGGTGCGCCCCGTCGCTGGGGACGTCGCGGCGCCGCCCCTGCCCGCGGGGCGTTTCGAGCGCGTCCTCCTCGACGCGCCGTGCAGCGGCACCGGGACGCTCCGCAAGATCCCGGAAATCCGATACCGCGTGACCGCGGCCGCGATCGAACGTCTGGCGCGGGCGCAGGAGGAGGCCCTCGTCGCGGCCTCCGAGCTCGTCGCGACGGGCGGCGACCTCCTCTACTCGACGTGCAGCCTCGAGGAGGAGGAGAATGAGCGCGTCGTCGCGCGGTTCCTCGAGCGCTCGCCAGGCTTCGCGCCGGCCGCGATCGCCGCCCCGCCGGGCCTCGAACCGTTCGTCGAGGGAGGGCGCCTGAGGCTCTTTCCCGACGCGTCGACCGACGGTTTCACGGCGCACCTGCTCCACCGCCGCTAGGGGCGACGGCCGGCGGCTCCGCTCCGTAGAGAAAGCGCATGGCGTCGACGCTACTGGCGGCGCTCCACGTGGTCGTGCTGACGGTCGGGGAGACCGACCCGGCCGTCCTTTCGGCCGTCCGCGCTCTCGGCGCCGACACGGTCGTCACCTTCGCGCGGCCGAGCGCCGCGGCGTCGGCGGCGGCCGCGGCGGCCGGTCTGCGCTACGTCCCGTTTCTCTCGATGGCCGACGTCGACGCGCTCGTGGCGGACCCGGAGAAGCTCGCGGCGCTTCAGGCGATTCCGGGCATCGGAGGTTTCAACTACCACGACGAGGCCGTCGTCGAAGGCTACACACCGGCCGAAGAGCAGGAACGCGCGTACGGAATCCTGAAGGGGCTCTTCCCGGAGGCCGTCGTTCTCTACGCCACGCGCCTGGACCTCGTGGGTCTCGACGCCGGGTACCTCGATGGCTACTTCCGTCCGGACGCGACCGACCTCGTCGCGCCCTACTTCTACCCGGTTGGGACGACGATGCTCGGCGTCTTCGGCGAGGGCGACGAATGGGAAGCCGTGCTCACGGCCCTGCTCGCGCCGCTCGCGGCTCGGACGCCCGCGGGAAAGAAGGTCCTGCCGGTCCTCCAGGCTTTCGCGCAGCAGGGCTATCCGGTAGGCCCGGGATTCCCGGACCGGCAGCTCGAGGTCTATCGCCGCTACTGGCCCGACGTCGACGACCTCGCCGCGTTCTGGTGGGGAGTTCCGGGCGGCGGGTTGCTCACGGGTCTCTCCGGCGTTCCCGGGCTTCGCTCCGGAATCCAACGCCTGTTCCTCGGGCTGCCGCCGAAGCCCGAGCCGCGCCTCGTCCCGGCGCGCTGATCAGACGGACTGGTCTTCCTCGGGCTCGTCCGGCGGCGGCGAGGCCGGCCGCGTCTTCGGGCCCGGCGCCGTCGACGGAAGGCCGGGCTGGGCGGCGTCGTAGACGCGCCGGATGGTGATGGGCGAGCCGCGTTTCCCGCCTTCCATCTTGGTCGTCACCGTCAGCTGCTTGTGGTCGGCCGTCATGGCGAAGGTCTCCGTGATCTTCCCGCCATTCTCGGGCGACGCGACGACCTCGAGGTGGCCGTCCTTCCACGACGCGACGACCACCGTGGTCCCACCGTGGGAGCGCTCTTCCTCGGTCTTGCGCCCGTCGGTGTAGACGACGCGCTCGCGGCCGGCCGCGTCGGTGATCGTCAGCATCGGCTCCTTGTAGACGAGCGTCAGCGCCTGGAGCGCGGCGAAGCTCCCGCCGTCGGGCGAGCTCGATCCGTCGCCGCTCGAACCGCGGCTGCCGCGGCCCCACCCGCCGCCGCTGCTTCCGCCCCCGCCTCCGCGGCCGTGGCGGCCGCCGCCCCCAAAGCCGCTGCCGCCGCTGGAGCTCCCGCCGTCGGCACGGGCCTCCTGCATCACCTTCGCGGGGTCGTCGCTGGCGTCGCGGTTGAGCTGCCACGATCCGGTCAGGTCGGGCATCGCGACCGCCTGCGCGAGGGCGGCACCCGCCGCCATCATCCGGAGACCGCAGAGTGCCGCGCGCAACCCCGTTTTCCTCCTCCTCGACATACCGCCTCCCTTCTGGAGGAAACGGGACGGAGCCGGCGCCGGTTACCGGACGGGTAGAATCGAGGCGCGTGGCGACGTCCATTCCGGTCCTCGACCTGACCCGGTACGACGCCGACTTGAAGCGCGACATCGCCCGAGCCGTCGAGGAGGTGTTCGCCTCCGGCCGCTTCGTCCTCGGGCCCGTGACCGAGACCTTCGAGGCGGCGCTGGCGGGGTTCCTCGGCGTCCGCCACGTCGTCGGGACCTCCTCGGGGACGGACGCGCTGCTCGTCGCGCTCATGGCGCTCGGCGTCGGTCCCGGGGACGAGGTCGTCACATCCCCGTTCACCTTTTTCGCGTCGGCCGGCGTCGTCGCGCGCCTGGGCGCCCGACCCGTCTTCGTCGACGTCGAGCCGGGCAGCCTGACGCTCGACCCGGCGAGGCTCGAGGCGACGCTGTCGCCGAGGACGAAGGCGATCCAGCCGGTGCACCTCTATGGCCAGGCCGCGGACATGACGGCGATTCTCGAAATCGCGGGGCGCCGCGGGATCCCGGTTCTCGAGGACGCCTGCCAGGCGATCGGGGCGACCGTCGGCTCCCGCCGGGCCGGGACGCTCGGGGCGATGGGCGCGTTTTCCTTCTACCCGACGAAGAACCTCGGGGCGGCGGGCGACGCCGGCGCGGTCGCGACCGACGACGACGCGCTCGCGGCGCGGCTCCGGAGCCTGCGGGTTCACGGCTCCTCGACGACGTACTTCCACGACCGGGTCGGCGGCAATTTCCGGCTCGACGCGCTCCAGGCGGCGGTGCTCGGGGCCAAGCTCCCGCGCCTCGAGGCCTGGAACGCGCGCCGGCGCGCGATCGCGAAGCGCTACGGCGAGCGGCTCGCGGTGCCCGGGCGGGAAGGCCGCCTCCGGCTGCCGGCGGAGACTCCGGGCCGCGGTCACGTGTACCACCAGTACGTCGTCCGGGTCGCCGGCCGCGACGGCGTGCGTGCGCGTCTCTCCGAGCGCGGCGTCGGCAGCGCCGTCTTCTACCCGGTGCCGCTCCACCGGCAGAAGTGTTTTGCCGCGCTCGGCGGGCGCGCCGGAGATTTCCCGGAGTCCGAGCGGGCGGCGCGGGAGGTCCTGGCGCTGCCGATGTTCCCCGAGCTGACGGACGCCGAGGTCGACCGCGTCGCGGCCGCGCTCGTCGAGAGCCTGGAGTAAATCCCCCTCACCCTTCCCTCTCCCCCCGCGGGGGGAGAGGGGACGGGGCCCCCGTCTTCTCGAGGACGAGGTACCCCTGGCGCGCGCGCGCCGCGTCGAGCGTGCGCCAGAGGTATTCGCCGAGGACGCCGAGCGAGAGCAGCTGCACTCCCGAAAAGAAGGCGACGGCGACCATGAGCGACGTCCAGCCCTGGATCGGCTGGCCGTGCACGACCTTGTAGCCGACGAGAAACACCGCGTAGGCGAAGGCGAGCGCGGCGAGCGCCGCTCCCGTGAACGACATCCAGCGCAGCGGCTTGTACGAAAACGCGATCACCGCGTCGAGGAAATACTTCAGTTTCTTCGCGAACGTCCAGCGCGACTCGCCTTCCTCGCGGGCGACGCGGTCGTACGGCACGAGCGACGTGGGAAATCCCGCCCAGAGCAGCAGCCCGGGCAGCGTCGTGTGGACTTCGCGGGCGCCGACCAGGAAATCCACCGCCGGCCGCCCGATCAGAAAGCAGTCGAAGCCGCCCTCGGGCATCTCCGAGAGGGCGAGGCGGCGAAGCGTCCGGTAGTAGAAGCCCGCGGCGGCGCGCGTCGCGAGGCCCTCGGGCCGGCTGCGCCGGACGGCGAGGACGGCCGTCGCGCCGCGGCGCCACGCGGCCACCATCTCCGGCAGGAGCTCCGGCGGCTCCTGCAGGTCGGCCGAGAGCACCGCGGCCGCGGCGCCCCGGGCCTCGCCGAGGCCCGCGAGGATCGCCATCTGGGAGCCGAAATTGCGCGTGAGGCGGACCCCGCGCGCCGCGGGCCAGGCGCGCGTGATCTCGAGGATCCGATCCCACGACGCGTCGCCCGAGCCGTCGTCGACGAAGACGACCTCGACGTCCCAGTCCGCGGCCGCGGCGGCGACCTTCCGGAGGCGCTCGGCCAGGCGCGGCAGGCTCTCGGCGTTGAAGTAGACGGGGACGACGACCGACACCAGCGGCCGGGTCACCGCGCCTCCTCGAAGAAGGCGCTCACCGCGGCGATCACTTCTGCGACCTGTTCGTCCGAGAGCGCCGTGTGGAGGGGAAGCGACACGACCGTCGCGCAAGCCTCCTCGGCGACCGGAAACGCGCCGCGCCGGTGGCCGAGAAACGCGTACGCGGGGTGGAGGTGGAGCGGGGTCGGATAGTGAATCCCGGTCTCGACGCCGCGCGCCGCGAGGTGCTCGCGCAAGGCGTCGCGCATCGGCGTGCGCACCGGGTAGAGGTGGCGGGCCGGGACCGCGCCCGGCCGGACGGCGAGGAGGGTGAGCGGGAGCGCGGCGAACGCCGCGTCGTAGCGGTCGGCGATCTCGCGGCGGCGGGCGTTCTCGCGGGCGAGGAACGCCAGCTTCACGCGCAGGATCGCGGCCTGGAGCTCGTCGAGGCGGGAATTCCAGCCTTCGACCTCGGAAAAGTCCCGGCGTTTCCAGCCGTACTGGCGCAGCTCCCGGGCCCGCTCGGCGACGCCCGCCTCGTTCGTCGCCACGGCGCCGCCGTCGCCGTAGGCCCCGAGGTTCTTCGACGGATAGAAGGAGAACGCCGCCGCGCGCCCGAAGGAGCCGGTCGCGCGGGATTTCCAGCTCGCGCCGTGGCTCTGCGCGCAGTCCTCGACGAGGAGCGCGCCGCGTCTGGCCGCGAGCAGCGCCAGGCCGTCGAGGTCGGCGACGCCGCCGTAGAGGTGGACGGGCAGGAAGAAGCGCGCCGCGGGGCCGGCCGCTCTGGCGGCCGCGTCGGCGTCGAGCGTCAGCGTTTTCGGCTCGGCATCGGCGAGCACGGCCCGTCCGCCAGCCATCCGAACCCCGGCGAGTGTCGGCGCGCAGGTGTTGGCGGGCAGGACGACCTCGTCGCCCGGCTTGAGGCCCGCGGCCGCGAGCGCGAGGGCGATCGCCTCGGTGCCGTTGGCGCACCCGACGACGTGCGAAACGCCGAGGAAAGCGGCGAGATCCTCCTCGAAGCGCCGGACCTCGTCGCCCAGGATGAAGCGTCCGCTCGCGAGGACCCGCGAAACGGCGGCGTCGATCGAGGCGCGCTTGCTCCGGTAGTCCTGTGCCAGGTCGCCGAACGGGACCCGGACGGAGACGCCCGCGGCGTTCGCGCTCACGGAGCCTCGGTGACCTCGCCCGAGGCGTCCCGCGCGTACGGGCGCCCGCAGGCGCACCGGGCGGTCGTCGCGCCGTCGTCGAAACGCAGCGTCGCCGCGCAGCGGCAGACGTGCCCGTGCAGCCGCGCCGGGTTTCCGTAGACGAGGGCGAAGTCCGGCACGTCGCGCGTGACGAGCGCGCCGGCGCCGACCATCGCGAAGCGGCCCACGGTCACGCCGGGCAGCAGGATCGCGCCGGCGCCGAGGCTCGCGCCTTCGCGCACGCGCGTCCTCGGATGGCTTTCGAGGTGGCGTCCGCTCCGCGGCCGCGGGTCGTTCGAGAACGTCACGTCGGGCCCGACGAAGACGTCGTCTTCCAGCACGAGCCCGTCGTAGAGCGAGACGCCGCACTTGACCGTGACGCGGTCGCCCAGGACCACGTCGTTCTCGACGAAGCACCGATCGCAGATGTTGCAGTCGCGGCCGATCCGCGCGCCGGCCAGGATGTTCACGAACGCCCAGATCCGCGTGCCGTCGCCGATCGACTTCGACGCCACCAGGGCGGTCGGGTGGATGGAGGTCATGCCCTGCCGTTAGCTTAACGGATCAGAAGTAGTCGGCCCGGCGCTCGCGGTAGAACGCCACGGTCCGCTCGAGGCCGTCGCGGAGCGAGACGGTCGGCTCCCAGCCGAGGAGGCGGCGGATCTTCGTGATGTCGGAGACGAAGTCGCCCGGCTCCTGGGCCTTGCGCTCGGGCGAGAAGTCCGTGAACTCGAGGCGCGTGCCCGGGACGAGCTCGGCGAGCAGCTCGGCGACCTCGAGAAAGGTCGACGGGCGGTCGTGTCCCACGTTCAGGATCTCGCCCACGGCCGCGGGCTCTTCGGCGGCGCGCACCAGGGCGTCGACGCAGTCGTCCACGTAGAGAAAGTCCCGCAGGATCCTGCCCGACCCGAAGATCGGAATCGGGCGCCCCTCGAGGGCGAGCCGCACGAACCAGTTCACGACGCCGAACTGCGAGTGCTTCATCTGGCCGCGAGGCCCGTAGACGTTCGTCAGCCGGAGGGGCACCGTCCGAATGCCATGGATGCGCGTGTAGGTGCGGCAGATCATCTCGGCGGAGAGCTGCGAGATCTCGTAGATGCCGCGCGGATCCGAGGGCGCCTCCTCCGAGACCGGCAACGTGGTCGCCGGACCATACTGGCCGCGGGTTCCGGAGCGCACGACGAGGGCCTTCGGATTGCGCTGCCGGCAGGCTTCCAGAAGGACCGCGGTG
>DATJXB010000013.1:0-29418 GCA_035500755.1 Thermoanaerobaculia bacterium | reverse complement strand
GCGAACAGATCATCGAGCACATGAAGACGGATCCGCTCGTCCTCTGGGCGTGGGCTCCCGGCGCCGGGAGGACGAGGCCACCGTTGTCGCACGAGGAGTTCGTGCGGCTGCTGGAAGCGTGGGTCGGGGCCGGCATGCCCTGTCGGTGAACGGGGGTTTGTCGGGAAAGAGGAAAGGGGCAGGCCGCTCGTCACGTTGGTGAAGTGCAACCCGGAGGCACCATGAGCAGCACCGTCGACATGAAGCTCGAAGTCGTCGTGATCCCGGTCTCCGACGTCGAGCGCGCCGCGAAGTTTTACGCGAGCCTCGGATGGCGGCAGGACGTCACTCCTCCCGGTTCGGGCGTCTTCCAGTTCACGCCGCCGGGCTCGGGGTGCTCGGTCCAGTGGGGCGCGGGTCGGACGACCGCGACGCCGGGGTCTGCCCAGGGACTCTGGCTGATCGTCTCCGACCTGCAGGCCGCTCTCGACCAGCTGGCCGCCGCCGGAGTCAGGGTCGACGAGGTCTACCACGTCGGCGCCAAAGGCAAGGAGAGGGGGCTGGATCCCGGGCGCGCCACCTATCGCTCGTTCGCGTCGTTCCGGGATCCGGACGGCAATCGCTGGCTCTTCCAGGAAATCACGAGCCGGCTTCCCGGGCGCATCGACTCGGCGGCGACGACGTTCGCCAATGCCGCCGACCTGGCGAGCTCGATGCGGCGGGCCGAGGCCGCCCATGGCGAGCACGAGAAGCGCACCGGGCAGCGCGACGCGAACTGGTCGGACTGGTACGCCGAGTACATGGTGGCCGAGCAGAGCGGCGCGAAGCTGCCCGAGTAGTCGACATGGAAACGCACGCCGCGATTCCCGGGCTCCTCGCCTGGAACGACTTCGCGCTCTTTCTGCTGCGGCTCGTCGTCGCGGTCGTCTTCGGCGCGAGCGGCTACTTCCACGCGAAGGATCCGGTCGGCCGCGCCAAGAGCGTCGAGCTCTCGCCGACGGCCACGCGGGCGCTCGGCATCGCCGAGATCCTGGGGAGCCTCGGGCTCGTCACCGGCGTTCTCGTCCAGCCGGCGGCGATCGGCCTGATCCTGGTCGGCCTCGGCGCGATCGGCAAGAAGATCTTCGCCTGGAAGATCGGGTTCTGGGGCGAGAAGGCGAGCGGCTGGCACTACGACCTGATGCTGCTCGCGATGAACCTGGTGATCGCCGCGACCGGCGGCGGCCGCTGGGTTCTTCCCATCGGCTGACCGACGGAAAGGAGCCCGCTGTGCGCGCCGACATCGTGCCCGGAGCCGTGTTTCCCGACTACGAGCTGCCCGATCACACGAAGACGCCCCGAAAGCTGAGTGCGATCCAGGGAGAAGACCCGCTGATCCTGACGCTCGCGCGAGGCCATTACTGTCCCAAGGAGCACCAGCAGCACCTGCAGCTCGCTCTCTTCTATCCGCAGATCGCCGTCGCGTACACCCAGGTCGCCACGATCTCGACCGACGACCATCACACGACCCAGGAGTTTCGAGCGTCGGTTGGCGCCCCGTGGCCCTTTCTCTCCGACCCGGGGCGGATCGTCCAGAAGGATCTCGACATCGCGGAGTACACGGACCCGGACAACAACCCGATGGTTCCGCACACGCTCGTGTTGAAGCCCGGCCTCGTCGTTCACCGCATCTACAACGGCTACTGGTTCTGGGGCCGCCCGTCGGTCGAGGACCTGCGCCAGGATCTTCGCGCCGTGCTGCGCGAGGTCCGAGAGGACTGGGATCTCGGCGCGCCGGGGCTCCGGCAGAAGTGGGACGCCGGCGACTGGTCGCCGTTTCACGGCTGGAACAGGAAGGCCGGCGCGAAGCCGGTGAAGGGATGACGCGCGCCGGTGTCCTCGGCGGCCAGACCGTCGTCGTCATCGGCGGCACGGCGGGCATCGGTCTCGAGACGGCGCGGCTCGCCCGCGCGGAGGGCGCGGACGTGATCCTCGTGGCGCGCGACGTGGAGCGGCTCGAGCGCGTCGGGAAAGAGCTCGGCGCGTCCCGCACGGCCGCCTTCGACGCGACCGACTTCGTCCGCCTGGCGGGCTTCTTCGACGAGCTGCCGGTCCCGATCGACCACGTCCTGGTCACCGGGCCGGGCCCCTATTACGCGCAACTGGCGGAATTCGACTTCGAGAAGGCGCGGCGCGATCTCGAAGCGCATCTGCTGCTGCCGATCCTGGTCGCTCGAAGCGCGGGGAAGAAGGTTCGCCCGGGAGGCACCCTCCTGTTCATGGGCGGCACGGGAGGCCGCCGGACGGCACCGGGACTGTCGCTGATCGCGGCGCTCACCGCCGCCGGCCCCGCGCTGACGAAGAATCTCGCGCTCGAGCTCGCCCCGGTCCGCGTGAACCTGATCGCGGCCGGTTTCGTCGACACGCCGCTTTCGGCGTCCCTTCTCGGCGAGGGACTCCAGGCACGGCGGGAGCAGCTGGAGAAAACGCTGCCGATCCGGCGCGTCGTGGGCCCGGCCGACGTCGCCAGGGTCGCCGTGCACCTCATGACGAACACGGCGGTCACGGGCGCGACGTTCGACGTTGACGGCGGGCAGCAGCTCGTGGAGGGCTGAAACGCATCCCGCCGCCGAGGAGGACCCATGTCGACGATCCGACTTCACCAGACGACCACCTCGACGCCCGAGCAGTTCATCGCGGGCCTCACCGACTTCGGGCCCGGCCGGGCGAAGCTCTTTCCGAACAGCGACGATGCCTACCTGAAGGTGCACTCCCGGGGGCCGCATGAGGCCGACGTCACCGAGGGCTCGGGCGGCATCTGGGAGCGACTGCACTACGACTGGTCGGATCCCAACCATGTCGTTCTCACCACGACCGACTCCAACATCTGGGGAGGCCGCTCGGGCCACACGTACGACTTCACGCGACGTTCCGACGGGAGGACGGACGTCGACGCCGTCGTGGTCCGCGACGGCAAGAACCTCAAGGGTCGTTTCCTCGGCTTCGTGCTCGGGACCGTCGGGAAAGGCGTCCTGGTGAAGGCCTTCGACGCCAGCGTCCGGGCGATCGAGGCGCGCAACGCGGGCTCGAAAGCCGCGGACGGTCCCCGGAGGCCGGGCTCGGTCTGAACCATGGAAGAGTCGCTCGAGACCCTCGTCAAGAGGCCCCGTCCGTGAGCGCCGGCCGGGCCCTCGTCATCTCCGCGCTGGCCGCCGTTCTGGGGCTGGCCGGCTTTGTCGATGCCCGGCGTCGGTCAGCGGAGGTGACGCGCGTGGGCGCCGCGGCGAGCCGCCTTCCGGTCGAGGGACCGATGCCGCCGCTGTCGGGCGCCGTGGCGTGGATCAACTCGCCTCCGGTGACGCCCGAGGGGCTTCGCGGCAAGGTCGTCGCCGTCGACTTCTGGACCTTCACGTGCGTCAACTGGCTGCGCACGCTCCCGCACGTCCGCGCGTGGGCCGCGAAGTACAGGGACGAGGGTCTCGTGGTCATCGGCGTGCACTCTCCGGAGTTCTCGGTGGAGAAGGACCTCGCGAACGTGCGGCGCGCCGTGACGTCGATGCGGATCGACTACCCCGTCGCGGTCGACACCGACTTCGGGGTCTGGCGCGCCTTCGGCAACTCCTACTGGCCGGCGCTCTACCTCGTCGACGCGCAGGGCCGGATTCGCTTCCACCACTTCGGCGAGGGCGGCGACGAGCAGTCGGAGCGGGCGATCCAGCAGCTTCTCGCCGAGGCGGGAGCCTCGGGCGTCTCCCGCGACCTCGTGTCGGTCGATCCCCGAGGCACGGAAGTGGCGGCCGAGTGGAGCGACGTCCGTTCGGAGGAAACCTACGTCGGCGGCGACAAGGCCGTCGGGTTCGCGTCGCCGGGCGGCATCGCGCGCGACACGCCGCACGTCTACGCGCTGCCCGGCCGGTGGCGTCTGAACGAATGGGGTCTGTCGGGGGAGTGGATCGTCACGGGCGAAATCGCCTCGCCGACGAAACCCATGGGACGCCTCGCGTACCGATTTCACGCCCGCGACGTGAATCTCGTCATGGGCGCGGCGCCCGGAGGCGCTCCGGTGAGGTGGCGGGTGCTGCTCGACGGCCATCCGCCGGGTGCGGCTCACGGGACCGACGTCGACGAACAGGGCAACGGCGCCGCGACCGAGCCGCGGCTCTATCAGCTCATCCGGCAGCCGAAACCGATCGAGGATCGGCTCTTCGAGATCGAGTTCCTGGGCCCGGGAGCCGAGACCTTCTGCTTCACGTTCGGGTGATCGAGAGGATGCCGTGACGCTCGGAAACCATCCGGATCGGCGCTCGTTTCTCGGCGCGGCAGCCCTCTCGGCGGCGGCGGTAAAGCTCGGGCTCGCCGGCGCGGGCGGCCGGCGGCCGGGCGCGGGCGCGGCGGCGGCGCCGCTGCCGCTGTCCGCATCGAGGCAGATCGACGCCGGCGCGCTCCGCGTCGCGTACGCCGAGCTCGGTCCGGCGGAGGGGACTGCCGTGCTCCTGCTGCACGGCTGGCCCTACGACGTCCAGAGCTACGCCGGGGTCGCGCCCGCTCTGGCCGCCGAGGGGTACCGCGTGATCGTGCCTTTCCTGCGCGGCTACGGTTCGACCCGGTTTCTTTCCGCGGACACGCTCCGCAACGGCGAGCCGGCGGCGCTCGCGGTCGACGCCGTCGACCTGATGGACGCCCTCGGGATCCGGCAGGCGATCCTGGCGGGCTACGACTGGGGGGCGCGGACGGCGGACATCGTCGCGGCGCTCTGGCCGGACCGTTGCCGGGCCCTCGTCTCCGTGAGCGGGTATCTGATCGGGAGTCCGGAAGCCGGCGAGGTGCCGCTGCCGCCGAAGGCCGAGCTCCAGTGGTGGTACCAGTTCTATTTCGCGACGGAGCGCGGCCGCGCGGGCTACGACAAGTACCGGCGCGACTTCGCCCGGCTGATCTGGCAGCTCGCCTCGCCTCGGTGGAATTTCGACGACGCGACGTTCGACCGGACCGCGGCCGCCTTCGACAACCCCGACCACGTCGCGATCGTGATCCACAACTATCGCTGGCGGCTCGGGCTGGCCGAGGGGGAGGCGAAGTACGCGGGCCTCGAGAAGCGGCTCGCGGCGTTCCCGGCGATTGGCGTCCCCACGATCACCCTCGAGGGCGACGCCAACGGCGCGCCGCACCCGGAGCCGTCCTCCTATGCCGGCAAGTTCTCGGGCAGGTACGAGCACCGGTCGATCACGGGCGGCGTGGGCCACAACCTGCCGCAGGAGGCGCCGCGGGAGTTCACGAAGGCGGTCGTCGACGCCGGGCGGATGGCGGGATGAGAGGCAACACCGTGAAGGCCGGGATCCTGTCGACGCTCGCGCTCGCCGCCGCGGTCGGCGCTTCGGGAAAGGAGCCCTCCGTGGAGAACCCCACGTTCTACCGGACCGTCGCGATCGACGGCATCTCGATCTTCTACCGCGAGGCCGGACCGAAGGACGCGCCCACGATCCTCCTGCTGCACGGGGTGCCGTCGTCGTCGCGGATGTTCCGGCCGCTCTTCGACCGCCTCGCCGATCGCTACCACCTCGTCGCCCCGGACTACCCGGGATACGGGCACAGCGACTGGCCCGACCCGAAGAAGTTCGCGTACACGTTCGATCACATCGCCGACCTCATGAACCGGTTCACCGAGACGCTCGGCCTGTCGCGCTACGCGCTCTACATGCAGGACTACGGCGGACCGGTGGGGTTCCGCATGGCGCTCGCGCATCCGGACCGCGTCGAGGCCCTCATCGTCCAGGACGCCGTGGCGCACGACGAAGGCCTCGGCGCGAACTGGAAGACGCGGCGCGCCTTCTGGGCCGACCGCGCCGCCAACGAGGCGGCGCTCCGGGCGAACCTGCTGTCCCTGTCGACGACGCGCACGCGGCACGTCGGCAACGACCCCAACGTCGACCGCTACGACCCGGATCTCTGGACCGACGAGTTCGCCTTCCTGAGCCAGCCCGCCCAGGGAGACATCCAGAGCGACCTCTTCTACGACTACCGGACGAACGTCGAGGCCTACCCGAAGTGGCAGGCCTGGATGCGCCAGAGAAAGCCCCGGCTCCTCGTGATCTGGGGCAAGTACGACCTCTCGTTCGACCCCTCGGAGCCCGAAGCGTACCGGCGGGACGTCCCCGACGCGCAGGTCCACGTGCTCGAGGCCGGGCACTTCGCGCTCGACACGGCCGCCGACGAAATCGCCGCGTTGATCCGCGCTTTCCTGGGGCCGGCCGGGTGAGACGCGGCCTGCCCTTTGGGCCTATGATGGTCTTGCCGCCTGCGGCGGCACGGCACCACCGTTGAGGGAGTAGGCGATGAAGGTCTATCTGATCGCGCCGAGAAATCCCGAGTCTTTCTGGACGTTCGACCGTATCCTGCCGAGCCTCGACAAGAAGTGCGTCTTCCCGAACCTGTCGCTCCCGACGGTGGCGGGCCTGACGCCGCGGGAGCACGAGGTGGTGCTCTGCGACGAAAACGTCGAGGACGTCGACCTCGACACCGACGCCGACGTCGTCGGACTGACCGGCTACGTCATCCACGCGCGGCGCATCCTCGAGCTCGCCGCCGAGTTTCGCCGCCGCGGGAAGTTCGTGGTCGCGGGCGGCCCGTTCGCGTCGCTCTGCCCGGAGCGCCTGCGCGGGAAGGTCGACGTGCTCTTCGTCGACGAGGCGGAGTACACGTGGCCGCAGTTCCTGAAGGACTACGCGGCGGGCGCCTGGCAGGCCGAGTACAAGCAGGTCGACAAGCCGAGCATGCACGACTCGCCGCTGCCGCGCTTCGACCTCCTGAAGCTCGACGCCTACCGCACGATGACGATCCAGTTCGCGCGCGGCTGTCCGTTTCAGTGCGAGTTCTGCGACATCATCGTCATGTACGGCCGACGGCCGCGGACCAAGACCGTCGCGCAGCTCATGGCCGAGATCCAGGAGATCCACCGGCTCGGCCTGAAGCGCATCTTCGTCGTCGACGACAACTTCATCGGCAACAAGCCCGAAGCCAAGGCCGTCCTCCACGCGCTCGCGGCGTGGCAGGAGGAGAACGGCTATCCGATGGAGATGATGACGGAGACGACGCTGAACCTGGCCCAGGACGCGGAGCTCCTGCGCCTGATGCGGCAGGCCAACTTCACGACGATCTTCGTCGGCATCGAGTCGCCGCGGGCGGCGAGCCTCGAGGAGACGCACAAGACCCAGAACCTGCGCGAGAGCATTCTCGACTCGGTTCACCGGATCCAGGAATCGGGCATCGAGGTGATGGCGGGCATGATCGTGGGCTTCGACAACGACGATCCCTCGATTTTCGAGGAGCAGTTCCAGTTCATCCAGGAGGCGCGGATCCCGGTCTCGATGACGGGCATGCTGAACGCGCTGCCGAAGACGCCGCTCTACGACCGCCTCAAGAAAGCGGGCCGCCTGATCGCCGAATCCGTCGGCGATCAGTTCGTCTTCACGAACATCGTGCCCCAGGGGATGTCGAGCGCCGAGCTCTACGAGGGCTACCGGCGCCTTCTGCAGAGGCTGTACGGCTACGACAACTACCGGCGGCGCGTGATGGAGCTGCTGCTGACGAAGGGGACGCAGATCAAGAGCCGCCTCGCCACGGGCCGGGCGGACCTGAAGATCTTCGGCCGGGTGCTCTGGTCCTGTGTGCTGCGCGCGTCGCCGAAGCGCGCGTGGATGACGCTGTCGATCCTGTTCGAGACGGCGTTGCGCCGTCCGGGATCGATCCGCCAGGCGGTGACGCTGGCGCTCATGCACAAGCACCTCTACGAATACATGCGCGACACGTGCGAGCGGCTGGAGGAGTTCGTGCGGCGGGCCGAGGCGGGAGCGCGCGAGCTCGAGGCGGGGACGGCTTAAGGCGAGGAGGCGCGTCGATGGCGGCCCGGAAGAGCGCGAAGAAAGCGGCGAAGAAGCCCGCGAAGAGAGCGGCCCGGCGGCCGAAGCCGAAGTCCGCGGCGAAAGCGCGTCCCTCGACGGGCGGGCTGGCGCTCGCGACGGCCTCGCCCTCGCTGACGGTCAACGACCTCGCGAAGAGCCTCGCCTGGTACGTCGACGTCGTCGGGTTCGTGCTGGAAGAGCGGTGGGAGGAGGGCGGCGTGATGGTCGGCGCCCAGCTCCTCGCCGGGAAGGTCCGCTTCTTCGTCGGGCAGGACGACTGGAAGAAGGGGCGGGACCGGAAGAAGGGCGAGGGGTTCCGCATCTACTGCCAGACGACGCAGGACCTCGACGCGCTCGCGAAGAAGATCGTGGCTCGCGGCGGCACCCTCGACTACGAGCCGCGGACACAGCCCTGGGGCTCCCGCGACTTCGGCCTGACCGACCCCGACGGCTTCAAGTTCACGATCGCGACGCCCTAGGGGCGGGCGGCGGTCCGGCTTCATGGCCTCCGGCGCCGGCCGATCGAGGCTTGCGAGCCGGTCCGAAGGTTGCAAGATTGTTCCCCGATGGGGCAATGGGGGACGGCCCGGGGGTCCCGGTGCCGGAGGGCGCTGGTCGCCCTCGGCCTGGGGCTCGCGGCGCGCGGCCTGGTCGCCGGGCAGGATCGCGAAGGAAACCCGGCGGCGTCCGGCGAGCTCTTTCCGCTTGGCCTCGAGGGAGCGCTGCGGGGCGCGGCCCCGTACGCCGAATCGCTGCCGCCGCCGACGCTCGCGCCCGTCACGGATTCGCCGCCGACCGCCGGGAAGCGTTTCCTGACCGCGGCGGGCGAAATGGCCCTGATCGAGCTCCTGCCCTGGGTCTACGACCGCTACGTCGCCAACGAGGACTACGCCCGGATCTCGTGGCACACGGTGAGCCAGAACTTCAAGGCGGGGTTCGGCTTCGACAGTGACCACTTCGACATCAACCAGTCGTCGCACCCCTACCAGGGGAGCCTCTACTTCGAGGCGGGTCGCTCGAACGGCTACACCTACTGGGAGTCGGGCCTCTTCGCGCTCGCAGGCAGCTTTCTCTGGGAGTGCTGCATGGAGAACACGCAGCCGTCGATCAACGACCTCGTGAACACGACGCTCGGCGGCATGACGCGCGGCGAGGTGCAGCACCGGCTCTCGGTCATGCTGCTCGACAACACGGCCTCGGGGAGCGAGCGCTTCTGGCGCGAGCTCGGCGCGGCGGTGATCAATCCCGTCGGCGCGATCTCGCGACTCGTCAACGGCGACACGGGAAGGACCTCCCCGAACCCCGAGGACCGCCTGCCGGACTCCTTCAGCCTCACGGCCGAGCTCGGATATCGCCACGTCGAGGGACCGATCCTCCGCGAGAATCAGGAGAGCCAGGGCCTCGTGTCGCTCGCCGCGAGCTACGGGGATCCCTTCGCGGCCGACGTCGTTCAGCCGTTCGACGCGTTCACCGCATCGATCGACGTGAACGCGCCGAGCGACCCCGTCATCACGCGGTTCGAGGAGCGCGGGCTGCTGCGCTCGTGGGAGCTGACCGATCGCACGGCCCCGGTGCGCCACGCGTTCGCCTTCTCGCAGGAGTACGAGTATTTCAACAACCAGGCGCAGGTCTTCGGCGCCCAGATGTTCAGCGCCGGCGTCCTGTCGCGATGGCTGCTCGGCGGCCGCGTCGTCGCGGCGACCGATCTCGACGCGGTCGCCATCCCGCTCGCCGGCGTCAAGACGACCGACTTCGAGAACCCTTCCACCGGGCGCAACTACGACTACGGCCCCGGCGGCGGCGCGCTCGCGGCGTTGCGCCTCTACGCCGGCGAGCAACGGATTCTCTCGGTCGGCTACGGCGTCGCGTGGATCCACACGGTGAACGGCTCATCCGACGCGAACACGCTCCAGTTCTTCCGGGCGACCGGTGTCGTGCCGATCGCCGGACCGGTGGGTCTCGGCGCCGGTTACCGCTGGTACAGCCGGAAGACCAGCTATCCCGGCGGGCTCTTCGAGCCCCGGCAGACCCAGTCGGAGTGGCGCGTGTTCCTGAACCTCGCGATCGGGGGGACGGGGCTGCGGGCGCCGAAGGACTGACGCGGGCGCTCGGGTATCATCGCGGCGCTTGGCCATCTCGAAAGGCCATGCGCCGGCGGGAGGCCTGATGAAAGCAATGCGGGGAATTCTGTCCGCTCTGGGTCTTCTCGCGGCGGCGGCGCTGCCCGCGCAGGTCACGGCGATCCGGGCCGGGCGTCTCGTGGATCCGGCCTCGGGCACGGCGGCGGCGAACCAGGTCATCCTGGTCGAGGGCGGCAAGGTCACGGCGGTCGGCCCGGCCGTCGCCATCCCGCCGGGCGCGGCGGTCGTGGACCTTTCGAAGATGACGGTGCTGCCCGGCCTCTTCGACGTGCACACGCACCTCTGCCTGGGCCTCAAGACGCAGGGCGGCGCGGGGCTGCCGGCGCTGCTCAACGCGCTGCTCGCCGCGACGGCCATCGAGACGACGGCCTACCGCTCGATCCAGGGCGTGGCGAACGCCCGCGACATGCTGGCGTCCGGGTTCACGACCGTGCGCGACGTTGGCAACGCCGGCAACTACGCGGACACGGCCCTGCGGCGGGCGATCGAGGACGGCCTCGTGCCCGGGCCGACCGTCGTCAACGCCGGCCGGATCATCGCGCCGTACGGCGGCCAGTATCACGGGATCCCGCCCGAGCGCGCCGACATCACGATTCCCGAATACCTCTACGCGGACACGCCGGACGAGATGCGCAAGGCGGTGCGCGAGAACGTCGCGTTCGGGGCCAAGGTCATCAAGATCGTCGTCGACGACCAGCCCTATCTCTACACGGTCGACGACGTGAAGACCCTCGTGCGCGAGGCGCACGCCTCCGGCATGAAGATCGCGGCGCACTGCGCCACCGACGCGGGCGCGCGCATCGCGGCGGAGGGCGGCGTGGACTCGGTCGAGCACGCGTACCGCGCCACGACGCCGACGCTCCAGCTGATGAAGGACAGAGGCGTCTTTCTCGTCGGCACGGACTTCACGACACAGGCCGCGCACGAGATGGGAATGGACAACTACCACGCCTGGGTCGTGGATCGCCTCAAGCGTGCCTACCAGGTCGGGACGCCGGTGGCCTTCGGGACCGACGTCTGCTTCATCAAGGACGGCGAGACGCGCGGGACGCTGTCGGCCGAGTTCGTCACGAGCTTCGTCGAAGCCGGCGTCCCGCCGAAGCAGATCCTCCGGGCGTTGACGGTCGATGCGGCGCGCCTGATGGGCATGGAGAAGGAGCGCGGCACGATTGCCCCCGGCTACGCCGCGGACATCGTCGCCACGCCGGGAAACCCTCTCGACGACATCGACGCCGTGCGCCGCGTCCGCTTCGTCATGAAGGACGGGAAGGTTTTCCGGAACGACTAGCCGCGGTCCCCGACATCGCGCCGCAGGCGGCCCCGACGATGGCGAGGCCGGCGCCGCCGAGAGCGACGGCGCGAAAGGTCGCCTCGAGGCCGTCGGCGATTCCTTCGTCGATCGAGCGGCGCTCGGCCGGGCTCGCCTCGCCGGGCGGCTTCATCGCGCCGAGCATCGGCCGCTGGGGGTCGAGCCGGCGGCGCACGGCCGCTGAGATCCGGTCGGCATCGAGCCGCCGATCGAGGGCGCGATTGAAGGTCGCGCTCCCGACAATGCCGATGAGCGCGATCGCGAAGAGCGTGGCGAGGCGGGCGATGGCGTTGCTGATTCCCGAGGCCGTCCCCTGCTGCTTCGCTTCGACGGAGTTCAGGATGCTGGTGGTCAACGGAGCGATCGTCGCCGCGAGGCCGAGCCCGAGGACGACGAGGGCCGGCAGCAGGCTCGCCGCGTAGGAGCGATGCGGCGCCAGAACGGCGGCGAGCGCGAAACCCGCCGCGCAGATGACGGGCCCGAGGGTCAGCGGGATCCGAGGCCCGAGGCGGTCGGCCAGAGCCCCGGAGGCGCGGGAAAGGCTCGCGACGATCACGACGAGCGGCAGGAGCGCCGCTCCCGCGGCTGCCGGCGTCTGGCCGCGCGCCTGGATCAGGACGAAGGGGAGGATGAAGAAGAGCCCGGCGAGGCCCGTGTAGAGGAAGAGCGTGAGGGCATTGGCGGCGGCAAACGTACGGTGGCGGAAAAGGGAGAGGGGGAGCATCGGCTCCCGGGTTCGGTGTTCGTGCGCGACGAAAGCGAAGAGGAGCACGACGCCGTCTCCGACGGCGGCCCAGAAGCGCGGGCTCGCGATCCCGGCGGTCGGCGCCTCGATCAAGCCGAAGACCAGGGCGCCGAGCCCTGCGGTCGCGAGCGCGCCGCCGGCCGCGTCGACGCGCCGGGCCGCGCGTTGCCGTGTCTCGGGGACCCGCCGGGCGGCGATCCAGAGGACGGTGGCGCCGATCGGCAGGTTCACGACGAAGACCGCGCGCCAGGAGATCGCCTGCACGAGCCAGCCGCCGAGCGCCGGGCCGATCGCCGTCGCGAGGGACGTGAGGGCGGACCACGTCCCGACCGCCCGCCCGCGAGTCTCGGGCGTGAAGGCGGCGCCGAGCAGGGCGAGGCTCGAGGGAACCAGGAGCGAGGCTCCGATCCCCTGGAGCGCCCGCGCGGCGACGAGGACGGCGGTGGAGGGCGCGACGGCGCAGCCGAGCGACGCGGCCGAGAAGACGACGGTGCCGGCGGCGAAGATCCGCCGCCGGCCGTAGCGGTCGGCCATGGCGCCGCCGACCAGCACCAGCGATGCGAGAAAGAGGGCGTAAGCCTCGACGATCCATTGCGCGGCGGCGACGGAAGCGCCGAGGTCGCGCTGCAGCACCGGCAGCGCGACGCTCACGACCGACCCGTCGATGAAGGCCATGCTCGAGCCGAGCGTCGACGCGGCGAGGACCCAGCGCGCGGCCCGGGGCGTGCAGGGCTCCGGGTCGGTCAGACGGGCGCGTGAGCCGGCGCCGGGGCCGGGAGCGTGGTGGAACATGGCTCTCCGGTTCCCACCGACGGGGCCGACCGGGCCTCAGGGCGTGGGCGGCGTCGGCGTCGGACGAGTCGGAGGCCGCGTCGGCCTCGCCCTGGCGGTGGGCGACGTCGCGGCCGCGCTCGGGACGATCGTCACGGGCGGTTTGGCGGGAACGCTCGGCGCGGAGCGTTCGATGTCGGCGGCGCTGCCCGGCGCGGCGGTGATCGACATGACCTTCGTCTTACCGGCGGAGTCCGTCGTCCACATGATCGCGGCGAGCTTGCCCTCGACGACGGACCCGTCCACGCGAACGCCCGATTCGAGGGGCATGTCGTACTGCTGGCCGTCGCTCGTCTTCAGGGTGATCGACTGGCCCGGCTTGTAGCCCCACACCGTGCCGGAGAGCAGCTGGGTGCCGATGGCGCTCGAGTTCGGCGCGAGGTGCGGGGGGCCCGGCGTGGGCGTCCCCTGGGGCTGCGTCTGCGCCAGCGCGACCGCCGCCGCGGCCAGAACCGCGAGGCCGAGTCCGGACGTCGTCTTGTTCATGCGGTGCCTCGTGTGCGGGCGGCCCGGGATTGAGCCGCTCCCTGCTGGGAATACAAGATCCGTGCCCGGAAGATTACCCGCCTTGGAGGCCTACGCCCCCGCCGTCCTGGTGAAACCGTCGGCGCTCCAGTCCTCGCTGCCGACGCCGTTGTGGACGAAGAAGAGTCCGGTGGGGTCGTACCGGTCCTTGACGGCGCGCAGGCGCGGGTAGCTCGGTCCCCAGTACGTCCGGCGGAAGTTCTTGTCGAAGTAGTTGCTCTCGTTCGAGTAGGAGCCGGCGTCCGGCGCGATCGCGCGCAAGGCGTCGGCCGCGGCCGAGATCGCGGCGGCGTCCTGCTTTCCCTTGACGGGATCGGGAGCATGGCCGGCGACGCCGGGATTGGCATGGGCCTTTCCGGTCGCGATGATGACGAGCGCGAAGGCTTCGAGGACGGCCGGGTTGACGGAGGTCTCGCGCGCGGCCGCGATCCGGTCGGGCGCGGCGCCGGAGAGCCCCTTGTTGAAGTGGAATTCGACCTGGGAGTGCCGGGACGCGGCGAAGACGGCGTCGGCGAGGCGATCGGGATCCTTCAGGAGCGTCGCCGGGAGCCACAGGGATTCGTAGCCGTAGAGAAACGCGTTGACCTCGCCCGAGTTGTCCTTCCACCAGACGTTCGACGCCGGCGCGCCGGGACGCGGGTCCGTCACCATGGAGTCCGGGCTGTGCTGGCGGCGCCACTCGTAGTCCCACCAGTGGCGCGCGGCCGTGGTGCTGACCTTGATGGGACGGACGACCTCGAAGTCGGCCGGCGCGGAGGCGACGAAGGCGCGGAAAGGGTTCCACGCGGCTTCCGCCGCGTCGTCCGACAGGCCGGCGACGACCATGTGGACGTCGAGCGCGTTGTCGGCGCCGAAGGCCATTTGCTCGCCCCAGTGAGAGTTGTAGAGCGTCTTCGAATAGTGCCGGAAGAACTCGGCGATCAGCCGGCGAAACGCCGCGTCGGACCTGGCCTGGATGCGGCCGCTGACGGCGCCGAACAGCTCCGTCAGCTCGTGGGTCGCGAGCGTGATCTTCGTGACGACGCCGAACGTCCCGCCGCCCCCGCCCTTCAGTGCCCAGAAGAGGTCCGGGTTCGAGCAGGCGTTGACGAGGCGGACCTGGCCGTCGGCCGTGACGATCTCGGCTTCCAGGAGACTCGCGGCCGCCATGCCGTAGGTCTTGGAGAAGCTGCCGAAGCCGCCCCCGGCGACCAGGCCGACGACGCCGACCGTGCAGCAGCCGCCGCCTTGCACGTACCGCCCGGCCTTCGTGGTCACCGCGTCGTAGAGGGCGACCCAGCGCGCGCCCGCGCCGGCGGTGACCGCGGGAACCGGCGCCTCGCGGCAGCCGCGGGGCACGAAGCCATCGTGGAGCTCGATCCGGTCCATCGCCCGCGTCCACACGAGGAGGGAGTCGGGCGCGTTCGAGTTGCCGAGGTAGCTGTGGCCGCCGCCCTTGACGACGAGACGGAGGCGATTGTCGCGAGCGAAGTTCACCGCGGCGGCGACGTCCTCGGCCGACTGCGCCGGCACGGCGTACGCGCTCGGCGCCGACGTCCAGGCGTCGAGCCACCCGGCGAGCTGGGTGCCGCCGGCCTGGTCGGCGATGAAGTAGGGATTCTTCAATTCCTCGAGGCGCGCCGTGCACGCGGGGCTCGCCGGGGCGCTCGTGCACGGGGCGAGCGGCGAGGTCACCGGGGCCAGTCGTCCGCCGACCTGGCGCTCGAGCTCCTTCCACTTCGCGGGAGAGGGCCAGGCGGCGTCGGACGGCCGCACGCGCCGAAACGCCGCCGGGACGCTGGCGCCGGCGAGCCTCGCGAGGAGGGAGCCGAGGCCGGCGAACGCGGGGACGGCGCTCAATCGCTTCAGGAAGGTGCGTCGGTTCATCGGACCTCCGAGGGCGCAGGATATCGAATCCGCGATAATGCGCTCACGCATGACCTCGCCAGAACGGCTCCGGGCAGGCTCGATCCTCGTCTGGCCGGTGCTCCTGCTGGCGCTCGGCGCCGCCGCGCCGGAGCTCTCCGCGCAGAACCTCCGCAAGCTCGTCAACGAAACCGAGCTGACCGGCGACTGGGGCGGCGCGCGCACGGCCCTCGAGAACGACGGCGTCCATATCGCATTCCAGTACTGGACGAACCTCGCCGGCAATCCCGTGGGCGGCCAGCGGCAGGGGTTCACCTACACCGACAGCCTGAACCTCGCGATCGACCTCGACTTCCAGAAGCTCGTCGGGTGGAAGGGCGGCGCGCTGCACTTCACGTTCACCAACCGCGACGGCTCGAGCCTGTCGCAGAACTACATCGGCAACATCTTCACCGTCCAGCAGATCTACGGGCCGACCGAGACGTACCGGCTGACCCAGCTCACGCTCGAGCAGTCGTTCGCCGGGGGCGCGCTCGACGTCGTCGCGGGCCGTTATCCCGCCAGCGACTTCGCGACGTCGCCGCTCTACTGCGTCTTCATGAACAACGGTTTCTGCGGCTACCCGGGCGGCATCGCGCAGAACCTCAACATGCCGTACTTTCCGGTGCCGTCGTGGGCGGGACGCGTGCGCTGGAAGCCGAGCCCCGAGTTTCTCGCGCAGGTCGGCGCCTTCGAGGTCAACCCGACGCTCGCCGACACGCACGGGTTCGACTGGTCGACGTCCGGCGGGACGGGCACCGCGATCGTCGGCGAGCTCTGGTACGTCCGCGGCGGCGACGCGCCGGGACTGCCCGGCCACTACAAGCTCGGCGGCTGGTACCAGACGCAGAATGCGTCGACGGTTCCGCCGGCGCCGCAGGGACCCGCGCCGCCGCCGACGCCGTTTCCTCCCGGAGATTCTCCGGTCGCGTTCTCCCGCGCGATGGCGCCGTCGGTCGACGCGAAGGCCGGCTTCTACGCCCTCTTCGACCAGGCGATGACGGCGAACATGCCGAAAGGCCGCGGCTGCGCCGAGGTGCCGGCCGGCGTCACGGTGCTCGGCGGCTTGAGCTGGGCGCAGGGACCGAACACGGTCAACAACGGCGCGGCATTCGCCGGCGTCGTCGCCAACGGCCTGATCGACAGCCGGCCGTACGACACCCAGGGCTTCGCGGCAACGTGGGTCAACCGCACAGTCCCGGGGCAGACGTACGAGCTCGTCCTCGAGTGGAACTACGGCATGGAGGTCACGCGCTGGTTCCGCTTCCAGCCGGACCTCCAGTGGGTCATCCGTCCGGGCGCGACCGGCACGGTCCCGAACGCCCTCGTGCTGGGCGCGCAGGCGTCCATCGACTTCTAGAGACGGACTCGAAAGCGGCCGCTTCGCGGCCGCCGAATATGATGCCCTCGATGAAACGGGCCTGGCTCGGCCTGGCCGCGCTCTGGGCGGCCGCTGGCTGTGCGCACCACGGCGCGGCGCCAGGCGCGCCCGCGGAGCCCTCGCGCTCGTGGACGCCGCCGGCCGCCTTCGCCGAGGCGCCGCCGCCGCCGGCCGCCCCCGCGGTCGAGCCGGGGCGGGAGTACGCGCTGCCCGAGCTCATCGACGTCGCGATGCGGACGAACCCGGACACGCGCATCGCCTGGGAGGGAGCGCGCGCCGCCGCCGCGCGGCTCGACCGCGCCGAGAGCGACTACCTTCCGATCCTGGCGTTGAACGTCCAGGCGGGACATTCCCGCATCGAGTCGCGCACGAAGGACGGGGGCGTGTTCACGTCGGGACCTTCGATCACGCCGCAGGTGCTCCTCGCGTGGCGCCTGCTCGATTTCGGGCGGCGCGACGCCGACTGGGACGCACGGGCGCAGGAGCTGCTGGCGGCGGACTTCCGGTTCAACCGGCGGCACCAGGACGTCGCGTTTTCCGTCGAGCGCGCGTACTTCCGTTACGACGCCGCGCGCGCCGAGATCGTCGCGACCGAGGCCACGCTCGCGGCCGCGAAACAGGTCCGCGAGGCGGCCGACGCGCTTTCCCGGCAGGGGCTCGCGACGCGCACCGACGTGGCGGTGTCGCGGCAGCAGGAGGCGCAGGCGCGGTACGAGGTCGAGGTCGCCCGCAAGCTCCAGGCGGACGCGCGCGCCGAGCTCGCGCGCGCCGTCGGCGTCTCGCCCGCGGCACCTCTCGACGTCACGCCGATGCCGGAGTCGGCCGCCTTGCCGGCGGCGCTCGACGCCTCGGTGGACACGCTCATCGCGGCGGCGCTCCGGGACCGACCCGACCTGTCGGAGCTCGCCGCGACGGTGAGCGCGCGGGAAGCCGAGACGCGCCGGGCGGAGGCCGACTTCAAGCCGACGGTCGATGCCGCCGGCGGCGTTGGCGGAACGGCCGGGACGTTTCGCGCCGAGAACGGGACGAACGGGTTCGACTACGCCGAGCCGATCTGGGGCGCGTTCGTCACGTTCAACTGGAGCTTCTACGACGCCGGGAGGCGCCGCGCCCGCGTTCTCGAGGCGGAAGCGCTCCGGCGCGAGAGCGAGGCGGAGCTGGCGGCGCTGCGCCTCCAGGCCGAGGGCGACGTGTGGCGCTCCTGGGCCGACTACCAGGCCGCGCGCACGCAGGTCGAATTCGCGAAGGTCCTGCTCGAGGCCTCGCAGGAGGCGTACGACGCGGTCTTCGCGGGTTACCGGGCCGGGCTGAACTCGGTGACCGACCTCGTGCAGGTCGAGCGCGACCTCGCCCGCGCGCGCTCGACGCGCATCGACAGCCAGGCCCGGATGCTGGAGGCGGCCGCGAGCCTCACGCACGCCGTGGGCGCGCCGGCGCCGGCGCGGCCGGTGCCGCCGCCGGGGTAAGCGCCGCCGCCGCGGAAGCGGCCTCGCCGAGGCGGGCGAGGCTGTCGGCCATCTGCGCGTAGGGCTCGAAGACCGCCGCCTCGGCGCGCAGCGCGTCGAGGGGAGGCGCCGTGGCCGGCGGGGCGGGCCGTCCCGCCTCCAGCGCGTCGGCGAGCCCGTCGAGCGCCGACCCGAATCCGCCGCAGACGTTCCGCTCGGCGGCCTGGATCCCGGCCGGCGGCGACGCCGCCGATTCCTGCTGGCGGATCGAGCGCGTCGTGACGGCGAGCATCAGCGACTGGACCGGGGTCGCGGCGGCGAGCCAGGCTCTCTCCGGCGGCGCGCCGCGGGAACGCGCGATGGCCGGCTCGAGCTCGGCGAGCTCGAGGATGCCGAGGAAATCGAGGAGACGCTGCTGCGCGCCGGCGATGCCCGCGCGCAAGGCGGTGAGGCCGGCCACCCCGTCCGGCAACGCCCGGAAGGCGGCGCCGAGCGGGCGGAGGGCGCGCGCGAGCGCGGCGCCTCGTCCCGAGACGGCGTACGAGGGCCACAGCAGCGCGCCCACGGCGAAGACGATCGCGATCGCGAGGAGGAGCGCCCGCGCCCGGGCCATGCCGGCGCCCGGATCGGGGAGGTCGTTGGTTCGGGCGAACGCGACGATGCCGTAGTTGATCGCGATGTAGATCCCGGCCGTCGCGAACCGCGTGCTGCGCCCTACCCAGGCGGCCGCGAAGAAGACCGGCGCGCTGACCGCGAGCAGCGTCGCCACACCGCGCATCGCCGGGAAACCGGCGAAGATGACCAGAAAGGCTGCCGTCAGGCCCAGGATCGTGCCCGCGAGCCTGAGGATCGTGTCGCGCACCGAGGCGCCGATGGCACGCGCCTGCGCCGACGCGACGAAGATGAGGAACTGGTTCGTCGAGCGCTCCGCCCAGCCCGTGGCCTCGTAGAGCAGCGTGCCGAGGAGTCCCGCGATCGCGCCCTTCAACGCGTAGCGCACGGCTTCGGGGTCGGAGAGCGGCGAGGAGAGGAAGAGCGGAGCCTTCGGGCCCGCCGTCGGCGGCGCGACGGCTCGGTCCGGCCGGCGCGGCCGTCCGAACGTCGCGAGGCAGCTGCGGGCGATCGACACGGCCTCGTCGAGCTGGGCCAGCGTCGCGGAAAGCCCCGTGGCTCCGGCGGGGGCGGACGGCGGCGCGGGCTCCGCCGGCCGGGCGTCGGGCGGCCGGCGCTCGAGGAGCGCCCGCGCCGCAGCGCGGCAGAAATCGCGCACGCCCTCCATCCGCCGCGCGACGGCCGGCGCGATCGTCGAGCCTCCGGCGTTTTCGAGCTCCGGCCCGAGCCAGCGCACCCCGGAGACGAGCCGCTGGACCGCGATCGTCAGGCGCACGAGATCGTCTTCGTGGTGCCGCTGGAAGAGTTGCTTCGCCTCTTCGTCGCCGAGAAGCCGCACCTGGGCCTCGAGGGCGGCGAGCGTCGTCAGCCCGTCGACGGGGCCGGCGCCGGTCAGGAGCCCGTCGAGGCCGTCCGCGGCCAGCCGCAGCCGTCCCGCCAGGTCGTCGAGCACGTTGTCCTCGGGATCGTCCGGCTTCGGGATCATCTGGACGGCCAGCCCGAGGACGATGCCGAGGGTGGCCATGAACCAGGCCCAGAGGATCGGGCGGATCGGATCGCCGGCGACGAAGTCCGGTACCCCGAACGCGAAGACGACGCCGAACATGAGAGCGGCCATCGGCACCGTCGTGCAGCGGTACCCGAGGAGGCTCGCGAAGAACACGGCGAACTGGGCCGGCAGCAGGAACCAGGGCTTGTCGCCGAAGGCGGCGATCGCGGCCACGCCCGTCAGGAGACCGAGGGTCGTCCCGACGAACATCTGGACGCCGTTCTTCCGGCTGGCGACGATGTCGGGCTGGTTCGTCAGGAGGACGTTGGCGATGGCGAGCAGCAGCGACGGAGGCCGGAGCGTCTCGCCGACGAGGACGACGACGCTGCACGCGGCCGTGACGCGCCAGGCGCCGCGCCAGCGGGCGGGGCTGGCCGCGAGCTCCGGGCGGAGCGTCGCGGCGAGGACGTTCAGGGCCGCGCCGGCGAGGTGGCCGGCTCGCCGAGGACGCGGACGACGGCGCTCATGCCCATGCGGAGCGGGTGCTCGGGATCGGTCTCGTCGACGCGGACGCGGACGGGGAGGCGGCGGGCGAGGCGCACCCAGTTCAAGGTCGGCTGCACTTCGGGCAGCACGCCGACCGTGGCGCCGTCCTGCGGTGCGAGGGCCCAGCCGATTCCCTGGACGGTGCCGCGGAACCGGCGGCCCGGATAGGCCGGGAGGAAGACGTCCGCGGCCATGCCGGGCCGGATCCCGGCGAGCATCGTCTCGCGGAAGTACGCGAGGACCCAGGTGCGGCGCGTGTCGACGAGCGCGAAAACCTGCTCGCCGGCCCGCGCGTACTGGCCCGCCGAGATGTTCAGGTTGGTGACGCGCGCGGGAAACGGCGCGCGGACCTCGCAATAGGCCAGGTCGAGCTCGGCCGCGGCGACGGCCGCCTCCGCCGCCTGCACGCGGGCGTTGCGGTTGCCGTACTGCGCGAGCTGTCGGGTCAGTCGCTCCTCTTCCTCGCGGGCCTTCTCGAGCTCCGCCGCCGCGCCGAGGGCTTTCGCGTTGGCCTCGTCGAGCCGGTCCTTGGTGACGTAGTTCTGCGGCACCATCGGCTCGAGGCGCTCCCGATGCGCCCGCGCGTAGGCGAGCTCCGCCTCGACGCGGCGCTTCTCGGCGCCGGCCGCGGCGATGCCCTTTTCGAGCGCGGCGTTCTCGCTCTCGACGAGGAGACGTTGGGCCCGCGCGCGCTCGAGCGCGACGGCAAACGGCCGCGGGTCGATGGCGAAGAGGCGCGCGCCCTCCGCGACCTCCTGGTTGTCGACGACGTCGAGCGCGACGATGGGTCCCGAGACGTGCGGGGCGATGCCGACGACGTTGACCCGGACGGCGGCGTCGTCGGTTCGCGGGTGCCGGAAGCTCTCGCGCGCGACGCGAACGCTCGCCAGAGCGGCGCCGGCGACGATGGCGAGGCCGATCAGGCCGCCGGCGATCCGGCGAACGGGCGAGTCGGCGGCGGCGTCGGGCACGGCGTCAGCCCTGGAAGAAGACGATCCAGAAGAGGAGCGTCGTCAGAAGGAGAAGGCACGGATAGATCAGGAGGAGCGGACCGAGATGGCGCTCGAGGCCGAGCCGGGCGAGGGTCGTCCTCAGGAGGGCCGAGACGGCGACCCCGCCGGCGAGACACGCGACCCAGCCGGGAAAGTAGGAGCCCCAGAGGTTGATCGACGGGTCGCACGCCACGGCCGACGCGAGGACCGTCAGCCAGGGGAAGGCTCGAGCGACGGCACGGCGCTGGCTCACGGGTTTCCGCAGTCTATCGGCGGGCGCCGGTCAGGTGAAGAGGCGTGCGACCTCTTCGGCGATCGCGGGCGCCGCCGTCAGGCCGGGCGACTCGATGCCGACGAGGTTGATCAGGCCGGGGAGGCCGCGGCCGCTCTCCTCCGCGACGACGAAGTCGCGAAACGGGCCGCCCTTGACCTGCAGCTTCGGGCGGATGCCGGCGATATCGGGCTCGAGGTCGTCGTCGCGCACGTCGGGCAACAGCCGGCGCGCGGCTTCGGCGAAGGCCGCGCGCTTGCCCGGATCGACGCGATAGTCGGCGTCGCGGCGGTCGAGATATTCGGCATCGGGGCCGAAGCGCAGGCGGCCGCCCGTGTCGAGGACGACGTGCACGCCGAGGCTCTCGTGCGCCGGCACCGGATAGATCAGACGCGACGCGAAATTCCAGCAGCGCGTTGCCGCCGAGAAATAGCTGCCCTTGCACCAGTGAAGGCGGTAGCCCGCGGCGTCGGTGTCGATGCCGGCGAGCGCGGCGATCCGGTCCGCCTCCAGCCCCGCGGCGTTGACGACGCGCTCCGCCGTGAACGTCTCGCGGCCCGCGTCGTCTTCGACGGCGACCCGATAGCCGCCGCCGTGGGGCTCGAGGCCGACGACGCGCGTGCGCGGCTGGAAGACCGCGCCCGCCGCGAGCGCCTGCCGGAGGAAGTAGTCCATCAGGGCGTGCGCGTCGACGATGCCGGACTCGGGGGAGAGCAGCGCGCCGACCGTGCGCACGTGCGGCTCGAGGGCGCGCGCGTCCGTCTCCGACAGCCGCGTCACCGGGACGCCGTTGGCCGCGGCGGTCTTCTCGATCGCGTCGAGGGCCGGCAGCTCTTCGGCCCGCGTGGCGGTGATGAGCTTGCCGGGGCGGGCGTGCGGGATGTCGTGGGCGCGGCAGGCGGCGTAGACCCGCTCGCGGCCTTCGACGCAGAGCCTCGCCTTGAGCGTCCCGGGCGGGTAATAGAGGCCGGCGTGGACGACCTGGCTGTTGCGGCTGGACGTTTCCATGCCGTGCTTGGGGTTGCGGTCGAGCAGGAGGAGGCCGGGGTGCGCGGGCGCCAGGCGCGCGGCGACCGCGAGGCCGACGGCGCCGGCGCCCAGGACGGCGATTTCGACGTCGGCCACGGTTCGATCTTAAGGCAGGGACACGGCGCGTTGACGCTGCCGGCAGCGCGGTATACGTTGCCTGTTCCAGAGTGTCGCGGTGAAGCACTGGAAAGAAACCGCCGAGGTTTTCGGACGGCTCGTCCGGCTGCCGGTCGAGGGAAGACGGGCCGCGCTCGCGACGGTCGTGGCGATCGAAGGCTCGGCGTACCGGCGTCCCGGCGCGAAGCTGCTCGTCGAGGAAGACGGGCGCACACTCGGCTCGATCAGCGGCGGCTGTCTCGAGGGCGACGTCCGCGAGGTCGCGCGGGGAGTCCTCGCCGAAGGACGGCCGCGCCGCCGCCGCTACGAGACCGGCGCCGACGAGAACGCCGCGTGGGGCCTGGGCCTCGGCTGCGCCGGCTCGGTCGAGCTCCTCGTGCAGCCCGTGACGCCGTCGCTCGCGCAGGCCGCGGAGCGCTGCCTCGAGCTCTTCGAGGAAGGCCGGCCGTTCGCGCTCTGCACGCCGCTCGACGACGATGCCGCCTCGGCGGCGCCCGTCGTCGTCTCGGCCGACGGATCGGCGTCCGGCTCGACGGGCGAGGCGCCGCTCGACGGCGAGATCGCCTCCTGCGCGGCCGCGTGGATCGCGAGCCGCGATTCGCGCCGACGCCACGCCGGCGGCGCCGAAGTCTTCGCCGAGATCCTGGTCCCCGCGCCGCGCCTGCTCCTCTTCGGGGCCGACGACGACGCCCGGCCGATCTGCGCCTTCGCGTCGGCGGCCGGCTTTCGCGTCACGGTCGTGGATCATCGCGAGGCGTTCCTGGCGGCCGAGCGGTTTCCGGAGGCCGAGCGCCGCGTGGCGCGGCGCCCCGAGGAAGGGGTCGGGGGTCTCCCCGTCGGGCCGCGCACGTTTGCGGTCGTCAAGACGCATCTGATCGCGCACGACCGCGAATGGGCGAGGCGCCTCCTCGACGGCGGCACGGCCTACGTTGGCCTGCTCGGCCCGCGAGCGCGGACGCGCGAGATCGTGCGCTCGATCGGCGCCGAGGGAGACGGGCGCGTCTTCGGCCCGGTCGGTCTCGATCTCGGTGCCGAAGGGCCGGAGCAGGTCGCCCTCGCGATCGTCGCGGAGCTGCTCGCCGCCGGCTCCGGCGTCGACCCGCGCCATCTGCGGGAGAAGGCCGAGGAGATCCATGTCCGGTGAGGCCCGGACGGCGGGCGTGGTGCTCGCCGCGGGCAGGTCGACGCGCATGGGGCGCAACAAGCTGATGCTCGAAGTCGGCGGCGAGACGCTCGTCGCGCGGGCGGTCCGGACGGCGGCCGCCGGCGGACTCGACCCGGTGATCGTGGTGCTCGGCCACGAGGCGGCGCGCGTCGAAAGCGCCTTGGACGGCCTCGCGTGCCGGGCGGTCTTCAACCCCGACCACGCCCGGGGCCAGGGCACGTCCTTTCGCGCGGGCATCGCGGCCGTGCCGTCCGACGCCGGCGCGGCTGTCGTGGTGCTGGCCGACATGCCCCGCGTGACGCCCGAGATGATCCGCGCGCTGCTCGAGCGCCACCGCTCGGGAAACGAGCCGCTCGTCGTTTCGGAATATGGCGGCGTGCACGCGCCGCCCACGCTGTACGGCCGCGCGCTCTTTCCCCGGATTCTGGCGGCGTCGGGCTGCGGCCGGGACGTCGTGCGCGAGCACCGCGCCGAGGCGGCCGTCGTCGCGTGGCCGGCCGGAATGCTGGCCGACGTCGACGAGCCGGCCGACCTCGAGCGGCTGCGCGAAAACCTTGCGAGCGTCGAAAAGGTTCCATGCGCCCCGACCTCCTGACCCTCTGCGGCGACCTCGTCCGGCGCGAGGAGCCCTTCGTGCTCGCGACGGTCGTCCGCCGGCTCGCCGCGAGCTCCGCCCAGCAGGGCGACGGCGCGATCGTCACGGCGGCGGGCGAGTTCCACGGGTGGCTCGGCGGCAGCTGCACGCAGCCGACCGTCGTGGCGGAGGCGCTGAAGGCTCTTGCCGACGGGCGGCCACGGCTGATCGCCCTGTCGCCCAACCCCGGCGCCGAGCGGCGGCCGGGAGTGCTCGTCTTTCCGATGACCTGTCACAGCGGAGGGACCGTGGAGATCTACCTCGAGCCCGTGCTGCCGCGCGCGCGCGTCCTCGTTTTCGGCGTCTCGCCGGTCGCCCGGGCCCTGGCGCGCCAGGCCCGCGCGATGGACTTCGCCGTGGACGCGGCGGATCCGGAGGCCGACCGGACGGTGTTTCCCGATGCCGAGCGCCTCTTCACGGGAGGGATCGCCGCCGGCGCCGAAACCGGAGGGCACACCTTCGCCGTCGTCGCGACGATGGGGGAGAGGGACGAGGAGGCGCTCGCGGCGGCGCTCGCTCTCGCGCCGGCGTACCTGGGCGTGGTCGCGAGCGGCAAGCGCTTCGCGCAGGTCCGCGACGCGCTCCTGGCGCGCGGCGCGGACGCCGGCCGACTCGCGCGCGTCAAGAATCCGGCGGGTCTCGACATCGGGGCGCGCACGCCCGAGGAGATTGCCGTCAGCATCCTGGCCGAGATCGTCCAGCTGAGGCGTGCCGCGGAGACGGCTGCCGCGGATGCCGCGAGGCGCGGCCCGGTCGCCCTTCCGGTCGCGGCCGCGGCCGAGCCGGTCGATCCGGTCTGCGGGATGACGGTCGCGGCCCCCGGCGCGAAGCACACGGCCGAGGCCGCGGGTCGGACCTGGTACTTCTGCGGCGGGGGCTGCCGCGAGCGGTTTCTGGCGGCCCCGGAGCGCTACGCCGTGCAGGCCGGCATCGGGGGCATGGCGTGAGGGACGAGATCCGCGCGGTCCAGGCCGCGATGGAGCGCTCCGGCTACATCGCCGAGCCCTCGATCGCGACGGCGGTCTTCCTCGCGGCCGAGATGAAGAAGCCGCTGCTGATCGAAGGCGACGCCGGCGTCGGGAAGACCGAGATCGCGAAGGTCCTGGCGCGCCTGCGCGACACCGAGCTCATCCGCCTGCAGTGCTACGAGGGACTCGACGTCCAGACGGCGCTCTACGAGTGGGACTACCCGCGCCAGATGCTGCGGGTCCGCATCGGCGAGACGGAAGGACAGCCCGCTCGGGAGATCGAATCGGTCATCTACGCGCCGGAGTACCTGCTCGAGCGGCCTCTGCTCAAGGCCATCACGCGGCGCGACGGGCCGCCGGTGCTCCTCGTCGACGAGATCGACCGCGCCGACGACGGGTTCGAGGCGTTCCTGCTCGAGGTGCTGTCGGATTTCCAGGTGACGATTCCCGAGCTCGGCACGATCCGGGCGACGCACACGCCGTTCGTCGTCCTGACGTCGAACCGCACGCGCGAGATCGGCGACGCGCTGCGCCGCCGCTGCCTCTATCTCTACATCGAACACCCGAGCCTCGAGAAGGAAGTCCGGATCATCCGCGCGAAGGTGCCCGGCGCCAGCGAGAGTCTGGCGGCCCAGATCGGCCGCTTCGTCCAGGCGCTGCGCGCGCGCCAGCTCCTGAAGGTTCCCGGGGTGGCCGAGACGATCGACTGGGCGCAGGCGCTCGTGCGGCTCCACCGGGAGCACCTCGATCTCGAGACGGTCGAGCAAACGCTCGGCTGCATCCTGAAGGACCGGCACGACCTGAGCGACCTGCGCGGCGGCGAGCTCGCGGCGCTCGTCGAGGAGGCCGCGGCCGTGGGGTGACCGGCGACCTCGTCGCTCACGTCACGGCTTTCGGGCGCGCCCTGCGCGGCCGGGGCGTCCGTGTCTCGCTTTCCGACGAGGCCGACGCGGCCGAGGCGCTGACGCTCGTCGACCTCGGGGACCGTGACGAGACCAGGCGCGCGCTCGGAATTGCCCTCAAGGTCCGGCCCCGCGACGCGGCGGTCTTCGACGGGCTCTTCGACCGCTTCTTCGCGCCCGGCCCGGACGATGCGGAGCAGGCGCGCCAGCGTCCCGCCGTCGCCCAGGTGCCGCGGCGCCCGTTCGGCGGCCTGCCGGGCGCCGGACTCGCCGAGGCCGACGTCGAGCGCGACGTCGCCGAGGGCGACACCCCCGGGTACAGCCCCGACGCGTCGCTGCGCGTCAAGTCGTTCGAGGCGTGCAGCGCCGCTGAGTTGTCGGCGGTGGAGGCGGTGCTGCGCCGCCTCGTCCTCCGCGTCGCCACGGCGAAGAGCCGCCGCCTGGTGCCGACCCGCGGGCGGGGGCAGGTCGATCCGCGGCGCAGCTTCCGCGCGGCCGTGGCGACCGACGGGGAGTTCCTGCGCCTGGCCCGCCGGAGCCGTGCCGTCGAGGAATCGCGCCTCGTCGTCCTCTGCGACACGAGCGGCTCGATGGACCCGCACACGCGGTTTCTCCTCGCCTTCCTGCTGGCGCTGAAGAAGGCGGCACGGCGGGCCGAGCTCTTCGCGTTCAACACGTCGCTCGTCCGACTGACGCCGTGGATCACGGCGGAGAAGCTGAAGCCGACGCTCGAGCGGCTCGCGGCCGCCGTGCCGGGATGGTCCGGCGGAACGCGTATCGGCGGCTGCCTCGCCGAGTTCGTCGAGCGCTACCGGGACGAGATGGTCGGGTCGAAGACCGTCGTCGTGATCTTCAGCGACGGTCTCGACCGAGGCGACACGGACGACCTCGCCCGCGCGATGCGGGCGATCCGGAGCCGCGCCCGGCGCATCGTGTGGTTGAACCCGCTCCTCTCCGACCCCCGGTACGAGCCGACCGCCCGCGGCATGGCGGCGGCGCTGCCTTTCGTGGACGTCCTCGCCCCGGCCCACAACCTCGAATCCCTGGAGCGGCTCGTGACTCTGATTTCTGGCGGCCCGCTTCGCGGGCCGACGGACGGGAGAGGAAACGTCGCACGGATGTCCTCTCCCGCGCCACTGGCAGCGCCGCAAAGCATCGTGCCCTGAAAGGAGGCTTCGATGATCCCCGCACCGTTTGACTACCACTCTCCCGGCACCCTCTCCGAAGCCATCGGCCTGCTGTCGCGCTACGGCGACTCGGCCAAGGTGCTCTCGGGCGGCCAGAGCCTCCTGCCGCTCCTGAAGCTGCGCCTCGGATCGGCTGGGCATCTGGTCGACATCGGCCGGATTCCCGGGCTCGAGGACATCAAGGAGGAAGGCGGTTTCCTGAAGATCGGAGGTCGCGTCCGCGAGTCGGCCCTCGAGCACGCCGAGCTCGTCCGGAAGAAGTACCCGATCCTGACCGATACCGCGGCGGTCATCGCGGATCCGCTCGTGCGGAACCTCGCGACCGTCGGCGGCAACCTCGCCCACGGCGACCCGGCCAACGACCATCCCGCGACGATGCTCGCGCTGGGAGCGACCGTCGTGGCGACCGGGCCGAAAGGGGAGCGCACGATCCCCATCGAGAAGTTCTTCACGGGCCTCTTCGAGACGGCGCTGACCCGCGACGAGATCCTGACGGAGATCCGCGTGCCGGTCCCGCCGCCGAAATCGGGCGGGGCGTACGTCAAGCTCGAGCGAAAGGTCGGGGACTTCGCGACCGCGGGCGCCGCGGCGCAGCTCACCCTCGGCGCCGGCGGCGAGGTCGTGCGCGCCGGCATCGGCCTGACCAACGCGGGGTTCACGCCCGTCAAGGCCGAGGCCGCCGAGAAGTTCCTGCAGGGCAAGAAGCCCGACGATGCCACGATCGCGGCAGCCGCCCGGCTCGCCGCCGAGGCCTCGGACCCGAGCCCGGACCGTCGCGGCTCGGTTGAATACAAGAAGGAGATGGCGCGCGTTCTCACGGTCCGCGCGCTCAAGCGGGCCGCCGCGCGCGCCCAGGGAGCATAGCCATGGCGAAGCACAGGATCCGCGTCGCCGTCAACGGCGCCGCCCACGAAAACGAGGTCGAGTCGAGGCTGCTGCTCGTTCACTACCTGCGCGAGGTGCTCCGGCTGACCGGCACGCACATCGGGTGCGACACGACGCACTGCGGCGCGTGCACGGTCCTGCTCGACGGGCGCCCGGTCAAGTCGTGTACCGTGCTCGCGGTCCAGGCCGACGGGCGCGACGTCATGACGGTCGAGGGCCTCGAGAAAGACGGCAAGCTCGACCCGATCCAGGAAGGCTTCTTCCAGGAGCACGGCCTCCAGTGCGGGTACTGCACGCCGGGCATGATGATGACCGGCCACGCGCTCCTGAAGGCGAACGACAACCCGAGCGAAGGCGAGATCCGCCAGGCGATCTCCGGCAACCTCTGCCGCTGCACGGGCTACGTGAACATCGTCAAAGCCGTCCAGCACGCGGCTTCGGCCGCGCGGGCGCGGTGAGGAAAGCCATGAGCACCGACACGCTGAAACCCCGGACGTCGCCCGAGATCGGCGGGATGGGCCACTCGGTCAAGCGCAAGGAGGACCCACGGTTCATTCGCGGCCGCGGCAACTACGTGGACGACATCCAGCTGCCCGGCATGCTTCACATGGACATCACGCGCAGCCCCTACGCGCACGCGAAGATCAAGAAGATCGACGCCGAGAAGGCGCTCAAGGTCCCCGGCGTCCTCGCCGTGATCACCGGCGCGACGCTCGAGCAGTACAAGCTGCACTGGATGCCGACGCTCATGTCGGACACGCAGATGGTCCTGCCGACGGACCGCGTGATGTACCAGGCCCAGGAGGTGGCGGCCGTCATCGCCACGGACCGCTATGCCGCGGCCGACGGCGCGGCGGCCGTCGAGGTCGAGTACGAGCCGCTGCCGGTCGTCGTCGACCCGTTCAAGGCGCTCGAGCCGGGGGCGCCCGTGCTTCGCACGGACAAGCCGGGCAAGAAGGACAACCACATCTTCCACTGGGAAGCCGGCGACCGCGCCGCCACGGAAAA
>DATJXB010000012.1:0-8397 GCA_035500755.1 Thermoanaerobaculia bacterium | reverse complement strand
GCAGCAGCGGCACGCAGGACATGTACTTCGGTCAGGACAACACCGGCCGAAGCGACCTCACGTCGGGTACCGTGAGGAACGTGATCACCAACTGGAAGGAACAGCAGTGAGGCCCCTGCGCCTCTGGGTCGGCGCCGCCCTCCTCGCGGGGGCGGCGGCCGCGTCTTCGGGGGACGTCGTCGTCCTGAAGGGCGGCACGGTCATCCCGTTGAAGCAACCCGTCGTGCGCCGGGGCAACACGGCGTACCTCACACGCGCCGACGGCACGCTGCTGTCGGTGCCGGTCTCGGAGATCGACCGCGACGCGACGGCCGCCGCCAACCGGGCGGCCACCGCGCCGGCCGCGCCCAAGGCCGAGCCGGCCGCGACGAATCCGGCCGACGCGGCGCGCTCCGTGGCCAAGGACGGGCAGAAGGCCCGCGTCCGGATCACCGACGCGGACGTCTCGCACCCGCTCGACCTGGGCAATCCCGAGGACAAGGACAAGGACAAGGAAGCCAAGGAGGCCGCCAGCGGCGCGCCGCGCGTCGAAGTGGCCGACTACACCCGGGAGAAGAACGAGGGCAACCTCGTCGTGAAGGGGTCGCTGCGCAATCCCGGCCAGGGTACGGCCGAGAACGTGCGGTTGAACGTCGCGGCGATGGACGAGAAGGGCAAGCCGATCGACAGCGCCACCGCGACGCTGTCGAAGGGGGCCGTCGAGTCCGGGACCACCGTCGAGTTCGTCGCCACGATCAACGTCGGCGACAAGAACGCGGCGTCGCTCAAGTTCTCGCCGCAGTGGACCGTGCCGCGCCCGCCGCCGACGCCGGTGCCGGCGGGGAGCCGTCAAGGGGCGGCCGGACAGACCGCCGCCAACGGGGCGCCGGCGCCCGCGCCGACGCCGTACGGGTTCGGCGCGGTGTTCGCCGCGCCGCCGGCGAGCGCCTCGACGACGCCGCCGTCGGACAGCAACACGGGCTACCTGCCGGGCGTCTCGAGCCCGGACAACCAGCCGAAGCCCCCGCAGCGCTAGTCGCTCGCCGATCGGCGCCTCCGCGGTCGCCGGGCCGACCGCCGCCCGCGATCGGTTACCCTAGGCCTCACCGATGTCCCGCATCCTGATCGTCGAGGACAAGGATTCCCTGCGGGCGATGCTCGAGGAGATGCTGAAGGCCGAAGGCCTCCAGGTCCTCGGGATCCCGACGGGCAACCAGGCCGTGGAGCGCCTGCGGGGCGGCGAGCGTGTGGACCTCGTGCTGACGGACTGGCGGCTCCCGGGCGCGGACGGACTGGCCGTCCTCGACGCCGCCATCGCCCTGGATCCGACCCTTCCGGTCATCGTCATGACCGCCTTCGGCTCGATCGAGACCGCGGTCGAGGCCATGAAGCACGGCGCCGGGGACTTCATCACCAAGCCGGTCGACCCGGACCTGTTGCGCCTGCTCGTGTCGCGCGCGATCGAACGGCGCGCCCGTTCCCGCGAGTCGCTCCTCTTCGCCGAGGCCCACTCGAAGGCGATGCCGCCGATCGTCGGGGAGTCGGCCGCGATCCGGACGGTGCGGGCCGAGGCGGAGCGCGTCGCGGCCACGGACGCGACGGTGCTCCTCGAGGGCGAAAGCGGCACGGGCAAGGAGCTCTTCGCGCGCGCGATCCACGCGCTGTCGCCGCGGCGGAGCGGGCCGTTCGTCGCGATCAACTGCGCGGCGATTCCCGAGACGCTCCTCGAGAGCGAGCTCTTCGGCCACGAGCGCGGGGCGTTCACGGGCGCCTCGGCGCGCCGGATGGGGAAGTTCGAGCTCGGCGACGCCGGAACGATCTTTCTCGACGAGATCGGCGAGCTTTCCGCGGCCACCCAGGGCAAGCTCCTGCGGGTGCTCCAGGAGCGCTCGTTCCACCGCGTCGGCGGGACGATCCCGATCACGGTGGACGTGCGCATCGTCGCCGCGTCCAACCGGCCGCTCGAGAAGCTCGTGGGGCAGGGGCTCTTTCGCGAGGATCTCTTCTACCGCGTGCGCGTCTTTCCGATCCGGATCCCGGCGCTCCGGGAGCGGCCCGAGGACGTCGACCCGCTTCTGGACTGGTACCTCGCGTACCTGCCGGGCGAGCTCGGCAAGAAGCCGGTGCGTCTGTCGGCGGCGGCGCGCCAACGGTTGCGGGCGTACGACTGGCCCGGGAACGTCCGCGAGCTCCGGAACTGTCTCGAGCGCGCCATCATCCTCGCCGACGAGGGCGTGATCGGCGAGAAGAACCTGCGGCTCGGGCCCGAGCCGGTGTTCCTCGAGTCCTCGCGCGACGAGACCATCGCCGAAGCGCGCGAGCGCGCCGCCCAGGCGGCCGAGCGGATCTGGATCGTGCGGGCGCTCGAGAAGCATCGCGGGGATCGGTCGGCCGTCGCCGAGGCCGCGGGACTGACGCCGCGGCGCTTCGAGGCGAAGCTGCGCGAGCACGGCCTCGAAGAGGCCTAGAGATCCTTACTCGGGCAGCGCGGGAGCCCGCGTCACGCCCTTCCAGAGAGTGACCGTGGGGCGGGGCGGCGGCGCCGTCATCAGCGGCGTCACCCAGTGCGCGGGAGTCGGGGCGGTGCGCGGCGCCCCGGCGCCGCCTTTGCCGCGGCAGGCCGCGGCCCGAATCGCCATGAGGGCGAGGAGGAGGACCAGTGGCGCGAGGATCCGGAGCCGTCGGCGATTCACCCGGCGATTATCGCATCCGCGGGGCCAGGGCCGAGAACGCCTCTTCGACGAGCGCGTCTTCCTCCGGAAAGATCGAGCGCAGATCGAGGAGGAGCCGCCCGTTCTCGACGCGGCCCACGATCGGCGGCCGCCGCTCGCGCAGGCGCGCCGCGACGGCGTCGACCGGCCGGCCGACCGGCGCGAGGGCGAGGGCCCGGGACGGGAAGAGCTTCTCGGGGCTCGTCCCGCCGCCGAACGCGGCCTGCGAGGGGACGACCGAGGCCTCGAGCGCACCGATGGCGGCCGCGGCGGCGGCGAGCCGCGCGCCCCGCGTCTCGAGGGACTCGAGCGTTGCGGCAGCGGCGCTGTAAACGGGGAAACTCCGCCACGCTCCGGTCTTCCAGTCGGCCAGCGTCGCGGCGAGCGCCGCGAGGGTCAGCTTGTCCGGCCGCGCGGCACGGGCGATCGGGTGCGCCGCGGCGCGGCCGACGAGATCCGCGCGGCCGACGAGCAGCCCGGCCTGAGGTCCGGAGAAGAGCTTGTCGCCCGAGAACGTGACGGCGTCCGCGCCCGCGGCGAGACACTCGGCGACCGTCGGCTCGTCGGGGACGCCGAACGCATCGAGCGGCACCACGGCGCCGGTGCCCTGGTCGTGCAGCCACGGCACGCCGGCCTCGCGCGCGAGCAGCGCGAGCTCGTGCGGGGCGGGGCGGCTCGTGTAGCCCCGGATCTCGTAGTTGGAGGGGTGCACCGAGAGCAGCAGCGCCACCTCGGGACCGAAGGCGCGGCGGTAGTCGTCGGGGGTCGTCCGGTTGGTCGTGCCGACCTCGCGCAGCCGCGCGCCTGAGGCTTCGAGGATCTCGGGAATCTTGAACGAGCCGCCGATCGCGACGAGCTCCCCGCGCGAGACGAGGACGTCCTTTCCGCGGGCGAGGGCGGCGAGCGCGAGCAGGACGGCGGCGGCGTTGTTGTTGACCGCGAGCGCGTCGCCGCACGCGAAGAGGTCGCGGGCGAGGGCGCGCACGTGGTCCTGGCGCTTGCCGCGGCCGCCGCGCTCGGGGTCGTATTCGACCGTCGCGTATCCGGCGGCGGCCTCCTGCAGCGCCGCCCGGGCCGCCGCCGGCAGCGGCGCGCGGCCGAGGTTCGTGTGCAGGAGCACCCCGGTGGCGTTGATCGCGCGGACGAGCGTGGGCGCGAAGCGCCGGCCGAGCGCCTCGCGAGCGGCCTTCCAGAGGGCATCCGGATCCGAGGTGCCGTCCGCCATGGCCCGGCGGAGCGCCTCCTTGACCGCTTCGCGGCCGTACCGGTCGAGGACGGGCCCGGCGCCCGCGGCCTTCAGGAGCGCGTCCATCGACGGCGGGTGCGCCCGCGCCGGGCCCGGCGCCGTCGGAGACGTCATGCTTCCTTTACTATAGGGGAGCGTGAGGACTCCGGCGAATCCCGACCCGACGCGGTGCCCGTGAGCCCCGAGACCTTCGACCGCGAGCTGCGCGTCCTCGAGGAGGCGATCCGCCGGTTGAACGCGGAGTACGATGGTTTCCTGTACGGCTCGGCCTCGAAGCCCCCGGTCGCGACCCGCAAGCACGTCGAGGAGATGGTGCGCCGGCTGAACGCTTCCGAGGACATGTCGGCGGCGGAGCGGTACCGGTTTTCGACGCTCCAGGGCCGGTTTACGGCCTTGAACGAGCGCTGGGACAGGCTCCAGGGGGAGAAGGAGGCCGGCCGGCGGCCGGGCCTCTACGGGCACTTCCGGGAGGCGGGTCCGGAACCGCCGGCGCCCCGGCCGTCGCCCAACACCGCGGCCCCGGCGTCCGTACAAGGAGAGCGGCGCCTCGGGTCTCCGGGCGGCTCCGACCAGGACCTGTTCGAACGCTACGTGGCCGCAAAGAAAGCGCGAGGAGAGGACGTGAGCGGATACCGCCTCGAGGGATTCGTGGAAGGCCTGGAGCGCGAGCGGCGCAAGGTGCGGGAGCGGCTCGGCCAGGGAGACATCGAGTTCGACGTGGCCGAGCGCGACGGCCGGGTGAGGCTCGTCGCGCGCCGGAAGCGAGGTTCCGAGTGAGAGCGGCGCGGCGATTCTTCGCGCTCGCGCTCGCGGCGGCGTCGGCGCCCTCGACGCTCCGGGCGGCCGACAAGAAGCCGACGCCCGAGCCGTTCTACCGAAAGTACCTCGCGCCGGGCGACCCGCTCGACGACAAGATCATCGAGCAGGAAAAGCGCGTCGACGCGCATCCGGACGACGCGAACCTGAGAAACGACTTCGGCAACCTGCTGGCCGAGCGCCGCTTCCCCGCCCAGGCGGCGGAGCAATACGAGATCGCCCTGAAGCTCGACGCGAAGAACTTCATCTCGGCCTACAACCTGGGCCTCGTGCGCGAGACCGAGGGCAAGTTCTCCGAGGCGATCTCGGCCTACAAGCGCTCGATTAAGCGCAAGCCCGGCTTTCCGCAGTCCCGCTTCCGGCTGGGCCGCCTCTACGAGCACGCGAACGAACCCGAACAGGCGGTCCACGAGTACGCCGAGGCGATGTGGATCGATCCGGCGATGCGCGACCCGAAGCGCAACCCGCTGATCGTCGACTGCGAGCTCGTCTATCTCGCCTCGCTCAAGAACTACCGCCGCGACGTCGCCGTGTCGGCGATGACGGAGAGCAACGTTTACTTCGACAACGACCGCTTCCGGAAGCTGCCGACGAACAGGGCGATCGCGTCCAAGGAAGTCGAGAGCGCCGACGACACCGAGGCGCCGGGCCCGCGCGACGTCGGGGCGCCGCCGGGCTCGGGCGGCGCGACGGGCGGCGGCTCGAGCGCGTCCGAGCCCGCGCGGCACACGCAGCGGCCGATCCCCGGCGGCGCTGCCGGAGCCCCGGGCCAGCGTCCCGCGCCCGCGGCTCCCGGAGTCCGGCGGTCTCCGGGACGGCCGGCGGCGCCCGCACCCGCGCCGGTCACCACGCCGCCTCCGGCGGGCAGCGAACCGGCGGAAGCGGCTCCCGAAGCACCTCCGGAGCCCGCGCCCGAACCGGCGCCCGACGCCGGCGCCGACATCGAGCCGTCGTAGTCCGGGCGACTACTCGAAGCTCGCCCGCTCGACGAGCAGCGTCGGCGAGCCGACGAGGTAGGGCGACGGGAAGAACTGCGTGTCGGTCGAGACGCCCCGGATACGCTTCAGGAGGTCGGAGAGTCGGCCGGCCGAGCGCGCGCCGGCGACCGGTCCGCCCGCTTTTCCTGCGACGACCGAGATCCCGGTGAACTCGAGCTCGTAGCGGTCCGCCGCGAGGTCGACGCGCGGCGGAGCGATGAGTGCGGAGGCGAAGAGGCCCCGCGTCACCGCCGAGAGGAGCGCGGCCGGCGTCGCGGGCGTCCTGGTCTCGAAGAAGAGCCGCGCCGGGCCGACTTGCGGCGGGAGCCGGAACGAGGGCCTCGCGCCGTGGCCGGTCGAGCGCGCTCCGGCGCGGCGGGCGGACGTGAGGTCGTGGAGCCGGCCGATGAGCGCGCCCTCCTCGACGAGCAGCGTGCGCCGCACCGGCACGCCTTCTCCGTCGAAGACGCGGTCGGCCGACGCGTCGTCGGCGACGGAAAGTTCGGGCGACGCGAGCTGGCCCCGGACGACCCAGCGGGGCGGCCGGTCGGCGCAGAAGAGCGGGGCCATCGCCGCGAGCAAGGCGGCGCCCACCGCCGGGTCGAGCAGCCACTGGCCCGACGGAAACGGGGAGGGGCGGTCGGAGAGCGGCAGGGTTGCCGCGTCGGCCAGGCGGCGGGCGAGCGCATCCGCGTCGGGCTCTCCCGTCCAGCGAAACGGCAGACGGGCCTCGCGCGCGCGCGCGCCGCGGCGGCCGACGGCCGAGGCCACGCCGTCGAGGACACGCCGGTCCTGGGAGACGTCGAGGCCGGCGGCGTTGACGAGGCGCTCGCGGGCGACGCCGTGGCGCAGCGACAGTGCCGAAAGCGACGCCTCTCCGCGCGACGCGGCCGCGACCGCGCGCGAGAGCTCGTCGAAGAGCTCCGGCGGCGGCGAGACGGGGGACGCTTCGGGGGCCGCGGTTTTTCGCGCCGGCCACTCGGGCGGCGTCGAGGGCTCGACCGAAACGCGCTCGGCGTCGTCGAGCGCCGCGGCCAGGCGTTCCTCGCTCGTTGCCGCGGCAAAGCGCGGGGCGCCTGCCGTCCACCAGCGCGCCGCCCAGCCCTCTTCCCGGCGCCAGGCGTCGCGCCGCAGATCCGGCGCCGCCACGGTCTCGCGGGAGTCGGCGGTCTTGCGGTAGAGCTCCCACTGCCCCGGCGCTCGCCGCTCGAGCTCTCCGGGGAGGCGCGCGTCCGTCATGCGCCGGCCCGCACCGACAGCCGGCGGACGAGCACGTCCGGGGCGGCGCCGCCGACGGGCACGACCTGGCCGCCGCGGGCACACCACCCGAAGGCGCGGCACGGCAGCGCCTCGCGGCCGAAGACGGGCTCGATCCCGCCGAGCGCCGCGAGGATCTCGCCCGCGAGCATGCCGGCGCCGACCTCGTCGGCGAAACGGCCGCGGCGCACCCGCCGCGCCCTCGGGAAGCGGAGGCGAAAGGTGCCGCTCGCGACCTCGACCGATCCGCCCGACAGCTCCTCGATCCAGAGCCCGTTTCCCAGGCGGCGCAGCATCTCGTCATGGTCGGCGCCGCCTTCGGCGACGACGATGTTGGATCCCCGCGGCGACGGCGGCTCGGAGGCCGCGGCGCGGCGGCCGTGGCCGCTCGAGCCGGCGGCCGCGCCGTGGACGCGGTCGGAGAGCGGCCCGCCGAGCAGGCCCGAAGCGACGAGCTTCACCCCGCGGGGCGCGGTGCCCTCATCGTCGTACTCGTATCCGCCGAAGAGGTCGAGCCGGCGCGGGTCGTCGGCGACGTCGAGCGCGGTGACCGCGACGCGCGCGTTCGGGAGATTCTTCAGCGGCGAGGGCCCCGCGTCGGCTTCGAGGGGATGGCCGAGCACCTCGTGGAAGAACACCGCGGCGGAGCCTCCGGCGAGCACCACGTCGGTCTCGCCCGACGGCGGCGGGACCGGCCGGTCGCGCGGCTCGGCCGCCCGCGCGAGCGCCGTTCTCAGCTCGTCGGCCGCCGCGTCGGAGGCCGGCGCGTGAAAGGCGAAGTCGCGCTCCTCGTCGCCGGCCTTCGAGGCCGCGACGAACCGCCCCTCGAGCGACAGGAGGCGGCGCGCCGAGAGGGTCGACCGGCCGCCGTCGGCGACGACGCGGCGCTCGGCGTGCCGGATCCGGAACGTGAACGCGTGGCGTGGCGCGTGGCGGGCGAGGAGAGCCGTCAGCCGGCGCGCCCAGCGGTCGGCGTCGGTGAAAGCGTCCGCGGCGTCGGCCGGCGCGGGACGCGAGGGCCGGATCGGCAGCGGCGGGGCGGCCGCCGCGGCTCGCAGAACGCGCACGGCCTCCCGCGCATCCGCCTCCGCGCCGCCGGGCACGAACACGAAGTGCTCGGCGCCGTCGAAGCGTCGGCGTGCGCCGACGCCTTCTTCGGCCCGCACGCGCACGTCGCGGATCGCGCCGTCGCGCCAGGCGAGCGCGAGCTCGGCGAGCCTCTCTCGGAACACCTCGGCGATTTCGCCGCGGCGGGTCGCCAGCGGCTCGAGCCAGCGGCGGATGGCGGTCTCGTCCCAGTCCACGCGGGCGCAGTGTAATAACATCCCGAAGGAGACAGCATGGGTCTGGCCGATACGCGGAAGGATTTCGTCGCCGGGAAGACGGCGCGGGGGCTCGCCGGGCGAAAGCT
>DATJXB010000011.1:0-10927 GCA_035500755.1 Thermoanaerobaculia bacterium | reverse complement strand
CGCCGGGAGCGCCCCTCACCCCAACCCTCTCCCGCCGGGAGAGGGAGTTCCTGAGGCGCGCTCTTTCTTTCAGAGTCCCCTCGTCGCCAGGAGCCGCTCCCCGGGCCGCGCTCCTTCTTTCAGGGTCCCCTCGCCCCCCGGAGGGGGGAGAGGGTCAGGGTGAGGGGGGCGTCTTCTCTCCGCCCTACGACCTCAGCACGTCCCAGAACCGGTAGAAGTTGAACCACTGCGCCGGGAAGCGGCGCACGACGCCTTCGAGGTCGGCGGCGACGCGCGCCATCATCCGGCGAGCGTCCTCGTCCGGGGAGAGCGACGGATCCGCCGACAACGCGGCGCCCCAGACGTTGAAGTACGAGCCGTCGGCGTTGCGGAGAAAGAAGCCGGGCAGCAGGTCGCAGTCGCAGAAGCGGGCGAGCAGCGCCGGCGAGCGCAGGAACGGGGTGGCCTTGCCGAAGAACGGGACGACGACGCGATCCTCGGGATACGCGCGGTCGACGAGGAGCGCGACCGCCCGGCCGCGGTCGATCGCGGCCCGGACCTTGAACGCCGTCGCCATCGAGGTGCCGATGTCGATCGACTCGACGCCGAGCCGCTCGCGCAGCTGCTGCCGCATCTCCTGCACGTTCGGGTCGAGCTCGGCCTGCCCGACGACGGCCGGGACGAGGTCGTGCTGGCGCAGCGTCACCGCGCCCATCTCCCAGTTGCCGACGTGGCCGGTGACGAGCAGGAAGCCGCGGCCGCGCTTGCGGCTCGCCGCGATCACGCCGGCGTCGTCGGCGAACGAGGTGATCTTCGGGACGAACGCCTCGCTCCGCAGCCGCCAGACGTCGATCGTGTGGCGGCCGTACTCGAAGAACTGCTTGCGGGCGAGCTCCCCGGCGCGGACCTCGGAGACGCCCAGGGCGTTGACGAAGTTGTCGCGCATGCCGGCCTTGGTGCGCCGCAGCAGCGTCACGGCCAGGCTGTTGCCGACGAGGTTGATCGCGTTCAGCGCGGCCATGGGGAGCCAGCGCGCGCCGTAGTGGAGTCCGCCGTAGACGACGCGATTCGAGAGGCCGTGGCTGACCCATTTCTTTCGGCCGCGCACGGGCGGAGGCGCGCCGGTGTATCCGTTGGCCGCGGCGGCTTCTCCCATGCAGGCGTTCAAGTCTACAATCGCCGGCGCGCCATGAAGGTTCTCCTCATCCGCCCCGATCCGGGAAACGAACGGTTCGGGCTGGGGCCGTTTTTCCGCGTGGAGCCGCTCGGACTCGAGTACGTCGGCGCGGCGCTGCGGGCCGCCGGCCACGAGCCCACGGTCGTGGACCTGCGGTTCGGCGGAAGCGCGGCCGGCTGGGTGAAGAAGACGCGGCCGGAGCTCGTCGGCATCTCGTGCATGCACGCGCTCGAGTACGACCGAGTGCTCGAGACGGCGCGCGCGGTCCGCCGCGCGTCCCCGGAGACGCGGATCCTGGTCGGCGGCCACGCCGCGGCCGCGTACCCGGGTCCGCTGCAGGCGCCGGAGGTCGACGCGATCTGTGTCGACGACGGCGAGGAGGTCGTGCCTGCCGTCGCCGACGCGCTCGCGGCCGGCCGCGCGCTGGGCGACGTGCCGGCGCTCCTCGTCCAGTCCGACGACGGCTGGACGGCGACGCCGCCGCTGTCCGACCGGACCGGGCTCGACGCCGTCCCGAAGGCGGCGCGCGATCTCGTCGCGCGGTACCGCGACAGCTACCACTGCCTGCTCTTCAAGCCGGTGTGGCTCATCGAGACGGCGCGCGGCTGCCCCTTCCGCTGCAGCTTCTGCTCGGTCTGGCAGCTCTACGACCGTTCGTTCCGCGAGCGCTCGATCGGCGCGGTCGTCGACGACTTCGCGTCGGTCGGCGACGCCATCTTCGTGGCCGACGATCTCTTCTGGAATCACCCCGAGCGCAGCCGCGACCTCGCCGAGGCGCTGAAGGCGCGGGGCGTGAAGAAGCGCTGGATCCTCGTCCAGACGCGGACGGACCTGGTGACCCGTCACGCCGATCTGCTCGAGGCGTGGCGCCCCATCGCGAAGGACTTCGACATCTTCTTCGGCCTCGAGGCTGCCTCGGACGCGGGCCTCGCGAGCGTCACGAAGGACGCCGGGGTCTCGGCGTCGCTCGAGGCGGCCCGCGTCTCCCGCTCGCTCGGCTACGGCGTCACGGGCAACTTTCTCGTCGACCCGGACTGGGACGAGGCTCGGTTCGAGGAGCTCTGGGACTTCGTCGCGTCGAACGGCTTCCAGCGCGCCGGCTACACGATCCTGACGCCGCTGCCCGGCACCGAGCTCTTCCGGAAGCTGTCGCCGATCCTGCAGGGACAGCCGTGGTTCAAGTACGACATGCACCACGTTCTCTGGGAGCCGCGCCTCGGCGCCAGGCGCTTCTTCGAGCTGTATGCGGAAACGTGGCGGCGGTCGATCCTGAACACCTCGGGGGAGAAGCGCTGGATCGACTGGATGCGCCAGATCAAGCTGTCCCAGGTGCCGTACCTGACCCGCGTCCTCGCGCGCACGCAGCGCATGATGAAGGCGCAGGCGTACCTGAAGGAGCACGAAGAGGCGCAGCGCGTCGCGCCGGTGGCGCCGGCGCAGGCCCTCGAAGCCTCCTGAGACCCACGGCGCTGGCGCGAATCCTGCCGGCGGCCGAGACGCTCTCGTTTCACGAGCGGCGGGTGGCGGCACCGTCCGAGCGTGTCTGGGAGGCGATCCTCGCGGCCGACCTCGGCGCTTCGCCGCTCGCGTCGACCCTGCTGGCGCTGCGCGGCTTCGGGGGGCGCCTCCGGCGCTCCCCGCGCGCGACCTTCCCCGAGCGGCTCGAGCGCTTCGGTTTCACGAAGCTGTGTGAAGTGACGGGGCGGGAGCTCGTCTTCGGCCTGGCCGGCCGGTTCTGGCGTCCGTCGGGCGGCCTGCGGCCGATTGCCGACGCGCCGGCGTTCGACGAGTTCGCGGAGGAGGGCTGCGTCAAGGCGGCGTGGAACCTGTCCGTCCGCGGCACCGCCGTCGGCTCGACGGAGATTTCAACGGAGACGCGCATCGTCTTTTTCGGCGAGGACGCGCGGCGAAAGTTCCGGGCGTACTGGGCGCTCGTCGGCCCGTTCTCCGGCCTGACCCGCCGCGCGCTCCTGCGCGATGTCGCGCGGCGGGCCGAACGAAGCGACGGAGTCCCTACTCCAGGCCGAACGTCTTGTCGATGAACACCGCCATCTGGCCGCGCGTGTTCGGGTTCTGCGGGCAGTAGTTTCCGTTGCCGCAGCCTCCGGTGATCGATTCGTGAGCGAGCTGCTCGACCCAGTTGGTGAATGGGCCCGGGCAGGGAACGTCCGGGAACGTGCCGCTGCACATCGGCGGCACGTACGCCGATCCGTGCTCGGCCTTCAGGAGAAACACCGCCATCTGGTCGCGGCGGACCGGGTTGGTCGGACAATAGTTACCGCTGCCGCAGCCGCCGGTGATGCCTTCGGCCGCGAGAGCCTCGATCCAGTCGGCGAACGTCGACGGGCAGGGCACGTCGGAAAACGCTCCCGAACAGTGGGGCGGCACGTAGCAGAGCCCGTGGCGCCCCTTCAACAGGAAGACCGCCATCTGCTGCCGCAGGGTCGGCTGCCCGACGCCGTAGTTGCCGCCGCCGACGCCGGCGGTGATGCCGTTGGAGACGAGCGTCGTGACCCAGTCGTAGAACTGCTGGGCGGGCGGCACGTCGAGGAAGTCCACGATCCACGCCTTCTTCAGGATCCCGAACGTGCCGTCCGGGTTGGTCACCTGGATGTCGTTGACGGTCGCCGCGGCGAGCGCCGGCGCGACCGCCGTCATGCTGGTCTCGCTCGTGATCATCACGTTGGACCCCGCGGCGGCGCCGAACGAGACCCCGGCGCCCGCGACGAAGTGGGTTCCGGTCAGCGTCACCGTGACGCCGCCGGCCGGCGGCCCCGAACGCGGGGCCGAGGCGTAGATCACGTTCTGCGAGAACTCGGAGGTGTTCCCGTTCGGATCCGTCGCGGTGGCGGAGATGATCGGCTGGTTTGCGGCGTTGGCGTCGGCGAGGGGAGGGGTCGTGAACGAAATGTTCCCCGAGTCGTCCGTCGTGACCTGCGTCGACCCGATGTAATAGGCGCTCTGGAGCAGGTCCCTCGGATGCGGCGTGCAGGACGGGCTCTCGTAGAAGTCGAGGTCGAAGGTCACGTTCGGCGTCGACTGAAGGATCCCGTGCACGACGAGCGACGTGGACCCGTAGTCGACCGAGGAGATGAACGGAAAGTTCTGGAGCTCGTTCGCGCCGGTGTCGGCGTCCAGGGGATCGTTCACCGTGACGCCGGCCGGGTCGTTGTCGATGCCGATCGAGCCATTGAAAAAGATGGGGTTGCCGCGGATGGAGTTCCGCACCCCGTAGTTGTAGACGCCGACGTCGTTCCAGGCGATCGCATTGCCCTCGCCGTTGACGACGCTGCCGATGACGCAGTCGGTGGCGCCCGGGTCGAGCCGGATCCCGGTGCCATTGCGGAGGAGAACCTGGCCGGTGACGTCGAGCCCGATCGTGTTGCCCTTGACGACGGCGCCGACGCTCGAAAGCAGCACGGCCTGAGCCGTGTTCCCGGAGATCAGGTTGCCCTCGCCCGCGTTGAAGTTGCCGCCCAGGACGAACCCGGTGTGGTTGGTGGCCTTGACGCCGATGTCGTTGCCGAGGGCCTCCGTGCCGGCGGCGTTCGTGCCGATCCGGTTGCCCTGGAGGTGCGCGCCGCTGCCGCCCGTGAGAAAGATTCCCTCCTCGGCGCTTCCCGAGACGACGTTGCCCTCGCCGGCTCCCGATCCGCCGAAGAGGAGGTTGGTGGTGGCGGTCGCGACGACGCCCTCGCTGTTGCCGAGGGCGGCGGTCCCATCGGCGGTCGTGCCGATGTAGTTGCCCTGGATGACGGCGTTCATGGCGTTGACGAGCGAAATTCCCTCGACGTTGCCCCCGATGACGTTGCGCTGGGCCGCCGACGGGCCGCCGATCGTATTGCCCGTCGTGCCCGACTGGACGACGATCCCGGTGCCGTTGCCCGCGGCGATGGTCCCCGTCACGTCCGTCCCGACGTAGCAGTTTTCGACGTGGTTGTTGCTGCTCTCGAGCGCGATCCCGACGTTGTTGCCGCGCACGACGACGCCACGGACCGTGGACGAGCCGGCCTGGAGCCTCAGGGCGCTGCCGGCGAGGTTGGCGATTTCGATGATCGGCGTGCCGGCGTATCCGGGCTGCGTCGTTCCGTCGATGGTGGTCGGCTTGAGCACGGCCGGGAGGCCGGGAGCCTGGGGCAGGATCACGTACGGCCCCGCGCCCGCGATGCTGAACGCGATCGTGTCGCCTCCGGCGCCGGCGTTGGCGTCGAGGATCGCCTGGCGCAGCGAGCCGGCGCCGGTGTCGGCCGTCGTCGTGACCGTCAGCGTGTCGGCCCGAAGAGCCACGGCGGACGAAAGCAGCATCCCGAGGGACAGAACCGTCGTGAAGCGAGGCGTCTTCGCGGCCATGGATGAACCTCCGAACTCACACGCGCAGGCCGCTGTCCGGCGGGATCACGAGCCTTTCCTGTGGTCTAATTTCGCCCAGCCGGGGAACCGGACCGATCCATGGAAAAGCCTTCGGGAGAAGAAGTTACCGCTCTCCTCAAGGAGTGGAGCGCGGGAGACCGGGGCGCCCTCGAGCGCCTGATGCCCCTGGTCTACGGTGAGCTGCGCAAGCTCGCGGCGTCGCACCTGCGCACCGAGCGTGGCGACCATACGCTCCAGCCGACCGCTCTCGTCCACGAGGCGTACTTGCGACTCGTGGGCCAGCGCTCGGTGACGTGGGCCAACCGCGCCCACTTCTTCGGGATCGCCGCGCAGATGATGCGCCGCGTTCTCGTCGACCACGCCCGGCGCCGCCAGGCGGCCAAGCGGACGCCCGGAACTCTGTACGTCGCCGCCGGACCCGACGCCGGCGTCCCGGATCGGGTGCCGGAGCTGCTGGCGCTCGATCGGGCGCTGACGGAGCTCGAGCGCCTCGACCCGCGGCAGGCGCGGGTCGTCGAGCTGCGGTTCTTCGCGGGCCTGTCGGTCGAGGAGACCGCCGAGGTGGCGGGCGTGTCGACCGCGACGGTCAAGCGCGAGTGGCGGACCGCCCGGGCATTTCTTCGCCACGAAATCGGTCTCGAGGCGGGAGCCTGGGGATGACGGGGAAGCGCGCGTGACCCCGGAGGAGTGGGGGCGCGTCAAGGGAATCCTCGACGGCGCTCTCGAGCGGCCGGCGTCCGAGCGCGCCGCGTTCCTCGACGCGGCCTGCGGCTCAGACGGCGCGCTCCGGGAACGGGTCGAGTCCCTCGCGCGCGCCGCCGAAAGCGACGGCGGGATGCTCGACGCGGAGAACGCCGTCGCCGCCGGCGTCGAGGTACCGCCGATGCCCGGCCGGGCCGGGGAGCGGATCGGCGTGTACGCGCTGACGGCCGAGATCGCCCGCGGCGGGATGGGCGTCGTGTATCTGGCGCGCCGCGCCGACGACGCGTTCGAGCGCCGCGTGGCCGTCAAGCTGATGAGGCCGGGGCTCGTCAGCGAGCAGGACCTGCGGCGCTTCCGCGGGGAGCGGCAGATCGCCGCGGGTCTCGACCATCCGTACATCGCGCGGCTGCTCGACGGCGGCACGACGGCGGCGGGCGAGCCCTACCTCGTGATGGAGCACGTCGAAGGGGAGCCGCTTCTGGAGTACTGCCGCGCGCGCGGGTTGCCGGTGCGCGAGCGACTCCGGCTCTTCCGCGAGATCTGCGCCGCGGTGCAGTACGCGCACCAGCACCTCGTCGTGCATCGGGACCTGAAGCCCGGCAACGTCCTCGTCACGCCCGAAGGGACGCCGAAGCTGCTCGACTTCGGCATCGCGAAGCTCCTGACGGAGGGCAGCGCCGCGGAAGGGGCCGACCGGACGGCGACGCTCGAGCGCGTGCTGACCCCCGAGTACGCGAGCCCCGAGCAGGTGCGCGGGCGGCCGGTCACGACCGCGAGCGACGTCTACTCGCTCGGCGTCGTGCTGTACGAGTTGTTGTCCGGAGAGAAGCCGTACCGGATCGCCTCGAGCGACCCGGCCGAGCTGTTGCGGGTCGTCTGCGAGCGCGAGCCGGAGCGGCCGAGCACGCGGACCGCCGGCCTGTCGGCGGACCTCGACGCGATCGTCCTCAAGGCGATGCGCAAGGAGCCGGAGCGGCGCTACCCGTCCGCGGCGGCGCTCTCGGAGGACGTCGGCCGGTATCTCGACGGCCAGCCCGTCGAAGCGCGCCGCGGTTCGGCGGCGTACCGGGCGAGCCGGTTCGTGCGTCGCCACCGGGTCGGCGTCGCGGCGACGGCGCTCGTCCTTGTCGCGCTCGCGGGCGGCCTCTTCGCCACGTGGCGCGAGGCGGCGCGCGCCCGCGCGGCGGAGGAGCGCGCCGAGCGGCGCTTCAACGACGTCCGGCGCCTGGCCAACTCTTTCCTCTTCGAGTTCCACGACGCGATCCGCGACCTGCCGGGCGCGACACCCGCGCGCGCCCTGGTCGTTCGGCGGGCGCTCGAGTACCTCGACTCGCTCGCCAAAGAGTCGACGGGCGACCGCGCCCTGCGTCGGGAGCTCGCCGAGGCGTACCGGCGTGTCGGCGACGTCCAGGGGAATGCCTTCATGGCGAACCTCGGCGATCTCCAGGGAGCCTCGGAGAGCTATCGGAAGGCGATCGCGCTGCTGGAGCCTTCGGTCGCCGGCCCGGGGGATTCGGATGCCGACCAGGAGACGCTCGCGACGACGTATCTCGTCGACGGCGGTCTCGCCCTGAGCGAGGGACAGGCGGCGGCGGCGCTCGAAATCACGAAGAAAGGTCTGGCGCTGCGGCAGGCGCGGGCCGAAAGAGCGCCCGGGGACGCCGACCGGCAGATGGCCCTCGCTCAAGCCTGGCAATACGTGGCCTACGACGCGACGATCGCCGGAAAGTCGGCCGAGGCGGCCGCGGCCCTGGCGAAGCAGGCCTCGATTCTCGAGGCGCAGCGGCTCGAGCGTCCGGCCGACCGGGCCGTGCGCCGCAGCCTCGGCCAGAACGCCTACCTCGGGGGGGACGCCGCCGCGAACGCGTCGGACCTGCCGCGCGCGCTCGAGCGGTACCGCGCCGCCGCCGAGATCCAGCAGGGGCTCGCCGCGGAAGACGCGTCGAGCGTGACGTTCCAGCGGGACCTCGCCTATTCGCTCACGGCGATTGGCAACACCGAGGCCGCCCTCGGCCAGACGGCGGCGGCCCTCGACGACTTCGGCCGGACGCTCGCCGTTTTCGAGCGGATGGCGGCGGCCGATCCGAAGTCGACCGATGCCCGGCTCGGCCTCGCGATGAGCCATCACAACGTGGGTCAGGCCTTGACGAAACTCGGCCGGCCGGACGAGGCCCTCGCCGCGTATCGCCGCGCGCGCCCGGCCTACGAGGCGGTCGTCGCGGCGTCACCGCAGGCAGCGTGGGCCTCGGGAATGCTCGGCACGCTCTATCTCGACACGGCCGACGTGGAGCAATCCGGCGACCCCGGCTCCGCGTGCGAGCTCTACGGGAAGGCCGTGAACATGCTGGCGCCGATGGCCGACTCGGGGCGGCTCGAGGAGCGCCGGCGGGGCCAGCTCGAGCGGGCGCGCCTGCGGCGGGCGGCCTGCCACGACCGGTCCTGACGCTTCCGGATCGCGGCTATGATGCGCGCCGGTCCGCGCGGCCGAGGAGGAGAAGCATGAAACGGATCCTGTTCGCGATCGGCCTGGCGGCGAGCGCCGCCGCGCGCGCCCAGTCGCCCGACGGCATCTTCGCCACGGGCGCGATCGCCGGAGTTCTCGACGCCTGGCACGCGGCGGCCGCCGCCGCCGACGAAGAAAAGTACTTCTCGTACTTCACGCCCGACGCCGTTTACCTCGGCACCGACGGCACCGAGCGGTGGACGCGCGACGAGTTCCGGGTCTGGGCGCACCCGTACTTCGCCAAAGGGAAGGCGTGGAGTTTCAAGGCGACGGCCCGCTGGATCTCGTTCGCGCCGGATCGCCGCGTGGCCTGGTTCGACGAGGCTCTCGACACGCCGAACCTCGGACCGTGCCGCGGCTCCGGCGTCCTCGTCGCGACCGACAAGGGCTGGAAGATCGCCCAGTACAACCTCTCGATTCCGATCCCGAACGCGCTCGCCGACGACGTCAAGAAGCAGATCGAGAACTTCGAGAAGCGCGCCTCGAAGAAGAAGGGAGCCTGATGCGCCGCCTGCTCGCCGCGACCCTGATTGGCCTGGCGGCGCTCGGAGCCGCCGCCGCTTCGCGAGGCGCAACACCCGAGCCGGCGGATCTCGTCCTGACGGGCGGCGCGGTATATACCGTGGACGGCGCCCGGAGCTGGGCCGGGGCCGTCGCCGTGACGGACGGCCGGATCGTCTACGTCGGCACGGCGGCGGGAGCGCGGCCCTGGACGGGCGCGCGCACGAAGGTCGTGGATCTGGCGGGAAAGATGCTGCTCCCGGCCTTCCACGACTCGCACGTGCACCCGGTCTCGGGCGGCATGGAAGCGCTCGAGTGCGACCTGCATGGCCTGACCTCGGCCGAGGCGGTGTACGAGGCGATCCGCCGGTACGCCGCCACACTCCCGGAGGGGAAGTGGATCCGGGGTGGCGGCTGGGAGCTCACGCTCTTTCCCGCCGGCAACCCGACGAAGGCCGAGCTGGACCGGATCGTGCCCGATCGTCCGGCGCTGCTCGACGCGAGCGACGGGCACTCGGCCTGGGCCAACTCGAAGGCCCTGGCGCTGGCGGGCATCACCAGGGCCACGCCGGATCCGGCGCACGGCCGCATCGAGCGCGACGCTTCGGGCGAGCCCTCGGGCGCGTTGCGCGAGGAAGCCGTCGGGCTCGTCGCGCACCGGATGCCGAAATACACGGCCAAGGACCGCGAGGCGGGCCTGAAGAAGGGACTCGCGGTCGCCAACGCGTTCGGCCTGACGTCGCTCGAAGAGGCGAGCGCGTCGCGGGCGGATCTCGAGGCGTATGCGGCCCTCGACGCCGCGGGGGCGTTGACGGCGCGCGTGTCCGCTTCGATCACCGTGGACACCGACAAGGTCCTCGCGGACCTGCCTCGCCTGAAGGAGCTGCGGGCGAAGTATCGCGGCCGCCGCTTTCACGCCGACGGCGCGAAGATTTTCGCCGACGGCGTCCTCGAGACGCGGACGGCGGCGGTCCTGGAGCCCTACATCGGCTTCGGGACGGACCGCGGCAAGACGAACCTCGATCCCGCCGACTTCAAGGCCCTCGCGACGGCCCTCGACAAGGAGGGCTTCCAGATTCACGTCCATGCCATCGGGGACCGCGCGATCCGCGACGCGCTCGACGCGATCGAGGCGGCGCAGAAGGCGAACGGGGTTCGCGACGCGCGCCATCACATCGCCCATCTCGAGCTGATCGAGCCCGAGGACATCCCGCGGTTCCGCCTCCTCGGCGTCGTCGCGAACTTCCAGCCCTTCTGGGCCAATGGGGACAAGTACATCACCGAGCTGACCGAGCCCGAGCTCGGGCCGGCGCGCTCGCGGTGGATGTATCCCATTGCCAGCGTCGAAGCGGCCGGCGGCGTCACCGCATTCGGAAGCGACTGGAGCGTGTCGTCGATGAACCCGCTCGACGGGATCGAGGTCGCCGTCACGCATCGAGAACCCGACAAGGGGCCGGGTCCGGCGTGGTTGCCGCAGGAGCAGATCACCTTGCCCGACGCGATCGCCGGCTACACGATCCGCGGCGCTTACCTCGACTTCACCGAGAAGGAGACGGGCTCGATCGAAGTGGGCAAGGCCGCGGATCTCGTCGTGCTCGACAAGAACCTCTTCGAGATCCCGCCGTCGCAGATCCACGACGTCAAGGTGCTGTGGACGCTGCTCGAGGGCAAAGAGGTGTACCGGGCGAAGGGGT
>DATJXB010000010.1:0-3015 GCA_035500755.1 Thermoanaerobaculia bacterium | reverse complement strand
ACGCCCGGCGCGTCGTCGCCGCCGTGCAACTGGACGGAGACCGAGGCCTGGATCGTCTGGTCGAGCCGTACCTCCTGCAGGTCGACGTGCGTGACACCGCCCCGCACGGGATCGACCTGGTACTCCTTGAGGATCGACGCGTGCGTCTCGCCCTTGCCGTCGATCTCGACGTCGAGGATCGAGTGCAGGCCCGCGGCGCCGGTCAGCGCACGCCGCAGCTCGCGCTCGGCGATGGAAATCGAGACCGGCTCGCCGTTGCCGTAGAGGACACCCGGAACGAGCCCCTCCTTGCGCAGGCGACGCGACTCGGCAGAGCCGAGCCTTTCGCGCTGGGCGACCACGAGCTTCGTCCGTTCTCCGGCCATTCCGGCGGGGGAGTGTAGCCGAGAGGCGCTTCGATACCGTCCGTTGCATGGACTTCGAGAGCCTCCTCACGGGCTGGGAGGGAGAGCATGCAGTCGTGCGTCACGACGCGGAGAGCGGCGCCTGGATGTTCGTGTGCGTCCACTCCACCGTGCTCGGGCCGGCGGGCGGCGGCACGCGCATGCGGGTCTATCCCGCGCCGGCCGACGGCCTCGCCGACGCGATGCGCCTGTCGGGAGCGATGACGCGGAAGATGGCGGCGGCCGGAATGCCTCGCGGCGGCGGCAAGGCCGTGCTCGCCGTACCGGAGCTTCCGGCGGGCGAGCCGCGCAGGCGCCTGCTGCGGCGGTACGGCGCGCTCGTCGCCTCGCTCGGCGGCACGTATCGGACGGCCGGCGACATGAACATCTCGCCGGAGGATCTCGACGTCGTCGCCGAGACCTGCCCGTGGGTCTACGGAACGACGGGCCGCGGCGGAAACAGCGGTCGCGGCACCGCCCGGGGTGCGTTGCATGCGATCCGCGCCACCGTCGAGCACGTCTTCGGCTCGCCGGATCTCGGCGGCCGCAGCGTCCTCGTGCAGGGCGCCGGCGCCGTCGGCGGTTTCCTCGCGCGCGGACTGGCGGATGCCGGAGCCCGCGTCCTCGTCAGCGACGTCGACGAGGCGCGCGCCGCCGCGACCGGCTGCGAGACGGTGCCACCGGCGCGCGCGGCCGAGACGGAGGTGGACGTGTACTCGCCTTGCGCCGTCGGCGGCACACTCAACGCCGAGTCGATTCCCCGCCTCGCGTGTCGCGCGGTCGCGGGCTGCGCGAACAACCAGCTCGCCCAGCCGGAAGACGCCGAGCGCCTACGCGGGCGGGGGATCCTCTACGCGCCCGACTACGTCGTCAGCGCGGGCGGCATCATCCAGCTCATCGGGCTCGAGGACGAGGACTGGGACGAGCAGCAGCTCGAGCAGCGCCTCGCCGGCATCGGCGACACGCTCCGTACGCTCTACGCCGAGGCGGACGCCGAGAGCGTCACCCCCGCCGAGGCCGCCGACCGGCTCGTGCGCCGGCGTTTGTCCGCAGCGGCCGCGCCGTCGCGCAGCGCCGCCAGATCATGAGGATGACGGAGAGCCGGGCGTTATGAGCCCCCAGATGTTGCACGCGGTGCCGCTGTCGTAACCCCCGAGATCGAAGCGCGACAGGGTGCCGACGCTGCCGGCCCACGCGATCACGTCGAGATTGACCGTGGACGTGCCGATCACGTGGAAGTTGTTCGTCCTCGAGGTCTGCACCGACGCGAAGGTCCCATCCTGCGCGTAGTCACCACTGAGGTACACCGTGTCCGTCGACGGGGGAAAGAGAAAGAGGTAAACGCCCGTGTTCAGGCATGCGTAGTCAGCTTGGATGCCGCCGACATTGGCCAGGAGGTGATCAGCGCCGTCGTCTGGGACGTCGCTTTTGAGAATAGACAGCGCTCCTGGCCCTCGCGGGCCGGTGTCGCCCTTCTCGCCTTGCACTCCGGTCGCGCCCTTCGGCCCTTGAAGGCCACGTTCCCCGCGCAGCGACGTGATCGCTCCTTTGGTCAGCCGATTCTTGGGAATCGAGTGCGGCTTGATGTCCGAGCCGCTGATGAGGTTTGCGGCTGCGAGCGAGGTTCCGCCCAGCGCGATGAAGAGCGCAAGAACCGAAGTGAGCAGAGCGGGACTGGGAGCTTTCAACCGAGGCTTCTGCATGGCGCCTCCAACGTCGAACAGCAGTTGGAAGAAACTCTCAACCTCGGAACGGGAGCAGTCAAGGACCTTCTACGTCGCCTCCACCCGAGGCAACCCGACGATCTTCGACTCCTTGCTAGAAGAGCTGGTTCTCTCCGCCGAAGATCGCCGAGACCGAGTCGTCGGCGAACACGTTCATGATCGTCTCGGCGAGGAGACCGGCCACCGGGAGGATGGTGAGGTGCGCCGGCGCTTCGAGGCGGTTCACCGGCACCGTGTCGGTGACGACGATCCCCTCGATCGGCGCGTCGTGGAACTTCGCCAGCGCGCCACCGCAGAAGACGCCGTGGGTCGCGTAGACGTACACCTCGCGCGCGCCCTGCTCGAGCAGTGCATGGACGTTCGCGATCAGCGTTCCGCCGGTCATGATCACGTCGTCGCCGACGATCGCGATTTTGTCGCGGACGCGGCCCGTCACCTCCGTGACCTCCGCCTGGTCGTGGGCCGGACGCGTCTTGTGCATGATCGCGAACTCGCCTTCGATCATGTTCGCGAAGCGGACGGCGACCTTCGCGCGGCCCTCGTCGGGCGCAACGGAGACGACGCCGGGGCCGGTCAGGCCGAGGTCGCGGAAATGGCGCGCGAAGAGCGGCTGCGCGGTCATGTGGTCGACCGGAATCGTGAAGAAGCCCTGGATCTGACCCGCATGGAGATCCATCGTCAGGACGCGGTCGGCGCCGGCCAGTTGGATCATGTCGGCGACGAGCCGCGCGGAGATCGGCTCGCGAGGCTTGGCCTTCCGGTCCTGGCGGGCGTACGGGAAGAGCGGGACGACGGCGGTGATCCGCTTCGCCGACGCCAGCTTCGCGGCCTGGATCATGAAGACGAGCTCCATCAGGTTCCGGTCGACGTCCGCGACTCCCGTCTGCACGATGAAGACGTCTGCGCCG
>DATJXB010000009.1:0-2405 GCA_035500755.1 Thermoanaerobaculia bacterium | reverse complement strand
GAAGTCCCGTGTGCCCTGAATCCCCCCGCCTGATTCTGGTCGCGAGCAAGCCATGACCGAAGGCGTCATTCCCTTCGATCGGTATCCGGGCCTTCCGCCGCTCTTTCTCGACTTCTTGCGCGGCCTGCCGGAGTTCTTCCCCGATCCTCCGACGATCGAGGCCGGTGTCCGCCGCGGAAAGGAGCTCCTCGGTGTCCCGGCGCGTGTGCCGGCCTCGGCGTTTCAGAGCCGGTCCGCCGCCGCGGCGGCGGCCGCCGAGGCCCTGGCCGCCGGAGGAGCCGTGGCCGCGGTTGCGGGCCACCAGGTGGGCCTTTTCTCCGGACCCCTCTTCACCCTGACGAAGGCCTTCGACGCCCTGCGGGTGGCGCGGCAGATCGATCGGGCGGGAGTTCCCGCCGCGCCGGTCTTCTGGGCCTTGACGGACGATCATGACCTGGAGGAAGTCGGGAAGACTGCCCGGCCGGGCCCGGAGGGACCGCAGGTGCTGGTCGCCGACGGAGCGGACCGCAGCAACCGACAGCCCGTCGGACGCCTTCCGATCCCCGAGCGGGCGAGAGAGATCCTGGAGGACTTCCGCGCCGACGCCCGCGCCGCCGACGCCGATCGAATCCTCGAGACCTTCGCGCTTCGGTATGCGGCCGGCCAGACGTACGCCGACGCCTTCATCCAGACGCTGCTCGACCTGGTCGAACCCGAGCCGCTTCTCGTCCTCGATCCCTATCAGGAGAGCCTTCGCGAAGTCACGGCGGACTTCTTCGCGCTGGCCGTGGAACGGCGGGAGGAGCTCCAGCGGGCCCTGGCCGGCGCGGCCGAGCGGCTGGCGCGGCAGGGCAAGTCCCCGGCCGTCGCCTACCGGCCCGACGTCTTTCCCTTCTTCTTGATCGAAGGCGGCGAGCGCCGCCGCGTCGGCGATCCGGAAGAGGCCCTGCACAAGGTTCGAGAAGGCCGCGCCTGGCCGTCGACCGACGTTCTCACGCGGCCGGTGTTCAAGTCGTTTCTCCTGCCGACCGCCGCGACCGTCCTCGGCCCCGCCGAGATCGCCTACCATGCGCAATCGATCCCGCTCTTCCCCGTGTTCGGGTTGAAGCCGCCGGTCCTGCTGCCGCGCTCGCATCTGGTGCTCCTGGGCCCCGCCGAGCGGCGCGCGGCCGAGGCCCTCGGGATTCCTCTGTCGGACCTGTTGGCGAAGCCCCCGGCGGCCGCCGGCCTGCCCGTCTCCGAGGCGGAGGAGGTCGTCCGGATCGCCAAGACACTCGACCAGGAACTCGCCGGCCTCGAGCCGCGACTGAAGGCGCTCGACCCGGCGCTTGCAGCCGCGGTCGAAACGACCCGCCAGAAGACCGCGTTTTCGCTCGTGCAGCTGACCGACCGCGTCCGGAAGTCCTCGGAGCGAAAGGACGTCACGACCACGACACGCCGAAGGAGGCTCGAGACGATGTTGCAGCCGGAGGGCTCGACCGCCGAACGAATCTATCCGCCGCTCGTGCCGATGTTGGCATATGGACGCGAGGCCCTGACCTCCATCCGTGAAGCCGCGACCGGCTCGCTCGAGGGGGCGCGCGTCGTCAACCTGGGAGCCGCGAAGTCGGAGCCGCGGGAAGGGGACGGTCATGCCGGTTGACGTCCTCGCCATCGCGGCGCATCCAGACGACGTCGAGCTGACCTGCGGAGGCACGCTCGTGACCTTGAAGTCGCGCGGGCGACGGTTCGGAATCGTCGACCTGACGCACGGCGAGATGGGAACCCGGGGCGACGCCGCCCGCCGCGACGAAGAAGCGCGCCGCGCCGCGGCGATTCTCGGCGCGGAGTTTCGCGAGACGCTCGACTTCGGAGACGGCGGGCTGCGGCACACCCGAGAGAACGAGCTCGCCTTGATCGACGTCATCCGGCGGGAGCGGCCGCGGCTCGTCCTGACCTCGTACCCGAAGGACCGACATCCGGATCACGCCCGGGCCGGGGTCCTCGTGACCGACGCGGCCTTCTACGCCGGGCTTCGCAAACTCGAGACGCGTTACCCCGCGCACCGCCCTCAACAGACGCTCTACTTCTCCACGGCCTTCCTGCACGAGCCCACGTTTGTCGTGAACGTCACGGCGGCGATCGAGACACGGCGCGCGGCGATCCGCGTCTTCTCGAGCCAGCTCCACGATGCGACCTCCCGCGAACCGCAGACGATGCTCTCGCAGCAGTCCTTTCTCGACACGATCGAGGCGCGGGCGCGCCATTTCGGCTTCCTGATCGGCGCCGAGTTCGGGGAGGGCTTCGTGTCGATGCGTCCGCCGCGGATCGACGACCCGGTCGAGGCGTTCGAGGGTTTCGAGGCGGGATTTTGAAGTATCTCCCGACCGGAGCCCGTCCGGCGCCCCGCCGCCGATGAAAATCGGCATCACCTGCTACCCGACCTT
>DATJXB010000008.1:0-14252 GCA_035500755.1 Thermoanaerobaculia bacterium | reverse complement strand
AGGGCCTCGGCCCGCAGCGCGGCCAGGTCCGTTCCCGTCGTCCACGCCGGCAGTGCGCCCTCCAGCTTCCCGTCGAGGACCACGCCCTCGAGGTCGCGGCCGCCGAGCCACACGCCGAGCTCGGCCCGCGCGCGCGCAATCTCGGCGCCCGCGGCCGTGACCTCCTGGTCCGCCTCGAGCTTTGCGGTCTCGACGCGCGCCCGGTCGACCCGGCTCGCCGCGCCCCAGCGCAGCCGCTCGTCCACGAGCTCGAGCGTGCGCGCGTAGCTCTCGGCGACGCCGCGGTCGACGCCCGCCGCGGCCTCGGCGAGCAGGACGGCGTAAAAGGCCCGAGCAGTTTCGCGCCGGATCTCGCGCAGGGCATCGTCCCGGTTCGAGCGCGCCGACGCGACGGCCGACTCGGCCTCGCGAATCCGCAGCGAGCGCTTTCCGGTCGCGGCGCCCTCCGCCAGACCCTGGTCGCTCGCGGTCACCGCGTAGCCGCTCGAGCTCGTCTGGCCGCCCGGCACCGGAACCGACGTCGAGTGCAGGTAGGCGCCCGAGACCTGCGGGTTGCGGAGGCGCCGCGCCGCCTCGGCGTCGCCCTCGGCGCCGCGCACTGCCGCCGCGGCGGCGAGCGCGTCGAACCCCCGCGTTTCGGCGAGCGCGAGGGCCTCGGGCAGCGTCAGCGACGAGCCCGCCTCCCCGGCGCGCGCCGAGAGTGTGATCGCAAATAGCCCGACCGCGACGGCGGGAACGGCAAGCCGCCGCGCGCCCGGGGAGAGAACGAGTTCAGAGGCCATCGGTGGCGCTTCCTCCACGACAAGAAATCCGCCGGCGACGGGACGTCGCCGGACCCTGGCCTGATCCCGAAGCGAGGATCAGCCGAGGGCCGGAGGAGCGCGGGAGGGAGTGCCGGCGAGGAAGACCGACGGGGACGACGGCGAGGACGCGAAGGGGCGGTCCGGGGCCGGCGCCAGCGACTGGGTCAGGACGAGCGCGATCGCCGGCGAGGCGACGAAGTCGGAGTGGAAGCAGGCGAAGCACGACTCGTCCTGGACCAGAGCGCCGGGATACACGCCCCGGTCGAGGCTTCCGGGGCCCGCGATCTGCGCGAACGTGCCGGAGTTGCTCGGGCGGTCGGAAACCAGGTCCGCGATCGGGTCGAGGTGATGGTGCGGCGCCGCGGCCGCGGCGACGAACAGGACCAGCAGGTAACAGGCGGATAAACGGCGAACCGTCATGGGCGCGGACACTATAGGCCCCCTGTCAAGGGCTGGCCCCGCGGATACAATCCCCGCCCGGTGGAGAAACCGCGACGGCGTTTCTACGAGTGGCGTCCGCTCGCGGTCCCGCTTTCCTACCTCTGGTGGCTCCTGAACGTGGTCATCGTGCTCCTCTGGGCGCCGTTCATGGGCGTGTTTCGCCTCCTGACGCGGCATTCCGACCCGGGCCGCCACCGAATCGGTCGGATCCTCCGCAACGCGGGCGTCGTCGGCATCAAGCTGAACCCGTTCTGGGACTTTCGGGTCGTCGACACGGTCCATCCCGACGCGCGCCGTCCCTACCTCTTCGTCTCGAACCACCGCTCGATGGCCGACATCTGGCTGCTCTCGATGCTGCCCTGGGAAATGAAGTTCCTGTCGAAGGAAGCGGTCTTCCACATCTGGGTCCTCGGCTGGGAGATGAAGCTCGCCGGCGACATCCCGCTCGAGCGCGGCGACAAGGCGAGCGCCCGCCGCGCGATGAGGGAGATGCGGCAGCGGCTGATCGACAAGAGCTCCATGGTCGTCTTTCCGGAAGGCACGCGCAGCGCCGACGGGCGGCTCGGCCGGTTCCGGGAGGGCACCTTCCGCCTCGCGATCGACCTCGGGGTGGACATCGTGCCGCTCGCGATCGCCGGGACGGAGACCGCCCTGCCGAAGCACTCGATGGTCTTCCAGCGCACGACCGCGACGGTCGAAGTGCTCCCGCCCGTTTCCGTCGCCGGGATGACCGCGGCCGACGCGCCGGCGCTCGCCGAGCGGGTCCGCCGCGAGATCGCGCGCGCGCTCCATGTAGAGTTGGTCGAGCCGTGACCGCGCTCGACATGCCGCTGATCCTCGAGGCCCGTCGGGCGCTCGAGGGGCGCATCCGCCGCACGCCGGTCGAGGCGTCGCCGGCCCTCGCGGACGCCGCGGGCGTCCCCGTCTTCCTGAAGCTCGAGTCGCTGCAGCTGACCGGCTCCTTCAAGATCCGCGGCGCCTTCTTCGCGCTCCTGCGCCTCTCCGAGGAGGACCGCCGGCGCGGCGTGGTGACATGCTCCGCCGGCAACCACGGTAAGGCGGTGGCGCACGTGGCGCGCGAGCTCGGGATCCCCGCCGAGATCCACGTCCCGCGCGGCGTGGACGAGTCGAAGTACCGCGGCATGGTCGCGCTCGGCGCCACCGTCGTGCGCTCCGAGCACGACGGCTTCGACGACACCGAGCGGATCGCCCGCACCGAGGCCGCGCGCTCGGGCCGGCCTTACCTGACGGCCTTCGACGACGCCCCGATCCTCGCGGCCAACGGCGGCACGCTCGCCGCGGAGGTGCTCGAGGACTGCCCCGAGGCGCGGGCATTTCTCCTGCCCGTCGGCGGCGCGGGCCTCGCGGGCGGGTTCGCCCACTACGCGAAGGCGGCACTGCCCGACTGCCGGGTCATCGGATGCCAGCACGCCCTCTCGCCCGCCCTGGCTCTGTCGCTCGAGCGCGGCGAGGCCGTCCTGACGCTGCCGCCCGTCACGACGACGGCCGGAGGCCTCGAGGGCGGGATCGGGAAGACGGGCTTCGAGGAGCTCCGGAGGCGGATCGACGGCGTCGCGCTCCTGACCGAAGAAGAGATCTTCGACGCGGTGCGCTTCATGCTCGACCGCCACCAGTACCTCATCGAGCCGTCGTCGGCCGTGACCGTCGCGGCGATCCTGACGGGCAAGGCCGGGCCGCTGGCCGTCCCCGCGGTCGCCGTCATCTCGGGGCGGAACGTGGCGCTGCCGACGCTCTCCCGGATCCTCGCCGCATGAGGGTCGTCGGTCAGGACGCGATCCGCGGCGCCGTCTCGCGGGCGGCGGCGATCGCCGCGATGCGCGAGGCCGTGATGGCGCAGTCGGCCGGCGCGTGCGACACGCCGATGCCGATGCACCTGGACCTCGGGGCCGGCGGCGGCGGCGAGGTCCACATCAAGTCGAGCTACCGGCGGGGCGGACGGCACTTCGCGCTCAAGGTCGCCGGCACGTACGCCCGCCGCCCCTACGGTTCGATCGTGCTCGTCTCGGTCGAGACCGGCGAGACCGTCGCGTACTTCGACGACGGCGGCTACCTGACCGACCTCCGCACCGCCGCGGTCGCCGCGATGGTGGCCCGAGAGCTCGGCCGCACGGACGCGGTCCTCGGCATTCTCGGCACCGGCGTCCAGGCGCGGCTCCAGGCCGAGCTCCACGCCGAGGTCCTGCCGCTGACGGACGTCGTCCTCTGGGGCCGGAGTCCCGAGCGCGCCGCCGCCTGCGCCCGCGACGTCGCCGCGCGCCTCCCGGGAGTCCGCGTCGTGGCTGCCGGCTCGCCGGCCGAAGTCGCGGCGAGCGCCCGACTCCTGGTCACCGCGACGGCCTCGCGCGCGCCTCTGCTCGCGGCCGTCGACCTCGCCCCGGGCGCTCACGTCTCTGCCGTCGGCGCCGACTCGCCCGGCAAGCAGGAGCTCGACGCCGGCATCCTCCGAAGGGCATCGCTCCTGCTCGTCGACTCGCTCTCCCAGTGCGAGCGGCTCGGCGAGCTCCAGCACGCGACCTCGGAGAAGGTCCGCGCCGTCGAGATCGGCGCCTTCTGCGCCGCACCGGCGGGCTACGACCGCGCCGGGATCACGGTCGCGGACATGACGGGCCTCGGTGCCGAGGACCTCTTCATCGCCGAGGCGTGCGCGGCCGCGCTGTGAGCGGTGCGATCTAGAATGCCTTCGATGGCTGGTCGCTCGTGAGTCGCTTCCTCTGGATCTGCGCGGCCGGCGCCGTCGGGACCGGCGCCCGCTACCTGATGTCGGGCTGGGCGCTCGCCGTGCTGGGAGCGGGCTTTCCGTACGGCACGCTGGCCGTCAACGTGCTCGGCTCGTTCGCGATCGGGTTCGTGATGCAGGTCGGCCTCGCGACCTCGCTGCTGTCGCCGACCCTGCGCCTGACGCTGACGACCGGGTTCCTCGGCGGATTCACGACGTACTCCTCCTTCAACTACGAGACGATCCGCTACCTGCAGGACGGCGCGTGGCGCCTGGCCGCGGCCAACGTCGCGGTCACGCTCGTGGTCTGCCTGGTCGCCGGCATCGCCGGGGTCGCCCTGGCGCGTTCGCTCTTCGGAGGTTAGGACCGTGCGCATTCTCGACGGCGAACAAACTCTCGTCCGCATCTTCATCGGCGAGTCGGACCGCTGGCACAACCAGCCGCTCTGGATGGCCCTCCTGCAAAGGCTCCGCAAGGAGGGTTACGCGGGCGCGACGGTCTTCCGCGGCATCGGCGGGTTCGGCGCGAGAAGCGTCCTCCACACGACGATCCTCGAGCGCCTCTCCCAGGACCTGCCGCTCGTCGTCGAGATCGTCGACTCGGCCGAGCACGTCGAGCGGCTCCTGCCGGTCCTGGACGAGATGGTCACCGAGGGCCTCGTGACGATCGAGAAGGCGCGCGTCCTCAAGTACTCGGCCGGAAAGCGGCCGCTCGACCCGGCGCCCTGAGGATCAGGACTTCGCGGCGTCGGCCTTCTTTTCGGGCACGGTCCGCCGCAGCATGACCGGCACGGCCACCGTCGCCTCGCCGCGCCGGACGGTGAACGCGGCGGCGTCGCCCCAGCGCTTGCCCGCGACGAGACGCGCGAGGACGTCGCGGTCCGCGAGGTCGACGCCGTCCAGCGTCAGGAGCACGTCGCCGACCTGGAAACCCGCGGCCGCCGCCGGCGTGTCCTTCTCGACGTCGAGGACCTCGAGCCGCTTGTCGTCGGGGCGCGTGTGGGTCGCGAGGCCGAGGTCCGGATAGAGCGGGCCGATTTCGGCGGGAACTCCCCACACGAAGTTGGCGTAGGACGCCTGCACCGCGGTCACCGGACCCTTCTTCGGGTCCTCGATCTCGACCGGGATGATCGAGGCGATTTTTCCCGCGTACCACTGACGCGCCTGCCGCTCGATGCCGAGGCCGTACTGCACGTGGCCGGCGCCGACGAGAACCACGACGGCGGTCTTCGGGTCGGAGTCCCTGGCGAGAACCGCGGCCGCGTTCCAGGCCATCGTCGCGTCCCAGACGCACTGCGCGTTCAGCATGGCCTGCCACTGGGCATCGCTGCTCCCGACGTGGAACGACGTCGCCTCGTCGAACGAGGCCTTGAAGAGCCGCAGGTGGTCCGGGCTCTTCGTGTCGATCTTCGTCGGGATGTGCGCCGATTCCTCCGGCGTCAGCCCCTGGAAGCCCTTCTGACGCACCGCCGACACGACCTCGCGGGGCGCGTTGATCGCGACCATGCGGATCCGGTTCTCCCGCGCGAAGAGAAAGATGTCGCGGTAGTAGAGCCAGTTGTAGCCCCAGTTCTTGTACCAGCTCGGGAGAAGCGCCTCCTCCGAGATGCGGCCTTCGGTCCAGTCGTCCAGCCAGTGCTGCTCGGGATACGGATACATCTCGAGACCGACGACGACCTTCCGGCCGGCGGCATGGAGCGCCTCGATGACCCGCTTCTCGACGCGGTGAAAGTCCATGCCGACGTGCTCCTCGCCGACGAGCACGAATCGGACGTCGGCGAGCTTTCCGGCGAGGTCGGCGGGCGTCAGGAGCGCGCCCGATGCGGTGTCCGTCAGGGCGTCGAGCACGACCGGCGCCTCGCGGTCCTTGCGCGCCGGATCGCCGATGGGCAGCTTCAGGATCTCCTCGCCGCCGGCCGCGCCGCTCCACAGCAGCGCGATCACCGCGGCGAGGGCGCGGGTCACGACTGCCAGGGCGCGATCGCGACGACTTCGACCGGCCCTTCCGGCATGCCGATCCGGTCTCCCGGCTTCGCCCCGAGGAGCCGGTCCGCGAACTCCGACTGGTAAGAGTAGACGGACTCTTCGGGCTTCGAGTCCCAGGGGCCGAGGATCGTGACCTCGCGCTCGGCGCCCGCGGCGTCGCGCAGGCGCACCCGCGTGCCGACGCGCACCTCGGAAGCGTCGATCTTCGTGGCGTCGAGGGCGCGCGTGCGCGTGAGCTCGTCGGCGAGCGACGCGATGCGCGCCGAAAGGTACTCGTGCTTCTGCCGCGCGGCGTGGTACTCGAAGTTTTCGCGGAGGTCGCCGTGCTCCTTGGCCGTCTTCATCGCCACGGCGTTGGCGGGCAGCTCGACCTGCTTCAGGTGGATCAGCTCGGCGCGGCGCGCTTCGATCGACGGCGCGGTCGCGTACAGGTACTCGCGCGCGGGCGCCCGCAGCTCCGGGAACTTCATCAGGAGGGCCTCGCGGACCGTCGCCCGGCGGTGCTCCTCGAGCCCCGGCACGCGGTCGAGGGCGTGGAGCATCTGCCGCGCCTCGTCTTCGGAGGCGGCCGCGCGGACGAGCGCGACGCCGAAGCCACCCGGCTCGAAGAACTCCTTCAACCGCGCCCGCTGTCCCGAGAACTCCTCCAGGCGCATCGCGTCGGTCAGCGCGAAGAAGAGGCCCGGCGATGCGTCGGCCTTGCCTTCCGCGTGCAGCCGCTCGCACAGCCAGACGAACGCCCGCGGGGCCGAGCGCGGCGAGCGCAAGATCTTCCGCGAGAGGTCGGCGGCCCGCTCGCCGAGCGAGTCGAACAGGGTCGTCAGGACGCGCCCGTCCTCCTCGCGGCCGATCTGGTCCGTGAAGAGCGCGACCCAGTCGGCGCGGCCGTCGCGAACCGCGAGCAGCGCCTTCTCTCGGGCCGGCTGGTCGCGGATCTCGTCGATCACGCGGCCGAGGTCCGGAACGGCGAGCAGCGCCGAGGCCGGGTAGGCCTCGGGTTCGTCCGACGAGAGGCGAAGCGCCGTCTGCGACAGCTCCCAGGCGAGCGCGGGCTTCGACGCCGCGAGCCGCCGCGCGTCCTCGCCGAGCGTCGCCGCGAAAAACCGAGCCAGTTCCTTCGAGCGCTTCGCGTGCTTGCGCGCGAGGTCGATCCGCGTCGCGGGCTCGGCGGCGAGGAAGGCCTTCTTGACCGTCTCCTCGGCGGCGTCGGCGCTCTCGCTCCAGCTGACCTTCGCGGACTTCGCGCTCCCCGACACGAGAACCTGCCGGTTCTTGCGGGCCGCCGCCCAGAACGCCGTCCAGCGTTCCTCGGGAACGAGGCCGGCGAAGTGGTCCTTGACCTCCTGGAGGGTGAGGGTCCTGCCGAAGCTCGAGAGCAGCAGGTGGAGCGCCTCGGCGGGCTCTTTCTCCGCGAAGGCCGCCAGGGCCGGGCCCTCCTCGACCTTGCGGCGCAGGAAGTGGCCCTCCGGCAGGGGCACGAGGGTCTTTTCCGCGGACACGAGCGACAGGGGCACTTTCGCGCCGTTGACCTCGAGCCGAAGCACGTCGAGCGCCGGGTTCATCTCGACGAGGCGCCCCGCGCCGCGCCCCGGCATGAAGTAGATCGCGTTCGGCTGGAACGACAGCCAGCGCGCAATGCGCCCGGCCACGTCCGAGGGGTCGGTCGCCTTCTCGAGCGGAAATTTCGCGAGGACCGCGGTGAGCGCGGGATGCCCGGCGAAGCGCTTCTTCAGGGTCGCCGTCAGCTCCTTGCGGACCTCGGCGTCCGACGGCGACATCCGGGCGATCTCGAGGAGCACTTTCGTGCGCGCTCCGCCCTCGCCGACGTCGTGGAACTCGGCGAGCGAGCGCAGCCAGACCACGGCCTGCGCTCCGCCGCCCTTCTTCTTGGCCGCGGCCGCGACCCCGAAGAAGAACGGGAGGTCCTCGGCATCCTCCTCCATTTTCCGCTTCCAGAGGTCGCCGACGGCGTCGAACTTCTTCTGGTCGACGAGGGTCTGGATTTCGACGGGGACGAATTCGGACACGGTAGACATGGGCCGCCCATCCTAACAGGGAGTCGGACGGGTCGCGACGCTCCCGCTCTCGTCGGCGCTTCGAGCGCCGCTACGAGACGTCGACCGCGGGTTTTCTCAGAAACTCCGGCTTCGGGACCACGCCGAGCCCCGGCGTCGCCGGCGCCGCCATCCGTCCGTTCCGCCGCACCGGCGCTCCGTCGGCGGTCGAGACGGTGACGTAGCTGTTGAAGTCGGTCGCGGTGAAGAGGAACTCCGTCGGGGTGGAGTGAGCCAGGTGCGCGATCGCGGCCGTCGTCACGTCGCCGCCCCACGAGTCCTCGATCGTCAGCGCGACGCCGAGGGAAACGCAGAGGTCGCGGGCCTGGCGCGCGCGCGTCAGGCCGCCGAACTTGGAGATCTTGACGTTGACGACGTCCATCGCCCGGTCTCCGGCCGCGCGCAGCAGGACGCCGATCCCGTCGATGATCTCGTCGAGCACGAACGGGTGATCGGTCCGCCGGCGGATCGAGAGGCACTCCTCGTACGTCGCGCACGGCTGCTCGACGTAGACGTCGACGTCGCGCACCGCGCGCACGACGCGCGCCGCTTCGTGCGGCAGCCAGCCCGTGTTCGCGTCGGCGACGAGAACGTCGCCGGGGTCGAGGACCGCGCGGACGGCGCGAATCCGGGCGACGTCGGTCTCGGGGTCGCCGCCGACCTTCAACTGGAAGCGCCGGTAACCCTCGCCGCGGTACCCCGCCACGCGCTGCGCCATCGCCTCCGGAGACTCCTGCGAGATCGCCCGGTAGAGGACGAAGTCCTCGCCGTAGCGCCCGCCGAGGAGAGACGCCACCGGAAGCCCCGCCGCCTGGCCGAGCAGGTCCCAGCACGCGATGTCGATCCCCGACTTCACGTACGGATGCCCCTTCAACGCCGCGTCCATGCGCCGGTTCAGACGCTCGAGCTCCCGAGGGTCCTCGCCGAGCAGGTGCGGCGCGAGAACGGCGATACCCGCCCGCACGCCCTCGGCGTAGGCCGGCAGGTAGGCCGGCCCGAGCGGGCAGACCTCGCCGTGGCCGACGAGCCCCGTGTCGGTCTCGACGCGCACGAGCGTGCTGTCGAAGACGGCCACCGACTTGCCGCCGGACCACTTGTAACTGCCCTCGTGCAGAGGAAGCGCGACCGGGTACGCCGCGATGCGCCGGATCTTCATGGGCGCGACTCTATTCGATCCGCCGGGCGTTGATTTACTATCCGCGCAACGTGCCCGACGCCAAGACGCTGCTCTTCCTCGCCCTCGGGGGGGTGTGCCTGGCCTTTTGCGTCGCGTGGATCCGGTCCGCGCGCCGCTCGGACGAACCCGCCCGGCCGGGGCCGATCGCGCTCGCGATCGGGTTCATGACGAACTTCTTCGACACGCTCGGTATCGGCTCGTTCGCGCCCACGACGTCGATCTGGAAATTGAAAGGCATCGTCCGCGACGAAAAGATCCCCGGGACCCTGAACGTCGGCCACGCCATCCCGACGATCACGCAGGCGTTCATCTTCATCGCGATCGTGCAGGTCGAGATGACGACGTTGATCGGCATGATCGCGGCCTCCGTCGCCGGCGCGTGGCTCGGCGCCGGCCTCGTCTCCTCCTGGCCGCGGCGGCGTGTGCAGGCGGGCATGGGAATCGCCCTCTTCGCCGCGGCGTGCTTTTTCGCGATGACGAACCTGAAGCTCTTCCCGGCCGGCGGCGACACGCTGGGCCTCGCGTCGCCGCTGCTGTGGGCCGGCCTCGCCGGCAACTTCGCGCTCGGGGCGCTGATGACGCTCGGCATCGGGCTCTACGCGCCGTGCATGATCCTCGTGGCGTTGCTCGGCATGAACCCCCGCGCCGCCTTCCCGATCATGATGGGCTCGTGCGCGTTCCTGATGCCGATCGGCGGTCTGCGCTTCATCTCCCGGGGCAGCTACAACCTCCGGGCCGCGGTCGGGCTGACGATCGGCGGCGTGCCCGCCGTCTTCCTCGCCGCTTTCGTCGTCAAGTCCTTGCCGCTCTCCGCCTTGCGCTGGCTCGTCTTCGTGGTCGTGCTGTACACGGCGGTCGCGATGCTCGTTTCGGCCCGGCGGAAGGAGGCGGACGCTCCGGTCTGACGCGGTCGAGCCGCGTCTTTTCCCTCCGTTTTCCGCCCGCGCCGTCATATCCTTCGCCGCTAGGAAGGGATGTCTCCGTCCGACTGCCCGGAAGCCTTCTTGGCGGGACGAGCCCTCACGCTTCCGGGAGGATCTCGATGCGCTCTCGCCTCGTCGCCCTGGTCTGCGCCCTGACGCTCGGCCTGGCCGCCTGCAAGCCGGGCGCGCCCGCCGCGCCGGCCGCCCCGACGCCGACCCTCACGCCGAACGCCGCCGCGAGCGCGGCCGCCGCGCAAGAGCTCTTCAAGTCCCTGAAACTCCAGACGAGCCTCTCCGACACGGCCAACGCCATGATCGATTCGGAGATCTCGCGCAATCCCGGCCTGACGCCCTACCGCGAGGTCATGGTCACGTGGCTCAAGAAGTACATGACGTGGGAAAAGATGGAGCCCGAGCTCGTGCGGATGTACACGGACACGTTCACCGAGGCGGAGCTCAAGCAGATGGCGGTCTTCTACGCCTCCCCGGCCGGCCAGAAGTCGCTCGAAAAGCTTCCCGAGATGATGCAGCGCACCGCGATGGCCGGCGCGCGTCTTTCCCAGGAGCACCAGGACGAGCTGCGCACCGCGATGGCGGCCAAGAGCGAGGAGCTCAAAGCGGCGGCCGCCGCCGGCGGGAAAGCGCCGGGCGGCAAGGCGCCGGCGCCGGGCGGGAAGCCTCCCGCGCGCCCCGCGCCCGCGCCCAACCAGCCGCCGCAGTAGAACGCGGCGGCCCCGCAGCCGCTACCGGGCGCTCGCCTGGCGGTGCGCGGACAGCGACTTCAGGAAGCTCGCCGGCAGCGTCCCGCTGATCGAGACGCCGTCGGCGTCGCTCTCGACCCTGAAGGCGCGCAGCACCGGGACGAGCTCGGGCGACTTTTCCTGGATCGCCATCCGCCAGATCGCGAGGACGCCCTTGAGCGAGTCTTCGAGGAGCTGCCGGCTCTCGCTGTCGGCCGTCAGGCCCGTCGCCGACACGTCGACGGCGTCGCCGTGCACGGTCGCCTGGAGAGCGAGGAGCGACACCGACTTCATCGCGCCGGCGATCGCGCGCGCCTGCCCATCCTCGTCGTAAGTCACGTCGACGTGCGCCGTGTGGTGCTGCGTCGACGGGAAACGCGTCAGGTCCACGAGGGCCCACGCCGAGGCATCGCGGTCGACCCGGCCGAGGCTCTTGCCGAGACCCTGGCCCGAGAGCAGGCCGCCGTCGCCGCCGGACTCGCGCCGGCCGAGAGCGGCCGCCACCGCGGTTTCGCTGCCCGCGATCATGAGGCCGCCGTTGACGAGCGCCACGGCGCCATCGTTGCCGCCGCGCTCGCTCGCGAGCCGGTAGTACGCGCCCGCCGCCCCCTTCTGGAGCGTCGCGCCGCGCGACGTCAGCGCCGTCCCGATCCGCACGAGGTCGAAGCGGCCTTCGAAGACGACGAGAGCGTCGCCGGTCTCATCCCCGCCGCGGCGGCTCATCGCCAGGACGACCGTGTCGATGTCCTGGCTCGGCGTCAGGCCGGTCTCGCGGAGGAACCGCGCCGCGTCGCCGTCGGTCGACACGCCGTCCATCTGCGCGAAGACCTGCGCGCCGAGAGGGCTCGCGCGCAGCTCGTTCCAGTGGAGGACGGCGACCGTCGCGGCGTCGGCCGGGACGAGCCCGAGCGGATCTTCGGTGCGCCGGACGGCGAACGCGTCGGCCGCGGCGAGCGCCGTCAGGGCGAGAACGAGGGCGATGCGCGAGGCCGGGCGGCGAGCGTTCATGGTCAGAAATCCTTTCTGGAAAACAACCAGGAGGCGAGGGCGAGCGCCGCGATCGCGAACGCCGCCGTGGATCCGTAGACGCCGAGGGCATCGAATCGGGCGAGGCGCTCGGGCGCCTCCTCGCCGGCGACGAGGGCGACCGTGGCCTGGAGCAGCTCGGCCGTCTTCGGCAGGGCCCAGTAGAGGCCCTGGATGATGCGGGCCGACAGCTCCGTCGACACCGCCGCGGCGATCCGGTCGTGCGTCGCCAGCGCCGCGCCGAAGAAGAAGAGCGCGTAGGTCGCCATCAGCGACACGCCCGTCGACGACGTCACGACACCCACGAGGAACGCGAACGCGAGCAGCGCCGCGAAGGTGAACAGGATGACGAGGCCGGAGAGCAGGAACCGCGGGTGGAGGACCCGCGTCTTCCAGACCACGATCAGCCACATGGCGCCGATCAGATAGACGAGGTTGGCGGCGGCGAGCAGCAGGCCGCCGGCGTACCGCGACAGGAGCAGCGGCACGCGTCCGACCGGCCGCGAGAGGTACAGGTCGATGGTCCCCTTCTCCTGGAGGCGCGGCACCAGGTGCGCCGTCGCGAAGAGGGCGAGAAACGTCCCGAGGAAATAGAGGAACCCGGAGAAACCGGACTCGAAGCCGAGCACGAGGTGGTCGACCGTGAGTCGGTGGCCGAGATCCACCGAATGGCCGAAGAGCTTCGCGCCCGCGAGCGCGCCGTTGACGATGTCGAGGTTGACGGCGCAGGCGAAGATCAGGATGAAGAGCGACGACAGCGCGAAGTAGGCGATCAGCGTCCAGCGGGCCGCCGCCTCGCGAAAGACCTCCTGGACGCTCGCCGTGAACGCTCTCACGCCGGCACCCCGCCCTCGCCGCGGCCCGACCCCTCGCGGACGAGCCCCACGAAGACGTCCTCGAGGCTCGACCGAACCGGCGACAGCTCCTGGAGCTTGCCGCCGCCCGCCCGCAGCCGGTCGACGAGCGCGTTGACGTGGTCGACGTCGCGCGCCGTCAGGTCGAAGTGGCCGTTGACGCGCTCGATCGTGGCGCCCGTCTCCCGGAAGGCCGCCAGGAGGCGCTCGTCGACGCCGCTCGCGACGAGGCGATAGCGCGAGCCGCCCGCCGTCAGCTCCTCGATCGAGCCCTCCGCCGCCAGGCGCCCCGCCCGAAGCACCGCCACGCGGCTGCACATCCGCTCGATCTCCGAGAGCAGGTGCGAGTTGAGCAGGATCGCCTTCCCGCGCGCGGCCTCCTCCTGGAGGAGGTCCCGGATCTCGCGGCGGCCGACCGGGTCCACGCCGTCGGTCGGTTCGTCGAGCAGCAGCACGTCGGGGTCGTGGACGAGCGCGGCCGCGAGGCCGAGGCGCTGCGTCATCCCCTTCGAGAACTTCTTGACGCGCACGTCCGCCCAGTCCGAGAGCCGCACGCGCTCGAGGAGGGCCGGGGCCCTCCGGTCGAGGGCGGCCCGATCCATCCCGGACATCCGCCCGAAGATCGACAGGGTCTGGCGCGCCGTGAGGTACCCGGGAAACCGGTGGCCCTCCGGCAGGTACCCGACGCGGCGGCGGCTCTCCGGGTCGCTCGACGGCCGCCCGAAGAGACGGGCCTCGCCGGCGGAGGGGTGAGTCAGGCCGAGCAGGATCTTGACGGTCGTCGTCTTCCCGGCGCCGTTCGGGCCGAGGAGGCCGAAGACCTCCCCCGGCTCGACCCTCAGATCGAGTCCGTCGAGAGCCGCCACGCTCCGGCCCCGCCACCGCGAGCGGTAGACCTTGCGCAGACCCTGCGCCTCGATGGGAATCGCCATCGTCATATGCAAACGAAGCCGGCCGCGGAAAGTTCGCGCCTCCCCGAACCCTCAGGCCTCGAGCAGCTTGCGCGATTTCAGCTCCGCGAGGAGCCGGTCGATCTCCTTCTCTTTCTCGAGCGCCGCGAACCGGCCCTCGACGTCCTCGCCGCTGACCTCGGCCCACGCCTGGCCGACCGCCTCGGCGTGAAGGACGCGGTCCTTCATGCGCTCGAAGGTCGCGCCGCCGGAGGCGTCGAGCTTCGCCTGGCTCGCGCGTTTGGACGCCCGCGCGCGGCGGTGTCGGGCAATCAGCATTTCGCTCTTGGCCCGCGCCTCGACCAGTTTGCCCTCGAGGCCGTGGAGGTTGTTCTTGAGCGTCTCGACCTCCACTCTCTGGTCGGCGACCTGCTGCTGAAAGTTTTCCGCCAGGCTCTTGTAGCTCATCGCGCGCGCGAGGCCCGCGCGGGCGAGCCCGTCGTCTTTCTTGTCGACGGCGAGCTCGGCCTTGCGCATCCACTCGGCGTGCTTCTCCGCGTTCTCCTTTTTCTTCTTCTCCAACACGTGACGGTCGGCCAGCGCGATCGCCACCTGCGTCTT
>DATJXB010000007.1:0-2268 GCA_035500755.1 Thermoanaerobaculia bacterium | reverse complement strand
AGGCTGTTCGAGCGGCCCCGCAAAAATCCGCCACGGAGGGGGGAGCGGGGGTGCGCGAGGGGTCTCCCCTCGCCATATGAAGGGCCGGCCGCGGCCGAAGGCCGCGTCTCGCGCAGCGAGCGGCCGGCGAGGGTGAGGGGGGCGAAAGTGGAACGAGCCGTCATCTACTTCCCCAGGTCCGCCATCCAGTTCAGGATGACGTTGGTCGGCGAGATCGCGTCGCGGGCCGGCGTGGCGATGAGCAGGAACCGCTGGCCGTCGCTCGCGGGCGTGAAGCGGTTGCGCATGGTGCTCATGTCGAAGCGGCCGGCGAAGAGCTCCTTCGGCACTCCCGCCTCGAAGTTCGCGCCCGTCGTGACGTCGACCGCCATGATCTTCTGCTCCTCGGTCACGAAGTACAGCTCCTTGCCGTCGGCGCGCCAGGTCGCTTCCCGGCCGCCGTTCGACGAGACCTGCCACTTCCCGCCGGGTCCGGGGAAGCTCTGGACGTAGATCTGGTTGCGCCCGGATTCGTTCGACGCGTACGCCACGTAGCGGCCGTCGGGCGAGAAGGCCGCGCCGAACTCGTTGAACGGAGTCTTCAGCCACGGATAGGGCTTCCGGTCTCCGAACGTCGGCTGCACCCAGATGTCCCAGCCGCCGTCCTCCGATCGCGACCCGAACGCGAGGAACCTCCCGTCGGGGGAGAAGGCGCTCGCGATCTTCATCGCCGGCGACGTGACGAGCGGCGTCTCGGCGCCCTGGCCGTCGGAGGCCCGCTCGACGAGGTCGTTCGTGACCGTGTAGACGATCCGCTTGCCGTCCGGCGACCAGACCGCCGCGTACGCATCCCCTTTCGAGAAGCTGAAGCGGGAGCTGACGTTGCGCGAGAGGTCGCGCACCCAGAGGTCGACCTTGGAGGTGCGCGGATCGGAGACGTCGACCACGAGACGGCGGCCGTCGGGCGAGATCCTCGGGCTCTGATAGACGCCCGGATCCACCACCGTCTCGATCTCCTTGCCCGAGCGATTCACCCAGACGAGACGGTTGTTGAGCTCGCCCGTGCGGTACACGAGCGTTCCTTCGCGGGAAACGGAAAATCGCCCGAGCCCCACGCTGTCGGTGCCGACCTGGTCGGCGACCGGGATCGGTTCCGCGGTCGCCTTGAGGGACTTCGAATCGAAGGGCTGAGCGACGAGCGTGCGCTCGCGCAGGAAGAGCAGGTACCCCGGATCGACGTACGTGATCTGGGACTGCGCCGGCGCGAACGGCGTGGTCTCCTTCGAGTCCAGAGAGCCGACGCGGTACATGCTCTCGGACAGCTTCGCCGCGATCGCCATGTAGAGGAAGTGTTTGCCGTCGGGAAGGAACGCGGGCCAGCCGACCTGCAGGGCCTTCTCGCCGTCCGGCTTGATGATCGGAACGGGCGTCCCCCCCGCGGCCGGGACGCGCAGGATCGGATCGTTGCCCCGCCCGTCGAAGGGGATGACGCCCTCCGGGCTCCACGTCCCGTCCGAGCCGGTCGGGGCGTCGCAGATCTTCTGCGGCGGCCCTCCCGAGACGTCGATCTTGTTCAGCTTCCCGTCGGCGAAGAATCCCAGGTACCTGCCGTCGGGCGACCAGAACGCGCGTCCCGAGCCCTCGGTGCCGGCGAGCGGGTGCGCCTGGAGCGCGTTCAACGGACGGATCCAGATGCGACTGTGACCGCTCGAGTCGGTCGCGTCGAAGGCGAGAATGCGGCCGTCCGGCGAGATGCGCGGCGCATCGAGGGTCGACACCTCGCCGGGGACGCCGATCTCGAAGCGGACGACGCGCAGCGGCTTCGGCGCGCGGCGCGCCCAGCCGTAGGAGGCGACGCCCGCGGCGGCGATCGCGGCGGCGGCGACGATCCAAGCGAGCTTCTCGCGGTTCTTGCGGCGGGCGACGAGCGGCGCCGGAAGCCCCGCCTCGGAGCCGCCCTCCCGCACCCACTCGAGCTGGAGCTTGACGTCGTGCGCGGTCTGGAACCGGTCCTCGGGGTCCTTCGCCAGGCACGTGCGCACGACGCGGTTCAGCGCCGGCGGCGCCATCGGCGCGATCGAGGAGATCGGCGCGGGGTCCTCCCTCATGATCGAGGAGATCAGCGACGCCTGGCTCTTGCCCGTGAACGCCTTGCGGCCGGTGGCCATCTCGTACAAAACCGCGCCGAAAGCGAAGATGTCCGAGCGCGAGTCCGCCTCCGCGCCCTCGAGCTGCTCGGGCGCCATGTACTGGAACGTGCCGAGGATCGTGCCCCGCTCCGTCAGCGGC
>DATJXB010000006.1:0-11396 GCA_035500755.1 Thermoanaerobaculia bacterium | reverse complement strand
CGACGTCGCCCTGCGGCGAAGGCGCGGCGGGCGGCCTGATGGCGGTCCGGTTCCTGGTGCCGGGCCCGCTGCGCGAGTTCTCGAACGGGCGCTCCGCCGTCGCCCTCGACGGCTCGCCGGCGACCGTGGGGGACGCGCTCGCCGCGCTGCGGGCCGTGCACCCGGGCCTGACGGAGCGCGTGCTGACCGAGACCGGCGCCGTGCGTCCCCATGTCAACGTCTTCGTCGCGGAGACGAACATCCGCGACGCCGCCGGCCTCGCGACGCGCGTGCCGGAAGGGTGCGAGATCGCGATCCTTCCCGCCGTCAGCGGCGGCTAGGCCCGGGCTCGTGCGGCTCCGGGTGCCCACCCGGCCCGAGTGGACCGCGGCGGTCCTGGCCGACTTCGACGCGTTCCTCGTCGATCACGCGGCCAATGAGCGCAAGGCCTCGGCGTCGGCGCTCGCGCTGGTCGCCCACTACCCCGACCGCCGCGCGCTCGTCGAGCGCTGCATCGCCCTCGCGATCGAAGAGCTCGAGCACTTCCGCGATGTCCACGCGCGCCTCGCCGAGCGCGGCCTCGTCCTCGGGCCGGACCAGCGGAGCGCGTACCTCCGGGAGCTCTCGGCCGGCTTCCGCGACGGCAGCGGCCCCTACTTCCTCGATCGGCTGCTCACCGCGGCCGTCGTCGAGGCCCGCGGCTGCGAGCGCTTCGGCCTGGTCGCGGCGGCGCTGCCCGCGGGGCCGCTCAGGGATTTCTACCGCGAGCTCGCGCGCTCCGAGGTCCGCCACCAGGAGCTCTACCTCGACCTCGCCCGCGAGTACTTCGCGCCGGAGGAAACCGAGGCACGGCTCGAGGAGATCCTCGACGCCGAGGCCCGCGTCCTCGCGGCGCTGCCCGTGCGCCCGGCGCTCTACTGATCCGGGCTCCCCGGACCTGTAGACTGCCGGGCCATGAGCCCCGACAAGCCCGTCGCCCGGTACCTCGCCCGGCACGCCGAGCCGGAGGCGGCTCTCGCGGATCGTCTCGACGGAACCTACGGGCACGCCGTCGTCGTGCCGGCGTACGGCGAGACGCAGAGCCTCTTCGACACCCTCGGGTCGATCCCGCGGGGACCGCACGGCGAGACGCTGATCGTCGTCGTCTTCAACGCGCGGGCCGACTCGCCGCGCTCGGTCCACGAGGCCAACCGCGCCTCGAACGCCCGGCTCGCCGAGACCGCGCGGACGGTCCGCGAGATCGTGGCCGAGCCGCCGATCTCGGCGCTCGCGTACCCGAACGGCACGGTCGCCGTGATCGACCGCGCCGCGCCGGGGCGCTTTCTCCCCGAGGGCCAGGGCGTCGGCCTCGCGCGCAAGATCGGCGACGACTTCGTCCTGCGCCTGCGGCAGGCCGGCCGGCTCGCCACGCCGTGGATCCTCAACACCGACGCCGACACGGTCCTGTCGAACGACGCCTTCGAACAGCTCGAGAAAGTCGAGGCCGACCGGGCGGCGGCGATCTTCTTCTTCGAGCATCGCTTGAGCGCCGATCCCGACGTGGCCCTCGCGGCGCGCCTCTACGAGATCTCGCTGCGCTACTACGTCCTCGGTCTTGCCTGGGCGGGCTCGCCCTACGCCTACGAGGCGATGGGCAGCTGCATCGCCGTCCGCCCGGACGCGTACGCGGCCGTCCGCGGTTTTCCGAAGAAAAACGCCGCCGAAGACTTTTACGTTCTGGACAAGCTCGCCAAGGTCGGCGCGATCGAGCGGCTGGCCGGGGCGCCCTTTCTCCTCGAGGGCCGCGTGTCCGACCGCGTCCCGTTCGGCACCGGCAAGGCGTTGTCGAACCTGCTCGCGAAGCGCGGGGCGCTCGCGGGGTTCCGCCTCTATCATCCCGGCGCGTTCGCGCACCTGGCGGCCTGGATCCGGGCGATGGCCGCGGTCGCGCGGTCCGGCGGCCGCCTGGAAGCGGCGCTCGAGGAGCTCCCGCGCGAGAACCCGTTCTTCCGCGCCGATCTCCTCGTCGAGAGTCTGGAGAAGATGGGCGCCTTCGCGGCGATGCGCGAGGCGATCGCCCGCTCCGGCGACGCCCCGACGATGCTCCGCCACTTCCACACCTGGTTCGACGCTTTCCGCACGCTCAAGCTGATCCGCGCCCTCCAGGCCGGGGGCCTGCCGGCGCTGCCCTGGCGCCAGGCCCTCGCCGAGGCGCCGTTCACGAACCTGTCGGCCTCGACCGAAGACGACCCGGAGCCGCTGCGCGCCGCGCTCGCGCAGGAGGAGCGCCGCCTCGCGGGGAGCCCCGCGGGCGTGCCCCCGGTCGTCGCCGGGGCCTGAGCGCCGCGTGCCGAAGGGGTCCGAAGCCGGGCGACCCGGGCGCGGCTCGAAAGGTCCGGTCCGGCCGAACTCGGCCGCGGTCGCGGCGTCGCTCGCCGTCGTGCTCGCGATCCTGCTCTGGACGAGCCACGACAAATTCGCGCGCCCCTTTCTCGACACGCGCCTCCACTACGACCACGACAACGCCCTCGTCTCCTTCATGGCGCGCAGCGGCAACCGGAACGGAGATCTCCGCTCGCAGTTCGGGGTGACGCAGAACAGATACTCGGGGTGGGGCATCCGGCGCGGCGAGCCCGCGTACTACACCGACCATCCGTTTCTCGGGAAGGCGCTCTTCCAGCAGGTCACCCGCTTGACCGGAACGCCGCCCTGGGCGTCGCGCGCTTTCTCCGCGGCGGTCTCGTTCGCGATCGCTTCCGGGCTCTTCGTCGTGCTGCTTCAGGCGACGGGCCAGGTCGCCCCGGCGCTCTCCGGAGCCGCCGTCCTCGCCGCCCTGCCGCTCTTCGCGACCTACCAGACCTGCGTCAAGTACGAGACGGACGGCATGGCCGCGGCCGTCTGGACGTTCGCCGCGCTCGCCGGCTTCGTGAAGCACGGCGGCCGCGGCCGGCTCGTGCTCTACGGCGCCGCCGTCGCGGCGTGCTTCCTGACGCACTGGACGGCGGCGCTCGAGGTCGCCGCCTTCGGTGCCGGTCTCCTCTTCCTGTGGCGCCGCCGCGCCAGCGCCCGGCTCGCCCAGGCGCTCGCCGCGACGGCCGCGGGCAGCGCCGTCGGGATCGCGGCGCTCGTCGGCTGGGAGGCCTGGATGCAGCGCGGCTTCGGCGCCGCGCGCGACGTGCTCGCCCGGGCCTTCGCGACGCGGTCCGCGCCGGTCGCGCCGGGTGTCTGGTGGGAGCGCCAGCGCGAATACGCCCGGCAGAATTTCGGCGTGCCGATGCTCGTCGTGGCCCTCTTGCTCGCGGTCCTCCTCGCCGCCCGCTGGAGGCGCTCGCGGAAACCTACGCCCTCGGCGGAGGTTCCCCTCCTGCCGCTGTTCCTCTTCGCGACGCTCGCCGCGGCCCTCGTCTGGCTCGCCGCGTTTCGCGAGGGCAGCTACGTCCACGTGTACTGGCAGTACCTGTTCTGCCTGCCGCTGGCGACGATCGCCGCCGCCTTCGTCGCCTCGCTGCCGGCCGGAAGCGGCGGGCGCGCCGCGGCGCTGGCTGCGGTCGCGCTCCTCGTGGCTTCGCTTCTCGGATCGGCGCAGGCGGCCTACGCCGGGATCTTCCGGGACCAGATGGGCCGGCCCGAGGACGTCGCGTTCCTCGAGTCGCTCCGGAACGACCGGTTCGACCGATTCGTCTACGTCCCGCTGACCGACGTCTCGCTCAACCAGTGGTTCCAGGGCCCTCTCTTCGAGTACGCCACCGACCGGCCGGTCGCCGTCGCGGCGGGACCGCAGGACCTGCGTGCCGGGGACAAGATGCTCGTTCTTCGGTACAAGGAGCGGGAGGACGTCGCCGCGCGCGTGGCGGCGTGGAGCGGAAAGACGATCTCGAACGAGAAGTGCGCGACGCGGCTCTGCGCCTACGACGTCGGCGCGCCGTAAGACGCTCGCCCGGTTCAGTTCATCGAGCAGGAACCCGGACCGCGGGGGTCGCCGCAGGAACCGCAGCCGCCGGACGGCTCGCTCGACCCGGACGCTCCGCCGGACCCGGCGGAAACGGCGAAGACCGAGAGCAGCTTCTCGAGCCGGCGGCCCCGACACGCGGGACACCGCGGCTTTGCGTCGCCGAGGACGAACTCCTCGAAGCGCTTCTGGCAGTCGCGGCACCGGTACTCGAAAAGCGGCATGCCGCCATTCTAGCGCCCCGCCTAGAAGGGGTACCCGATCGACAGGAAAATGCGCCCCGTCTGCTTGACCGAGCCGATCGCCAGCGGCTGACACCCCGCCTGCTCCGAGCTCTTGCACACGTTCCCGTCCGTGTCCTGCGTCCGCGTGACGGCGAAGTCGACCGTCTGCTCCGGAATGGGCCGGCCGACCTCGAGGCGCAGCGGCCCGATCGGCGTCATGTAGTGGATGCCGAGACCGATCGACTGCCGCAGGCCCGTCTTCGCGTTCGGCACGAGGCCCGCCCGGTCCGACGAGTCCACGTGAAAGTTGATGTCGCCCGCGCTCGCCCAGACCTGCGCGAGGTCGTAGAAGACCGAGACGCCGAGGTTGCCCGCGATCGGAAACCGGTACTCGAGACTCCAGGCCATGAACCCGTTGCCGCCGATGATGCGCGGCCCGGGACTGCAGTTGTAGCGGTCCGCGTCCGGGGAGTTGGGGTAGGTCGTGGCGCAGCTGCCGTTGGTGCCGCCGTTGGGGACCAGGGTCGCCTGCGTGTTGTAGTCGACCGTGAGGCCCGGGATGCCTTCGAGGTTCGTGTCGAAGCCGCGCCCCGTGGACGATCCGCCGGCGAAGAACTTCTCCGCGATCGGTACGGTGTCGACGGCGCCGTACGGGTAGATCGCGCCGGCGCGGAACGACGCCCCGAGCACGCCGCCGAAGAGGCTCCAGAAGTGCGCCGCCTGTCCGGAGACCTTGCCGTACTGCGCGTCGGCCGTCAGGAACGGAAACGCGTAGCCGCCGGCGATCGACAGGTAGTACCCCTGGTGCGGGTCGAGCACGTCGTCGCGCCGGTCGTAGAACAGGTTCGGGACGACGGCCGACTGCCGGATCGGGAACGCCGACAGCGGGTACTTCTCGAGCACGATCGTCGAGAGATCCTGAGGATTCGTCGGCGCGATGTACTGATACGAATACCGCAGCCCGACGCGCAGGTGCCCGAAGAGCCGGACGGTCTCGATGAACGTGCCGAGCCGGTCGACGTCGACGTCCTGGATCGGCTCGCGGCTGGCGAAAGCCGCGACCGTCAGCGGAAAGTCGCTGTCGAAGAGGTACGGCTCGAGAAAGTTCGCCACCACGTAACCGCGGCCGGAGACGGGCGCGTACTGCACCTCGATCGACGCGGACTGCATGCGGCCGAAGAGGTTCCGGTAGGTCACGCCCGCCGTGGCGAACGGGTCGTTGGGGTCGGTCGCGCCGGGCGCGTACTGGTAACCGACGCCGTACAGGAGCGAGAGGCGGCGGGCTTCGGTCAGGTCGACGTCGATCGTGTGCTCCTGGTTGTCCGGGTCGGCCGGCTGGGGACGGACCTCGATCGACCGGAAGACGCCCGTGCGCGCGAGGTTGCGCTGCGTGTCGGCGATCTTCTCCTCGGAGTACGGCTCGCCCTCCTTCCACGCGATCTGGCGGGTGATCCGGCTCATCTCCGTGACGGCGTTGCCGCGGACGATCGTCTTGCCGAAGAAGCTCCGCATGCCTTCGTCCACCGTGAAGAGAACGTCGACCTTCGTCCGGTCCGCCGAGAACGTCCAGTGGTCGCGGACGGCGGCCTCGCGCCAGCCGGTGTTCCAGTAGCGCGAGGTCAGGGCCGCGGCGTCCACGCGGACGGCGCTCGGGTTGAAGGGCTCGCCGACCTTGATCGAGACCGCGGCGTCGATCTCGGCCTCCGTCAGGTGAGCGGCGCCCTCGACCTTGCGGGCGGCGACGAAGACGCGGGGGCCCTCGACCACGGTGAACGCGACGTCGAGCCGGTCGGGCCGGCCGGTCTCGGCCGTGACCGCCGGCTTGTCGAGCTTCGCGTCGATCCAGCCGTGCGTCTGGTAGTAGCCGAGAATCGCGTCGGCGTCCTTGGCGAGCTCGCCGTCGAGGAGGTAGCCGTTCTGGATCAGCGGCAGACCCTTCTCGCTCGTGACGAGCAGCCCGCGGAGCGTGTCGTCCGAGACCGACGCGTTGCCGGAAAAGGCGATCCTGCCGACCGCGAACTTGTCCCCCTCGACGACGCTCACGCGCAGCGTCACCGGGTCCTTGCCTTCGGTCTTCGCCTCGACGAAGGCCCGGTAGCGTCCACGGCGCTGCAAACCCTCGCGCGTGGAGTCGACCCACTCCTCGAGCAGGTCCTCGTCGAACGTCTGCGTGTCGAGCAGCGTCAGGAGCTCGCTCCGGACCGCCTTCTCCTTGATCCCCACGGCGGCGATCTCGAAGGTCGGACCGACGGCCACACGGTAGACGGGCCGCACCGACGCGCCGTCGTCGGTCGGCTCCGACGCGATCAGCTCGACCTGGGCGCGGAAGCGCCCCTGCTCGAGGAGGAACTTGCGCAGGCGATCCGCGGCGTTGCGGGCGGGCGTCTCCCGCCACGGTTTGCCGGGCTTCCACTTGAGCTTCTCGGTCAGCGTCTCGGCGGTGAACGGGGCGGTGTCGCCGTCGAAGAACGGCGGGCCGAGGCGCGCCCGGACGCCGGCGTCGACCCGGTAGACGACCTGCGCCGTGAAAGTCGCGGCGTCGAAGTCGACTTCCGGACTGACCGCCGCGTGGATGTAGCCCTCGGTCGCGAGCTTGCGCTCGAGCGCGCTCGCGCCTTCGGCGAGCGCCGACGCACTGAACGGGCCGCGCTCCTGGAGGGGCACGGCCCGTCGGAGGTCCTCGCCGGAGAGACGGGTCTTCCCTTCGAAGGCGATGCTCGCGACGCGGTAGGACCGCCAGAGGGAGACGACGACGGCCACACCGCCGCCGGGGGCGGCCTCGGCGGCGATCGCGACGTTGGAAAAGTCGAGCGTCGCGAACAGGTTCTGGATCGTCGACGCGGTGTCGTCCTCGGAGAGCGGCCGGCCGATGCGGAACGCGACGAGGTTCCCGACCTCGCGCGCGTCGGCCGGGCCGTCGCAGGTGAACGCGATCGACTCGACCGGGCGGCCGAACAGGTCGGGCCGGGGCTCCGGCTCGGGCGCCTGCGCGGCCGCCGCCGCGGCGCCGAGGACGCCGAGTGCGAGCCCTGCCCACCGCGCGCGCCTCACAGGCGCTGGCGCCGGCGCACGCTGATCGACAGGATGCCGTTCTCGTCGCGGATCAGCTGCACGAGGATGTCGTTGGTGGCCTGCCACTCGACGCGGACGATCGGCTCCTTGCTCGAGTCGAGCGCGATCGAGGACGTGACGGACAGGTCCTGCGTGATCTGCTTTCCGATCGTCGAGCGCACGGTCGTGATCTGGCTGCCGGTGAAGACCGGGTCGATCTGGAAGCGGTCGAGCTTGAAGAGTCGCCGCGTCTGCTCCCGGACCCCGCTCGTCACGGCGCCCGCGACGGCGCCGCCCGCGGCCGAGACCAGCTGGTTGGCGGTGTCGGTCGGGTTGCGCGTGTCGGGCGGCGAGCCCGAGAGCAGGAGGCCCAGAATCGCGTCGTTGGCGAGCGGCGGATCGGACGTGAAGTTGGCCGAGATGCGCGGCCACGTGCCGGCGAGGAGGACCACGAGGTTGTAGCCCTTGACCTCGGCCCGCGCGCGGATGTCGACGAACGGCGCGATGCGCGTGGCGTTCGAGAAGGTCAGCGTGCCGGCCTCGATCTCGTAGCGGATGTCGCTGAAGACGACCCGACCCCCCTCGTCCAGAATCACCTGGCCGAGCAGCGCGGGATCGGCCAGCGTGCCGCGCGCGCGCAGGTCGACCGTCCCCGACAGACGCGCGAGGTTGTTGCGGACCTCGAGGGCCGCCGCCGACACGATGCGCACGTCGAGCGTCGTCCGCTCCTTCCACGGTTCCCGCGCCGCGATCGAGCCCGTCGGCCGCGCGCGCTCGAGCAGGTCGGAGAGCGTGACCTCGACGTCCTTCGAGTACGTGCCGCGCAGCAGCGTGATCTCGCCGCGCAGCTGGTTGCCGGCCTCGCTGCCGGTCGCGACGAGGTCCGCGTCGACCGTCAGGCGCAGCGCCGGCACCGCTCGCACGGAGAGCCGCCGGCCCTGCGCGACCAGGCGGAAGTCCTTGAGCGTCGTCCCTTCGAACCGGAAGCTGCCCGAGAGGAAAGCTTCGCCGTCGGCGACCTTCGCGCGCAGGCCCTCGAGCTCGCCCGAGCTGCCCACCAGGCGCAAGGACCCCTCGATGTCCTCGAAGGAGTAGCCGGCGGCGCGATACCGCCCGTTTTCCAGGCGGATCCCGCCGGTCCACGACGGCGCCGCGGCGTCTCCCGAAATGCCGAAGTCGACGAGGAAGCGGCCCGCAAGCCCGAGGTCCGGCGCCACGAGCGCCAGCACGGACGCGTCGGCGGACCCGGTGACGCGGCCCTCCACCGTCCGCTTGTCCGCCGCCAGGCCGACCGCCCCGGAGATCCGGAGCTCGACGCCTTCGCCGACGACGCGCAGGCCGTCCACCCGCACGCGTCCCGCGTCCGCCGTCACGGTGAAGTCGCCGGCGCTCGCGACGATGCCGCGGCGGTCCTTCGCATCGAGCCGGGCTTCGGTCACCGTGAAGCGGCCCTTCGGGCTCTCCCCCTCCGAGGCCGGGAGCGTGAGCTGGCCGCGCGCCGCGAGCGCCCCGCCGTCGGCGGCCGGCAGCGCGGCCGGTGTGAAGAGCAGGAGCGAGGGCAGGTCGCGCGCGTCCAGGCCCACGTCGAGAACGACGGGGGTCGCGCCGGCGTCGCCGCGCGCCGTCAGGCTCCAGTGGTCGGGCACGGCGGCCGAGGCGTCCACGACCCCGTGCGTGACGTGGACGGAAAGGTGCGGCGACAGCGCCTCGGGAATCGCGTGCCCGTAGAACGTCGCTTCCGACAGCCGCGCCGAGGCGGTCAGATCGGGCCGGCTGAAACTCCCCGAGCCGGACAGCTCGAACGACACGCGGCCGCCGACGTCGCGCGTGAAGCCCTCGAGGCCGGCGATCGCCTCGAGCGGCACGCCGTCGCCCGCGGCTTTCGCTTCGAAGCTCTTCTGGCGGTACGCGATCGCGATCCGCCCGCCCACCATGCCGCCGCCGACCTCGGCGCGCAGGTCGTCGATCTCGAAGGTCCCCGGCGAGAGCGCCATCCGCCCGGTCATGCGCTGCACCCTCTGGCCCCAGAGCACGGCGTCGTCGAGCGCGGCCGTGCCGCTGCCGGTCACGTCGTTCGGCGGCGTGCCCGTGATCGGAAAGCTGCCGGTGAGATTGCCCTCGATCGGATAGTCGAGGTCGAGGTACTGCATCAGGCGCGTGACCGGGTACGACTTGGCCGTCAGCACGAAGTCGAGGGACGGGCGCGCCGGGTCCTTCCGAAAGCGCGCCGTCCCCTCGAGCGAAATCGTCGCGCTCCCCTCGTAGACGCGCAGCGGGTGAAAGACGAAGGCGCCGTCGTGCATGTCGGTCGCGCCGCGGACGCTTCCGAAGAGGACGCCGCCGTAGCGGGCGTTCTCGGCCGAGAACCGGGCCGAGACGTCCGGGTCGCCCCAGGACTTCGCGATGTGCCCCTCGATCTCGCCGCTGCCGCCGAAGCCGAGCGGCGACGGCGTGCTCCCCGACGCGGCCTGGAAGTTCTGAAAGAGCCGGTCGACCTCGGCGAGGTCGCGCGCGCGCAGGTGGAAGTCGAAATCCGGCAGCCACTGGCCGATGCGCAGCCCGCCCGTCACCTCGAGCGTGGACACCGGGAAGCGGAACTCGGTCGCCTCGAACCCGAGGCGGCCGTCCACGACGGTCAGCGCGCCGCCGCCGCCGAGGGGCACGCCGAACCGGCCGCGGACCAGCGAGGTGGCCGGCCCCGGCTCGATCGACAGCCGCGCGGCGCCGTTGGCGTGCTCGATCCCGCCTTCCGACCAGCGCAGCGTCGTCGCGAGCGCGGCGGAGCCCGAGAGCCCCGTGCCCGGCAGGTGGATGTCGGCGAAGAAGCGCTCGACGGAGATGCCCTTCCCGTCGAGAGCGAGCGTCATCGGCTGCGGCTTGCCGCCCCCCGCGAGGTTCTCGATGCGATAGACACCCGAGAGGTCGCCGCCCGCGTAGCGGCCCTTCTCGATGCGGGCGATCAGCGCGTCCGGCCTCGCCAGCACGCTCGCGGCGAGCCCCTCGATCGGGAACCCCTTCGCGTCGAGCTGCGGCACGGTGAGGTGGCCGGTGATCCGGAACCCGCCGGCGGACGGGATCGAGAGCTGCGCCTCGAGGGCCGCGTCGCCGGAAAAACCGAGGCCCGAGTGGAACAGGCGCTCCACTTCCGCCACGTGCAGGTCGGCGGAGACGCGGAGGAGCAGCGCCGGGTCCTTCAGGTTCTCGATCGAGCCCGAGGCCCGCAGCTCGCCGAAGTCGCCGTCGACGCGCACCGAGTCGATCTGGAGTCCCGCGCTCGAGCCGAGCCGGAAGGCGAGGTCGAGCCCGAACACGAAGGGCTCGTCTCCCGGGAGCCGCACCGCCGCCCGGCGACACGCGAAGGTCCCTCGGTACTGGTTGCCCGGAAGAGCCGCGAGCTCGGCGGCGAACCCCTCCAGGCGGCCGTTCATGCCGCTGCGCTTTCCATCGAACTCGAAGACCCCGTTCAGGACCACGAGCTCGCCGATGCGGACGGAGAGACCGCCTTTCTCGGACGGCCGCGACAGCCCCGGCGGCAGGTTCCACGAGCCGTCGGGGAACTGGACGAGCGCGAACCGCGGCCGCACGGCGCGCACGCGGCCGAAGCGGAGCTCGCCGCCCGTCACCGAGACGCCGCCGCCGATCGTGAGCTCCTCGGCCTCGAGGAGCGGCTCCCCGGCCGCGCGCGGGTCGTTGCCGACGCGCACGTCGGCCAGGTGCACGGAGGGCGGGAACACCTGAAAGTCGACGCGGCGGAAGCTGACCGGCCTCTGGAGGATCTCGGAGAGGCGCTGCTCCGAGACGCCCTGGATGAGCGACTGGAAGCGGTCCGAGTTCCAGATGGCGTAGGCCGAGAGACCGAGGAAGACGACGACGATCAGGAAGAGCCGGGCGGTCGAGAGCCGCTGCGCTTCGTGGGGCGCCTCGTCGGGAGGGCGGTCGCGCGTCTCGTCACCCGCCATGGACCGGGAGGGTCAGATGCCCCAGGACAACTTTCCGGCGAGCTGGTCGAAGTGATCCAGCTCGGCGGGGCGCAGGAGCGTGACCGGAGAATTGGACGACTTGATCTCCATCGGGCTGCCCGGCAGCACCGGAAAGCCCTCCTGGCCGTCGAGGGTCAGGTAGACGCCGCCGTCGCGGCGCTCGGGGCCGAGGACCCGAAGGCGGATCTGCGTCGTGTCCGAAACGACGATCGGCCGCAGGCCGAGCGAATGCGG
>DATJXB010000005.1:0-23867 GCA_035500755.1 Thermoanaerobaculia bacterium | reverse complement strand
GACCGCGTCGCGGACGTGCGCTGGAACGCCGCGATCGCGCTGGGCCAGCTCGGCGACCGCTCGGGCCTGGCCGTCCTGCACGCGATGCTCGACCGCGACGCGCTCGCCCGGCAGGCCACGCTCTCGAGCGATCAGGCCGAGGCCGCGATGGTCAATGCGATGAAGGCTCTCGTGCTCCTGCACGACACCGACAGCCTCCCGACGCTCGAGAAGATCGCCAAGGACGACCCGAATCTGCGCGTCCGCGACGCCGCGCGCAAAGCGGTCGACGCGCTTCGCCCGAAGGCCTCGAAACGCCTTGAGGGTCCCGACCCGGGTTTGGTAGGCTGACGGCCCAGAATCTGATGTCCAGCGCCCCCGAAACGCTCCCGTCGACCCCCCCCGACGTCGCCCTCGACGGGGTTACCCGGCGTTCCACCCTGAAATGGATGGCCCTGGCCTGGACGGGCTTCGCGGCGGCCACGGGAGCGGGGCTGACGGCGACGGTCCGGTTCCTCTTCCCGAACGTCCTCTTCGAGCCGCCGACGCGGTTCAAGGCCGGGGACCCCTCGAGCTACGCGCTCGGCGTGGACGAGCGGTGGAAGGAGAAGTTCGGCATCTGGATCGTCCGGGACACCAACTCGATCTACGCCCTGGTGGCCGTGTGCGTGCACCTGGGCTGCACGCCCAACTGGCTCCAGGCCCAGAACAAGTTCAAGTGCCCCTGCCACGGCTCGGGCTACTACATGTCGGGCATCAACTTCGAGGGACCCGCGCCGCGCCCCCTCGAGCGCGCCCAGATCGAGGTTTCGGGGGAGGACGGCCAGATCATCGTGGACAAGGCCACCCGTTATCTCTACGAGCGCGGTCAGTGGACCGACACGAAGGCTTTCCTCAAGATGGCATGAGGCTCGTGTCCGGGCGCTCGATCCGGAAACCGGAAATCCCCTGAAGCGGAGGTTCGATTTGGGTTCTCGTTGGCGTGATCTGCAGCAATCGATCGTCTCGAGCCAACTCTGGAAATCGATCTTCCGCGTCGGCATCCCCAACACGAATCGCAAGCGCGTGCTGGCGATGCTCGGCAACGTCGTCCTGCACCTTCACCCGGTCAAGACCCGCAAGTCGGGCGTCAAGATGCGTTACACGTGGTGCGCGGGCGGCGTGACGTTCTTTCTCTTCCTGGTGCTCACGTTCACCGGGCTCCTCCTGATGTTCTATTACCGGCCGACGGTCGAGTACGCGTTCGTCGACATCCTCGACCTGCGCGAGCAGGTGCCGTTCGGGATCATGCGCGAGGTCCACCGCTGGGGCGCGCATGCCATGGTCATCTCGGTCTGGATCCACATGTTCCGCGTCTTCATGACGGGGTCGTACAAACCGCCCCGCGAGTTCAACTGGGTCATCGGCGTGATCCTGCTGGTGCTGACGCTGCTCCTTTCGTTCACCGGCTACCTGCTGCCGTGGGACCAGCTCGCGATCTGGGCCATCACGGTCGGCTCGAACATGGCCTCGGCGACGCCGCTGCTCGGCATCCAGGGGCCGGGCACGAGCCTGCTGAAGATCGGCGACATCCAGCTCGTCACCTCGACCAACGACGCGCGGTTCGGCCTCCTCGGAGGCCGGTTCGTCGGCGCCGGCGCGCTGCTGCGCTTCTACGTGCTCCACTGCGTCGGAATCCCGCTCATCGCCGCGTTCCTCATGGCCGTGCACTTCTGGCGCGTCCGCAAGGACGGCGGCATCTCGGGGCCTGTGTAGATGAACCCGTTGTCGTCCGGGAACGCAGGGGCGGCCCTCGCGGCCGCCCGGGGGCGGGGACAAGCCCCGCCCCTACACCGGAGTGTTGAGACAGCATGTTCCTGATCGACTGGATCAAGAACGCGATCGACTTCCTGTCGGCGCCCCAGTACCTGGTTTCGGGTGCGCTGATCGGGCTGATCCTCGCGATTCACTGGCGGCCGCTGTGGACGAAGAAGGGCGGCCTCGCGCTCTTCGTCCTCGTCGCGGGCGGCATCGGCCTCTCGTACCTCGACCCCAACTTCAACAAGGTCGCCACGCTGCCGGACAACGTGCCGATCGTCGGCATGATCTTCCTCGTCGGGTTCTTCTTCTGGTTCTCGATGAACCAGGCCTGGGAGAACGACCGGCGGATCGCCGAGGGCCGCCCGCCGATCGAGGGCGAGGACTCGGCGCAGAAGGTCTTCTCGTGGCCGGACCTGGTCTACGTCGAGTTGATCTGCCTCGTCGTCGTGATGGCGGTCATGATCGTGTGGTCGATCTACCTGAAGGCGCCGCTCGAAGAGCCGGCGAATCCGACCGACTCGCCGAACCCGGCGAAGGCGCCGTGGTACTTCCTGGGCCTCCAGGAGATGCTCGTCTACTTCGACCCCTGGCTCGCCGGCGTCGTCCTGCCGTCCCTGATCATCGTCGGCCTGATGGCGATTCCGTACATCGACACGAACCCGAAGGGCAACGGCTACTTCACGTTCCGCGAGCGGCGCTGGGAGATCACGATCTTCCTGACGGGCTTTCTCGTCCTCTGGTGCGTCCTGATCGTGCTCGGGACGTTCCTGCGCGGGCCGAACTGGAACTTCTTCGGTCCCTACGAGTTCTGGGACATCAACAAGCTCGTGCCGCTGAACAACATCAACCTCTCGGAGATCATCTGGATCAAGGTCCTGAAGCGATCGATGCCGAACTTCTGGCTGATTCGCGAGATGTTCGGCCTCGCGCTCGTGGGCTTCTACGTCGCGGCGCTGCCGCTCGTATTCTCGAAGACGCTCCTGCGCCGCTTCTACGAGAAGATGGATCCGGTCCGCTACTTCATCGGCGTGTCGCTCGGCCTCATGATGATGGCGCTGCCGATCAAGATGTACCTGCGCTGGATCTTCAACCTCAAGTACATCGTCGCGATCCCCGAGTTCGCGTTCAACATCTAGCAGAGCCATGCCGCGCCGACCGCCTGCCGAACCGATCGATCACCACTACGACATCCCGCGGCTGAACCGCGCGTTCTGGTGGGCCGGCGCGGCGCTGACGGTGGCGTTTCTCGTCATGATCGTCGCGGACTACCAGCGCGACTGGAAGACGTTTCAGCGCGTCTTCCTGCGCCTCGACGCGAAACTGACGCGCGAGTCCGCGCTCCAGGCGCGCCAGAAGGCGCTCGACGACGAGCACAGCAAGCTGATCGGGGAGCTCCGCCAGGCCCGGGGCGAGGTCGCGACCCACAAGGAGTCGCTGCGCAAGCTCGAGGCCAGGCTGCAGGACCTGAACCCGAAGATCTACCTCGCCGACCAGCAGTACAAGTTCACGAAAGCGTCGTTCGACGCCGAGCGCTACAAGTACGAGGACCGCCTCGCCAACGACCGCTCCGCGGCGCCGAAGGCCAAGAAGGGCCTCGACGCGCTGACGAAGGAGCTCGACGAGAAGACGGTCGCTCTGGCGACCCTGAAGAAGCAGGAAGCCGACATCCTCGCGCAGATGGACGGCATCAACGCGAAGAAGAAGGACCTCGAGAGCGCGATCGAGAAGAAGACGGCGGCCTTCCGCCTCGGACGCTCGAAGTACGCCAGCCTCCAGCAGGACACGCTCTTCCAGCTCCGCAACGCGGCGATCCTCGACATGATCAACCCGACCCTGCGGGTCCAGCAGGTCCAGTTGCCCGACCAGTTCATCAACGTCAACTTCATGAAGATCCCAAAGGTCGACCGGTGCACGACGTGCCACATCGGCGCCGACCGGAAGGGCTTCGAGGACCCCAAGATCAAGCCGGTCTTCCGCACGCACCCGCGCCTGCACCGCATGGTCGGCAGCGAGTCGATGCACCCGGCCACGACGTTCGGCTGCACGCCGTGCCACGGCGGCCGCGACAGAGCCACGTCCTTCTGGTCGGCCGGCCACTCGCCGCAGACCGAAGTGCAGGAAGCGGCGTGGACGAAGAAGTACGACTGGGAGTTCGACAAGTTCAACGAGAACCCGGTCCTGCCGCTGAAGTACTCGGAGGCCGGCTGTTACCGCTGCCACTCGCACGAGGTCAACTTCACGGATGCGCCGACGCTCGACGCCGGCATGCGGGTCGTCGAGTCGCTCGGGTGCTGGGGCTGCCACCGCATCGAGGGGCTCGAGAAGCAGGGGCTGCCCAAGGTCGGCCCGTCGCTCGAGAAGGTGGGCTCGAAGCTCGCCCGCGACTGGACGACGCGCTGGGTGATGAACCCGCCGTCCTTCCGCGCCAACACGCGGATGCCGAACTTCTTCTACCTCGAGAACTTCGTCAACGTGTCGGGGCCGACCCCGCCGACCGCCGCGCAGAAGAAGATGGACGAGGACGGCCGGATCGAGAACGACACGATGGTCAACGCGATCGTGGCGTACCTCTACGACCGGGCAAAGCCGGCCGAGGTGCCGCCGGTCCCGGGCAAGGGCGACGCGACGCGCGGCCAGAAGCTGCTGGCCGACCGCGGCTGTTACGGGTGCCACCTCGCCGACCCGAACGCGCAGCGCGACCTGACCGGCACGTACCGGCAATTCGGCCCGAACCTGTCGGGTATCGGTTCCAAGGCGTCGCGGGACTGGATCTACCACTGGATCTCGAACCCCAAGCAGTGGAACCCCGACACGAAGATGCCGAACCTGCGTCTCTCGCCGGAGGACGCGCTCGACATCGCCGAGTACCTGACGACGCTGAAGGCCCCGGCCGGCTTCGACCAGGCCGCGCTTCCGAAAACCGACGAGAAGACGCTCGAGCAGATCGCCCTCTACTTCGAGATGTCGACGAAGACGCTCTTCGACGCGAAGGCCGATCTCGCGAAGATGGACCTCCACGCCAAGGAGGTCTACACCGGCAAGAATCTCATCGCGCACTACGGCTGCTACGCCTGCCACGCGATCCCGGGCTTCGAGGAGGCCAAGCCGATCGGTACGGAGCTGACCGAGGAAGGCTCGAAGGCCGTTCACCGCCTCGACTTCGGCTTCATCCACATCCCGCACACGCGCCAGGACTGGTTCTGGACGAAGCTCCACACGCCGCGCATCTTCGACCGCAACCGCGCCCGCGGCTGGGAAGAGAAGCTGCGGATGCCGAACTTCCGCTTCTCGGACCGCGAGCTCGACCAGGCCGTCACGACAATCCTGGGGTTCCAGCAGCTGAACGCGGCGGCGAGCGTCGTCAAGGAGCTCTCGCCGCGCGAGGCCGCGATCGAGCGGGGGCGCCGTCTCGTCAAGGACCACAACTGCCAGGGCTGCCACGTCATCGAGGGCGTGGGCGGCTCGTTCCGCTCGGTCGTGGCCGACCCGTCGCTCGCGCCGCCGATCATCCAGGGCGAGGGCGCCAAGGTCCAGAGCGACTGGCTGTTCGCGTTCCTGCAGGCGCCGAAGACCGGGCAGATCCGGCCGTGGCTCGAGGTCCACATGCCGACCTTCGGGTTCACGGACCAGGAGCTGAACGACCTGACGCGCTACTTCGCGTCGCTCGACCGCGCGGAGTACCCGTTCCTCGTCGCCGACTACGTGACGACGCCCGGAACGTGGGGCGCGGGCAAGAAGGTCTTCGAGCTCCTGAAGTGCGCCAAGTGCCATCCGCGCTCCCTCGAGGACATGAACCGGCCCGGCGTCGACCGCGCGACACTCGCGCCGAACCTCCAGATGGCGGAGACGCGGCTGCGGCACAACTGGATCAACAGCTGGATCCTGCAGCCCGACGAGTGGATGCCCGGAACGCGGATGCCGACCAACTTCCCGAAGAACGACGATGGGCACCGGATCTCGCCGCTCGGCGGCCTGATCGACCAGCCGACGTTCGCGGCCGACCGCGCCGAGCTCGACAAGCTTCTCGGCAGCGACGAGGCCGTGCGGGCGTTCCTGTCGAACCCGGACGCGGTGACCCGGGCGCTGCGCGACTACGTCTGGTCGATCGGGTTGAACGGCGGCAACGCGCCCGCGCCCTTGAAAGCCTCGGCGGGGCTGCAGACGGCCGCCGGGTTCGGCGCGCCTCCGCCGCGCGACGCGCCCGCCGGCACGCGCTGAGGCGCCCACGCCGGCCAACCTCGACGTCGCCCTCTTCTACGGGAGCCTGGGCCTCTCCGCGGCCGCGGTGGTGCTGTTTCTGTGGCTGATGCGAAGGCCGGGAGGGGGGAGAGGGAAGGAGTGAGGAGGCTCGTTACGACGCCAGCAGCTGGTCGATCCGCGAGCGGAAATCCGGATCCGACCAGTTGACGGCGCCGGGGACGCGCAGGAGCACGCGGCCCTTCTCGTTGACGACGTAGGTCTCGGGATACTGCACGGTCCCGAAGCGCTTCGCGACCGCGGCGTCCGGGTCGCGATAGAGCGGAATCTGGCTCGGGTGCTTCTTCATGAAATCGTCGACCGTCTTCCAGTCCTTGTCGACCGAGATCGCGTAGAGGTTGAGGCCGTCCTTCTTCTGGTAGGTCTCCCAGAAATGTGAGAGCGCCGGGATCTCGTCGACGCACGGCGGGCACCAGGTCGCCCAGAAGTGGATGATGGAGATCTTGCCCTTCTGGCTCGCGAGGTCGGTCTTCGCGCCGGCCTCGTCGTAGACCGGCAGCTCGCCGGCGGCCGACAGGAACTGCAGCGACCCCGACGGCGAGTCGGGCGGCACGAGCGACTTGATCCAGACCGTGCCGGCCGCCGCGAGCGCCACGGCGAACGTGATCGTCAGGAGCGAGCGCGTGGTCACGACGCGGCCCTCCGGGGAAGGGCCCGATCCGCGAGGGCGACGCGGCCCACGAGGCGGCGCTTTCCGACGGCGCACGACGGCTGCACGGGGCAATCATGGCACAGCGACGCCGCCGCGCTCGGCCGGCAGATGTCGAGGATGCCGATGCGGCAGAGCGCGTAGTCGTAGCGGACCGGGTCGAGCGGATCGAAACGCGCGAGCGACGCCGTGATCTCGCGCGCGGCCTTCCAGTCGCCGGTGCGGCGGCGGGTCAGGCCGAGGCGACGCGCGATGCGGTGCACGTGCGTGTCGGTCGGCACGACGAGGCGGTCGGTCGGAATCCCGGGCCAGAGCCCGAAGTCGACGGCGTCGCGCCGCACCATCCACCGCAGGTAGAGATTCCAGCGCTTGCACGCGGAACCGTCGGCCGGATCGGGGAAGAAGAAGCGCACCGGAGACCGCGGCGGGAGCCGCCGGACGCCGAGCGCTGGCCGGTAGTCGAACGCGAGGAGGCGCGCGACCACGCGCGAGACGAGTCCGGCGACGTCGGGCTCCTCCGGGCGGAGCTCGCGTTCGAAGAACGCCCGGACCGAGCCTGCCTCGGCGCGGACGCGCGCGATCGCGTAGAGGAGAGCGGCGGCGTCGCGGGCCCCGTGGAAGCGGTGGCGAAACCCCAACAGATCCTCGCGGGCGAACGCGCGAAAATCGGCGACGCGGTCGAGCGCCGCCGCGGGGCGCGGGCCGAGAGCGGCGAGGACCTTCCCGACGTTGGCCTGGATCGTCGGCACCTGCCCGTAGGCGAACGCTGCCGCGATCCAGCCGGCCACCTCGCGGTCGTCGTCGGCGGCGTAGCGTTTCGGAAAGAGGATCGGGTCGGTCGCGACCGTCTCGGCGCCGTAGCGTCCGTAGAGCGCCTCGAGCTTCTCGCCGAGGAGCGCGGCCGAGGACGAAGGCGCCATCGACCGAGCTTACTTCGGACCGCACACTTTTTCTCGGGGCCCGCGCCGGCGGCGCCCGCCGCACTCCGATGCGGCGTTTCCCCGCCGCAAGCTCCTGTGCGGCGTTTCCCCGCCGCAAGTAGAATCCCGGCGTGGGCAGGCCTCCCGCGCGCGAGCGGGTTCTCGTCGTCGGCGTCGTTCCCAAGGGCGTGCCCCGCGCCGTCGCGGAGGACCACCTCGACGAGCTCGAGCGGCTCGTGGACACCGCCGGCGGCGACGCCGTCGGCCGCTTCCTGAAGGAGCGGGTCGCGCCGGACCCGGCGACCTACATCGGGAAGGGCGCGGTCGCCGAGATCGGCGACGCGGCGAGGCTGGAGAAGGCCGGCCTGATCGTCTTCGACGACGAGCTCTCGGCCGGGCAGGTCCGCAACCTCGAGAAGGCCTGGGGAGAAAACGTCCGGGTCCTCGACCGGCCCGGCCTGATTCTCGACGTCTTCGCCATCCACGCCCGTTCCCGCGAAGCCCGCACGCAGGTCGAGCTCGCGCAGCTCCAGTACCTGCTCCCGCGTCTGGCGGGCGCGTACGGACATCTCTCGCGCCTGGGCGGCGGCATCGGCGGCCGGGGCGCGGGCGAGCAGAAACTCGAGCTCGACCGCCGCAAGATCCGCGACCGCATCGCGCGGCTGCGCCGCGACCTCGGGAAGATCGAGGTGGCGCGGCTCGTGCGCCGCCGCGGCCGCCGGCGCCACGCGCAGGTCGCGATCGCGGGCTACACCAACGCGGGCAAGACGACGCTCTTCAACCGGCTGACGCGCGACGCGGCCTTCGCGGCCGATCGCCTGTTCGCGACCCTCGACGCCCGCGCGGCCCGCGCCGCCTCGGCCCGCCTGTCGAACGTCATCTTCGTCGACACCGTCGGCTTCGTCCGCAAGCTGCCGGCCTCGCTCGTCGCGTCCTTCCGCTCGACGCTTGCCGAGATCCGTGAGGCCGACCTGGTGCTGCACGTCCTCGACGCGTCGTCGCCGCGCGTCGACGAAGAGGAACGCGTCGCGGCCGAAACCTTCGAGGAGCTCGGCGTGGCGAAGGAGAAGATCCTCACGGTGGGCAACAAGGCGGACGCCGCGGGGCGTTTCGGCCGGATCGGGTTGTCCGTCTCGGCCCTGACGGGCGACGGGATCGAGCGGCTCGAGGAAGAGGTCGCCCGGCGACTCGCGCCGGAGCCCGAGCGGTTTCGCGTCCGGATTCCCTACGCGAGCGCGCGGACGATCGCGCAGGCGCGGGCGGCGTTCCGCGTGGTGGACGAGCAGGACCGCGGCGACTCGCTCTGGATGCTGCTCGCCGGGGACCGCCGAAACCTGCGGCCCTTCGAACGGTTCGTGGAAGCGTGAGCCGCGAGGGCTCCCGACCTCAGTAGAACTCCGAACAGCTCATGTAGTACCCGCACTCGCGGTTCGGGCACAGGAGCTTGCACTTGCGCTCCTCGAGCGCGGCGCCGCAGTTGGGGCACAGGCGCGAGGGCTCGCGGTCCGGGGCAGCGGCGGGCGCGGGTGTCTCTTCGTCCGCGCCGCGCGTCTCGTCCATGGGGGGATTGTGCGCTACTTCGACGGCGCCGGCGTGGGCGCCGGCGCGTCGGTCCGGAGCACCATCCCGGCCGGCGTGCGGAGCGCCTCGATCGGCGTCGTGTCGGGAGTCGGGGGGGCCGGAGCCGGCGTGGCCTTCTCCGCGGCGTGGTGCTCGTGGGACGGGGAACCGCAACCGGCGAAGAGGGCGATGGCGCCCGCGCCGAGGAACACCAAAGAGGCTCGTCGAAGTCTCAAGCTTGACCTCCGAAATCGCGGCGGATTCTACCGGCAAATCGACAAATATTGTCGCTCGTGCTCCTCGGGCCCTGCCGGGAGTTGACGGCGCGAACTTGGATCGGACGCGAAAGCCGAGCAAATGCGCGGTTTTCCGGGAGTCCGCGGACTGGTACGCGGTTTGAAGTATCCGCGCCTCAAGAAGAGTGTCGGCATGGGAGTTCCGGCACTGACGGGAGGAGGGGGGAATCGGCCGGTTCCCCCCTTCGTTTTTCTCCGCCCTTTCGCCGCTCTCAGTGGCCGATCGGCGCCGGCTCGCGCGCGTCGAGGACCTCGCGAACCTTGCGCGCCAGGGTCTCCGGCGTGAAGGGCTTCTGGAGAAAGGACGCCGCCGCGTCGATCGCGACGTGCGAGACCATCGAGGCGTCGGTGTACCCGGAGACGTAGAGGACGCGAGTGCCCGGACGGCGCTCGAGGAGCCGCCGCGAGAGCTCGGGGCCCGAGGCGCCGGGCATGACGACGTCGGTCAGGAGGAGATCGAGGCGGCCTTCGAGCCTCGCCGCGACCGCCAGGGCCTCCTCCGCGTTCGGCGCCTGGTGCACGGTGTAGCCGGCGGTCTCGAGACAGCGCCGGGTCAGGCTGCGCACCGCGTCCTCGTCCTCGACGAGCAGGATCGTCTCGGAGCCGCGGCGGAGCGCGGGCGCGGCCGCCACGGCCGCCGACGCGGCGGCCTCCTCGACGCGCGGCAGGTAGATCGCGAACGTCGACCCCTTGCCGGGCGCGCTCTCGACGAAGATCTGGCCGCCGCTCTGGCTGACGATCCCGTAGACGGTGGCGAGGCCGAGCCCGGTGCCGCGCGGGGTCTCCTTGGTCGTGAAGAACGGCTCGAAGATCCGCTTCTGCGTCTCGCCGTCGATCCCGACCCCGTTGTCGACGACCGACATCACGACGTACCGTCCCGGCGCGATCCCGAAGTGGCGGCGCGCCGATCCCGCGTCCACGTCGGCGTTGCCCGTGCGCAGACGGAGCATGCCGCCGCCCGGCATGGCGTCGCGGGCGTTGACGACGAGGTTGACGACCACCTGCTCGATCTGCCCCGGGTCCGCGCGGATGTTGCCCAGGCCGGGCTCGAGTTCCGTCTCGAGCCGGATGTGCTCGCCGATCAGGCGGGCAAGCATGCGGCTCGAGTCGGCGAGCAGCCCGTTCAGGTCCACGACCCGCGGCTCGAAGACCTGCTTGCGGGAGAAGGCGAGGAGCTGCCGCGTCAGGTTCGAGGCGCGCTCGCCCGCCTTCCGGATCTCGGCGATGTCTTCGCGGATCGGGTCGTGCGGCGAGAGCTGCGACAGCGCCATGTCGCTGTAGCCGAGAACCGTCGTCAGGAGGTTGTTGAAGTCGTGGGCGATGCCGCCGGCGAGCTGGCCGATGCCCTCCATCTTCTGCGCCTGCCGCAGCTGATCCTCCAGGCGCCGCCGCTCGGTGATGTCCACCACGGTTCCCTCGACGAGGACCTCGCCCTCGCGCTCGTCGGCGAGCAGGGCGGCGCTCTGAAGGGTCCAGGCGGTGCCGCCGTCCCGACGCTCGCCGCGCATCTCGAAGTTGGAGAGGCTCCGCGACTTCAGGAGCGCGTCGAAGAACGCGCGCCGCTGGCGCCCGTCCGGGTAGAGCACCGCCATGTCGCGGTCGAGCAGCTCGTCCTGCGACGCGTAGCCGAAGAGGCGGGCGAGCGCGTCGTTGCATTCGAGGATGCGGCCGACCAGCGTCATCCGATAGACGCCCGCGAGGTTGCGCTCGAAGAGGAGGCGATAGCGCTCCTCGGACTCCCGGATCGCCTGCTGCGCCCGCTTGCGCTCGAGGGCGACGGCGATGTGCTGGGACACGAAGGAGAGCAGGTCGCGGTCGGCTTCGTCGTAGCGGAAACGCGGGTCGTAGCTCTGGACGACGAGAACGCCGAAGGTCTTGCCGGCGCGCTGGAGCGGGACGCCGAGCCACGCGACGGAGTTGGAGCCGATGAGCTCGACGTCGCCGCGGTCGAGCATGGCGCGGAAATCCTCGTCGTACGTCAGGAGGGGCTGCCCGTTGCGGAGAACCCAGGCCGTCAGGCCGTTGCCCGGGCGCATCGGCGCCGGGGTGGGGTCCACCTCGTCGACGCAGTAGGGGAAGGAGATCGTGTCGGACCGCGCGTCGTGGATCGCGACGTAGAAGTTCTGCGCGTACATCAGCTCGCCGACGATCCCGTGGATCGCGGCGTAGAACTCGTTGATGTCCTCGGTCGCGCTGGTCGTCGCCGCGATGCGGTAGAGCGCCGACTGCAGCCGCTCGGCGCGCTTGCGCGAGGAGATGTCGGTGACGCTGCCCCGGATCAGGCGCCGGTTGACCGAGGGCAGACGGACGAGCCGCACCTCGCACGGGAAGTCGCGGCCGGCCGCGTCGCGATGGATCCACTCGAGGACGGGCGCCTCGCCGTGGAGGGCGCGGTCGATGTTGGCGGCGATGGCGACCGGCGAGGAGCTGCCGTCGGGCTGGACGGCGGGGGAGAGGGCAACCGGGTCGGTCCGCAGGAGCTCCTCGTGCGACAGGCCCCAGAGCCGGAGGGCGTTGTCGTTGGCCTCGACGAAACGGCCGAGGTCGACGTCGAAGACGACGATGGCCTCCGGCGCGTTCTCGACCTGCGTCCGATACCGGGCCTCGCTCTCCTTGAGCGCTTCCTCCGCGAGGCGGCGGTCGGTGATGTCGATGACCGAACCGATGTAGCCCTCGAACTCGCCCGCGGGCGTGAATCGCGGAACCCCCGTGTCGAGGATCCAGCGGTACTCGCCGTCGTGGCGCCGCAGGCGGTACTCGTACTGGTAGGACTCGCGCAGGCCCTCGAGCTCGTCGAAGCGCCGGACCAGGGCGAGATCGTCCGCGTGGACGCTTTCCATCCACCCCTGGCCGATCTCCTGGGCGAGCGTTCGACCCGTGAAGTCGAGCCAGGGCTTGTTGAAGAACGTGCACCGGGCCGCCGCGTCCGAGACCCAGATCAAGACGGGCGCGGCGTCGGCCATCAGTCGGAAACGGGCCTCGCTCTCCCGCAGCGCGCGCTCGGCGCGCAGGCGCTCGGTCAGGTCGGCGGAGACGCCGAGGACCTGGTGGGCGCGCCCGTCCTCGCCGACGACCGGCCGCTTCACGGTCTGCAGCCAGCGCACCGTGCCGGTCGCGTCGGTGATCTTTTCCTCGGGGATGACCATTTCGCGCAGCGTGTCCATCACGGCCCGATCCGCGCGGCGGAAGGACTCGACCTCGTCGGGGTTCGCGTTGAAATCGGCGTCGCCCTTCCCGATCAGGCCCTCGACCGTGGTTCCGTACGCGTCGGCGACCGCCTGGTTGACGAGCGTGAAGCGGCCTTCGCGGTCCTTGGCGAAGACGAAATTCGGGTTGATGTCGATGACCTGGCGAAGGAACGCTCGTTCCTTCCGAAGGGTCTGCTCGGTGGCGCGGCGCTCGGTGATGTCGATGGCCGAGCCGATGAAGCCGCCGAACTCGCCCGACGGGGTGAACCGGGGCATGGCCGTCTCGAGGATCCAGCGGTACTCGCCGTCGGCCCGCCGCAGGCGGTATTCCGTCTGGAACGGCCGGCGGGCGGCGAACGCCGCCTCGTAGATGGCGACGAAGCGCGGCCCGAGGTCGTCGGGATGGATGCCGTCGCGCGAGCCCTTGCCGAGCTCCTGCTCGAGCGTCCGGCCCGTGAAGTCGAGCCACGGCTTGCTGAAGTACGTGGACATCCCCGCGGCGTCGTCCAGCCAGATCATGACCGGCGCCACGTCCGCCATGTTCCGGAAGCGCTCCTCGCTCTCGCGGAGCGCCTGCTCGTTGCGCCGCCGCTCGGTGACGCTTCGGACGATCCCGATGACGCCGACGATCTCGCCGGCCGCGTTGCGGTGGGGGCCGTAGGTGCCGACGACCCAGCCGGACCGGCCCGTCGAGGGCACGGTGATGAAGAGGTCCCCCGACGAGACGGTCTCGCCGGTCAGGGCCCGCCGCAGCAGTTCCTCGCCCGGGCCTTTCGCTTCCGGCGACAGGTCGAACGCCTCGCCGCCGAGGGCCTGGTCGGCGGGGACGCCGGTCAGGTCTTCCATGTAGCGGTTCCAGACGATGCGCCGGAGCGTGCGGTCGTAGACGACGATGCCTTCGCCGGCGCCCGAGATGATCTCGTCGCGGAAGCGGTTGGACTCCTCGAGCTCTTCGCGGGCCCGGCGCCTTTCGGTGATGTCCTCGACCAGGCCCTCGTAGTGGAGCAGCCGGCCCCGCGGGTCACGGACCGCCCGGATGTTCTCGCGGACCCAGATGAGCTGGCCCGCGTAGCGCCGCCAGCACACCTCGAGGTCGCGCACTTCGCCGCCGGTGTCGAGTTGCCGGCGCATCTCCTCGTGCGCCCGGTGCTCGACGTAGAGGCTGCAGAGGTTGGTCGCCATGAGGCTTTCGCGCGACGGGTAACCGAGCATGCGCACGAAGGCCGGGTTGGCGTCGAGCACCTGGCCCGTCGGCGTCGAGCGGTAGAGGCCGACGGGCACGCCCTCGAAGAGATTGCGGTAACGGGTTTCGGCCTCGCGGCCGACCCGCCGGCGCGCCGCCTCGTCCAGCGCCGAGCGGACGGCGGACGTCAGGCGCGGAAAGTGATGGGGCTGCTTCAGGACGTAGTCGTCGAAGCCGGCCTTCATGGCGGCGACCGCGAGCTCTTCGCTGCCGGAGCCCGTGCACAGGAGCACCGGGGCGTCCGGGCGGATCTCGCGCACCCGGCCGAGCAGGTGGAACGCGTCGATCCCGGCGGGGCGGTGGTCGGTGACGACGACGTCGAAGGCGCCGCTCGACAGGGAGGCGGCGAGATCGCCGGCGTCGCGGACGCCCGTGCTCGTGGCGCCCGGAAGACCCTCGCGCAGGGCGGCGAGCGTTTTTTCGCGGTCCTCCGCGCTCTCGTCGACGACGAGAATTCGCAGAGCTTCCCCCGGGGCTCCGACCCCTCTGACGGGGCCGAAGGGGGCCGTGAAATCGGGTGCCATCAGTTGCCGGTGTCCCTCGAATTATAAGGCTCGAGCGGAGCTCCGGCGCCGCCGGACGGGCCTTTTCGAGCCTCCGGCCGCGAAAAAAGGCCCTCTCCCCGGACGGGGGGAGAGGGCCGCACCGAGAGAAGAGGCGTCGAGGCGCTAGGGACAGGACGTCGGGAACGCCGCCGTGTCCTGGACGGGCGCGAACGCGGCACTCTGGGCGTTGTCGCGGGTGTAGACGGCGCCGGTGTGCAGGTCGGTCACGGTCAGGTGCACGGCGACGTTCGTCAGGCCCGCGGCGAAGACCCAGTAGGCGTTGTCGAGAGCGCAGCCGTTCAGGACCTTGGACACGACCTCGATGTTGGTCGGGTCGAAGAACCAGAAGTATCCCGAGTCGTCGGTCAGCCTGACCGCGGTGCCGTCGCCGTTGGTTCCGTCGGGACGCGTCCAGTGCGCGGTCGCGGCGTAGCGCCCGCCGCCGAGGCACAGCGTGTGGCCATCCACGACGCAAGCGCTCGTCGAGCCCGCGCCCGGCAGGACCACGATTTTTCCGGTCATCGAGTTCAGGTGCATCGCGCAGTAGTAGGAAAAGGTTCCCGCGCTCGGGAACGCCCACGAAAACATGTGTCCGGCCGACTGCAGACCCGTGCTCTGCCACGTGTGGCCGTCCTCGCACGAGCCGCCCCCGCCGCCGTACCCGCCGTAGCCTCCGCCGCCGCCCTGGTGGTCGCACGTCCCGGACGTCACGCTGTGTTCCATGGTGCCTTCCCAGATCCACTGGACCGTGTCGCCGACGTGGATGGTCGAGACGCTCGTCCCGCTGACGTCGTCGACGAAGTGGGTGCCGCCGGCGCCCACGCGCACGGTCCAGGTCGTGGCGGCGGCGGCCGGGACGGCCATCGTGACGAAGGCCGAAATCGCCACGAGAGCCGTCCCACGCCCAATCCCGCGCTCTCCCCGAGCCGTCACAACCGCCTCCTTCGCGTCGTGCCGCGCTTCCGGACGCCCGCCGTCACGGACAGGACGCGGGGAACGCGCCCGTGTCCTGGATCGGGGCGAACGGCGTGCCCTGCGGGTTTTCTTTCGAGTACGGGATTCCCGTCTGCGTGTCGAGCACGTCGAGATCCACCTGCACGTTGGTCAGTCCGGCGGCGAAGACCCAGTACGCGTTGTTCAGGCTGCAGCCGTTCAAGACTTTCGTGACGGCTTCGATGTTGGACGAGTCGAAGAACCAGAAGTAACCCGAGTCGCCGGTCAGCGAAACGCCGTGGCCGTCGCCGCTCGTCCCGTCCGTCCTGGCCCAGTGCGTCCGGACCTGGAAGCGCCCGTTGTTCAGACAGAGCGTCTTGTCGTCGGGCACGCAGGGCGTCGAACCGCCGCCGGAGATCGCGACCTGCTTGGACGTCGTGTTCGAGCCGCCCGCGTTCGAGGCCGTCAGCGACACGGTGTAGGTAGCGGCCGTGGCGAAGGTGTGCGACGGGTTCTGCTGCACGGACGTGTTCGCCGCGCCCGAGCCCGGGTCGCCGAAGTCCCAGCTCCAGCCGGACGGGGCTCCGGTCGACGTGTCGGTGAACCGGACGGGGGTGCCCACGGGGGCGCCCACGGGTGCGAACGTGAAGTTGGCCGCCGGCGCGTTCGCCACCCCCTGGACGATGACCGTGCCCTGCATCATCGAGCCGTGCACCACGCAGTAGTACGAAAAGGTCCCCGGCGCGTTGAAGGTGTGTGAGAACGAAGCCGGCGCCGACTTCACGGTGGAGTCCCAGTTCCCGTCCGGCGCGCAGTTGCCGCCCGGGCAGGCGCCGGAGGTGGCGGAGTGGAACCCGTTGTCCCAGACCCAGTTCACCGTGTCTCCGACGTTGATGGTCGTGGTGCTGTTGCCGCTCACGTCGTCGACGAACCGGTCCTGGTTCCCCTGGCCGACCTCGACCTTGCGGGTCGCCGCCGCGAACCCCGTGGCCGGCAGGGCCGCGAGCGCGACGGCGGCGAGGGCGAGAACGAACAGAGCGGAGGACTTCGAACACTTCAGCGAACGCATGGCAGTCGCCTCCTTGACGACGCCACGAGCCTAGCGAAGGGAACCGCCGCGGACCGGGCCCTTTAGCGGCCCTTAATTCCGCGATTTCGGGGCGCCCCGGTGGCCGCGGGCGCGGGTCCGGCGCACGCGGGCGGTCAACCGGCGAAAAAGAGGACGGCTAGGGCTTTCCATCCCCGACGATCGCCCGCGCGGCCTTCGCGTTCGGGTAGTCGGGCTGGACTTCGAGCGCCCGGGCGTACATGGCGCGCGCCTGCTTCTCGTCGCCGAGTCTCCGGTACGTCTCGGCCAGGCTGTCGAACGTGTTTCCGGAGGTGGGGTAGAGCTCCGTGTTCAGCCGGAAGACGGCGATCGAGGCGTCGTTCAGCTTCGCGGCGTAGAGGTCGTAGCCGAGCTGGTTGAGGGAGTCCTCCGAGGTCAGGTTCGCCTTCGGGTTCTCCCGGTGGAGGCGCGCGAGGATGGCGGCGAAGCCGGCGGGCCCCTTCTCTTGCGCAAGCTGAAGCAGCACGGACGACGCGAGGACGCCGAAAGGGTCGTTCTCGCCGAGCTCGCGGTCGGCCGCCGCGACGTCGGTCGCGGCGAGAAGCGCCAGGCGGCCGAGGGAGGCGCGGTAGGCGCCCGGCATCCCGGCGAGGAGCCGCTCGCGCTCGGCCGCGGGGATCCAGCGCCCGGCCGCCATGACGCCGACGGGCTTCTCGAGCGCGCGCACGTCGTCGAGCGGGTTGCGCGAGAGCAGGATCAGGTCCGCGCGCTGGCCGGCGGCGACGGTGCCGAACTCGCCGTCGCGGCGGAGCATCTTCGCCGCGTCGGCGGTCGCCGTCCTGAGTGCGGCGTACGGCTCGAAGCCGAGGTCCTGGAAGTTCTCGACTTCCTCGACCAGGCTGAAGCCCGGGACGCCGAGCCAGGACACGTCGGTCCCCGCGAGGATCGGCACGCCGCCGTCGTGGAGCGCCTTGACGAGCAGCCGCTGGAACTCGTAGCTCATCGCCAGTCCCGGGAGACGCTCGGGCGGCCAGCGGGTCGCGTACGTGTTGCGATCGGGCTCGAGCGCCGCGCGCATCGACGGCACGAGGTAGACGAGGTTCGGGTCGCGCAGGTAGTCCTGGATCGCGGTCGCCTGACGCACGATGTTGTGGAAAGCGACGAGGGTCGGAATGACGGAGATGCCGGCCTCGCGCGTCATCGCGACGGCCCCCGGGATCTTCATCGTGTCGAGCGGGTGGACGACCTCGTTGCGCGGGTCGGGGTCGTCGTTGAAGTACGTGTAGACGTACTCCTCCGCGTGGGCGATCGTCTGGCCGGCCGAGAGCGTCATCGCGAAGCCCGGCTCGCGGGCCACGTGGCCGACGAGGAGGAGGCCTTTCTTTTTCGCCTCGGCCGTCAGCGCCGGGTATTCGGCGGCGCTGACCTGGTTGTAGATCTTGACGGCGTCGTAGCCGGCCGCGGCCTGCCGGTCCACCTCGGCGACGGCTTCTTCGGGCGTGCGGGGGCGGTCGAACGTGGGTCCGGCCGTGTAGATCGTGGGTCCGAGAAGCTCGCCCGAGGCGACCCGCCGGCGCCAGGCCAGGTGAGCGGGCCGGCCGTTCAGGTTGAAGACGGTCGTGACGCCGTTGACGACGTGAAGCGTGAGCTCCTCCTCGGCGTAGAGGTGAGCGTGCATGTCGGCCAGGCCCGGCATCAGGAACCGGCGGCGGCCGTCGACGACGCGCGCACCCGCCGGCACCGCCGTCGACGCCGACGGTCCGAGCGCGCGGATCCGGCCGTCCGCGACGACCACGGTCTGGTCGCGGAGGACGCGCGGCGCGTCCATCGGCACGACCGCGACGTGGACGAAGGCCGTCGCGCGCGCCGGCCTTGGCGCGGCCTCCGAAGAGAACGCCGGGGCGGCGAGGAGGAGCGCCGCCCCGAGCGTCTCGAGGCTGACCCGGAGTCGGAACCGATGCGTCGTTCTCACACACTCCTCTACGTGTCCGAGGCGGCGGGGTTCCCGCCGGCTTCACGTCCTTCTTGCACCGGGGCTCCGTCGCCCGGAGGCTCCCTGAAGCGATATGGTTCGGATGGGAGGTCCCGATGAGCACCATCACGACGAAGGACGGCACTCAGATCTATTACAACGACTGGGGCAAGGGCCAGCCCGTCGTCTTCAGCCACGGCTGGCCCCTGTCGGCCGACGCCTTCGAGGACCAGATGTTCTTCCTGGCGTCCCGGGGTTACCGCTGCATCGCCCACGACCGCCGCGGCCACGGCCGGTCGAGCCAGCCCTGGCAGGGCAACGATCTGGATACGTACGCGGACGACCTCGCCGAGCTCGTGCAGGCGCTCGACCTGAAAGACGCCGTCCACGTCGGTCACTCGACCGGCGGCGGGGAGGTCGCGCGTTACATCGGCCGCCATGGCACCAAGCGCGTGGCGAAGGCCGTCCTGATCAGCGCCATCCCGCCGCTCATGCTCAAGACGGCCGCCAACCCCGTCGGGCTTCCCGTCGAGGTCTTCGACGGCCTGCGGGCGAGCGTCGTGGCCGATCGGTCGAAATTCTGGACGGACCTGAGCCTGCCCTTCTACGGCTACAACCGACCCGGCGCGAAAGTCTCCGAGGGCGTGCGTCAGTCGTTCTGGCTCCAGGGAATGATGTGCGGATTCCCCGGTTCCTATTTCTGCATCAAGGCTTTCTCGGAGACGGACACGACCGAGGACCTCAAGAAATTCGACGTGCCGACGCTGATCCTGCACGGCGACGACGACCAGATCGTGCCGATCGGCGCGGCGGCGATGCAATCCTCGAAAATCGTCCGGAACGCGACGCTCAAAGTCTTCAAGGGGGCGCCGCACGGGATGTGCACGACGCTGAAGGACGAGATCAGCGCGGACCTGCTCGCGTTCCTGAAGAGCTGATGGCGCAACCGCCGCCGCCGGGCGCCGACCCGGCGTCGCTGGTGCCGCTGCTGAAGACGGGCGCGCGGCTCGAACAGATCTTCCCGACGCTGACGGACGCGCAGCGGGGACGCATCGCGGCCCAGGGCCTCCGACGCCACGCGGGGGCTGGCGAGGTTCTGCTCGCCGAGGGTGCGCCCGGGGCGCGATTCTTCGTCGTCGATCGGGGCCGGCTCGAAATCGTGCGCCGGGCGGGCCGCGGGCAGGATCTGAGTATCTCGATCCTGCCCGGGCAGTTCACCGGCGAGACGACCGTGCTCTCCGACCGGCCGATGCTCGTGGGCATTCGCGCGCTCGAGGAGAGCGACGTCATCGAGGTCAGCCGCGAGCGTCTGCTCTTTCTCATCCAGACCGACAGCGAGATCGGCGACATCCTCATGCGGGCCTTCATCCTGCGGCGGGTGGAGCTCCTGGCGAGCGGGTTCGGCGACGCGGTTCTCGTCGGCTCGAGCCACAACGCGGGGACGCTCCGGCTGAAGGAGTTCCTGACGCGCAACGGCCACCCGTACACGTCGGTCGACGTCGACCGCGACGCCGACACGCAGGAGCTCCTCGACCAGTTCCACGTCGGCATCGACGACGTCCCCGTGCTCATCTGCCGCGGGAGCGTCGTGCTCCGGAATCCGACCAACCGCGAGGTGGCGGAATGTCTGGGGTTCAACGAGGGCGTGGACACGGAGCGCGTGCGCGACCTCGTCGTCGTGGGAGCCGGGCCGGCGGGGCTCGCCGCCGCGGTCTACGGCGCGTCGGAGGGACTCGACGTGCTCGTGCTCGAGTCGAACGTGCCCGGTGGCCAGGCGGGCGCGAGCTCGCGCATCGAAAACTATCTCGGCTTCCCGATGGGCGTCTCGGGGCAGGAGCTGACGTCGCGGGCCTACGCCCAGGCCCAGAAGTTCGGCGCCGACCTCGTCGTCGCGCGGGGCGCCCGGCGCCTCTCCTGCGAGCGCCGCCCCTACGCGATCGTCACGGAAGACGGCGGCCGGATCCTCGCGCGAACGATCGTCATCGCGACGGGCGCCGAGTACCGGAGGCTCCCGCTCGAGAACCTCTCGCGCTACGAAGGCACGGGGGTGTACTACGCGGCGACCTTCGTGGAAGCGCAGCTGTGCCGCGACGAGGAGGTCATCGTCGTCGGCGGCGGGAACTCGGCGGGCCAGGCGGCGGTCTTCCTGGCTCAGGACTCGCGCAAGGTCTACATGCTGGTGCGTTCCGACGGCCTCGCCGACACGATGTCGCGCTACCTGATCCGCCGGATCGAGCAGAACCCGTCGATCGAGCTCCGCACCCGCACGGAGCTCGTCGACCTGCGCGGCGACGCGGCGCTCGAGAGCGTCTGCTGGCGCAGCGCCGAGACGGGCGCGGTCGAAGCGCGGCCGATCCGGCACGTGTTCGTCATGACGGGCGCGATCCCGTCGACGGCCTGGCTCGCGGGCTGCCTCGCGATGGAGGAACAGGGTTTCATCAAGACCGGGCCGGACCTGACGCCGGAGGACCTGGCGGCGGCGGAGTGGCCGCGGCCGCGCCCGCCCTTTCTCTTCGAGACGAGCCTGCCCGGCGTCTTCGCCGTCGGCGACGTGCGGGGCGGCAGCATCAAGCGCGTCGCCTCGGCCGTCGGGGAAGGATCGATCGCCGTGGCGTTCGTCCACGGGGCGCTGCAGGAATAAGGAGGGAGCATGAGATTCGTCAGGGTGATCGCCGGCGCGGTTCTGGTCCTGGGCCTCGCGGCGGCGTCTCGGGCCGACGGGCCGGGGGCCGGCATCGCCTCGCGCGACGCGGCGGTCGACGGCCTGTCGCTCCACTATGCGACCGCGGGAAAAGGTCCCGCCGTGATCCTGCTCCACGGCTACGCCGAGACGTCGCGCATGTGGTGGCCGCTGATCCCGGTCCTCGCCGGGCGCTTCATGGTGATCGCGCCGGACCTGCCCGGCATCGGCGGCTCGGCGATTCCCAAAGATGGCCTCGACGTCAAGACGGCGGCCGCGCGGATCCACGCGCTGGTGCGCTCGCTCGGCGTCCCGAAGGCGCGCGTCGTCGGCCACGACATCGGCCTGATGGTGGCGTACGCGTACGCGGCGATGTACCCGTCGGAAACCGAGAAGCTCGTGCTGATGGACGCCTTCGTGCCGGGCGTCGAGGGTTGGGAGGCGATCTACGACGATCCGCACTTCTGGCACTTCCGCTTCCACGGGCCGACGCCCGAGGCGCTCGTGGCGGGGCGGGAGCGCACGTACTTCGACTACTTCTGGAACGACTTCGCGGCCGACAAGAACCACTCGATCCCCGAGGCCGACCGCGCCGCCTACACGGCGGCATATTCGCGCCCGGGGCGGATGCGCGCGGCCTGGGGCTACTTCACGACCTTTCCGACGGTCGCGCCGGAGCTGGCGGCCCTCGCGAAGACGAAGCTGACGATGCCGCTCCTGACGATCGGCGGCGCGAAGTCCCTCGGCGAGGCGCTCGGCAAGCAGGGCAGGCTCCTGGCTTCCGACGTGACGGTCGTCGTCGTGCCGGATGCGGGGCACTGGATCCTCGAGGAGAATTCGCGTGCAACGACCGAGGCGCTGGTAAAGTTTCTATGAGGGGGAGACCATGAATCGTCGAGACTTTCTCAGGGTGGCGGGCGCGGTTTCGGCGGGCGTCGCCCTGCCGGGCTCGCGCCGGTTGTTCGCGGAGGAGACGGCCCCCGCGCCCTGGCGGACCTTCGATGTGACGACGCGCGTCGAAGTCCTGGAGCCCTCCGGGCAGACCCTCGTCTGGCTGCCCGCGGCGCTCGTCGGCGAGACGCCCTTCCAGAAAACGCTCTCCAACCGGCCCGTGGCGGAGGGGGGGACGGTGGAGGTGGTCGAGCGCCCGGAGGTTGCCATGGGCATCGTCGCCGCGAAGTTTCCGCCCGGCGTCAAGCCCGTGGTGGAGCTTTCGAGCCGCGTGCAGACGCGCGACTTCACGGTGGACCTCGCCCGGTCCGCGAAGGCCGGCGCCGCTCCGGCGGATCTCGACCGTTTCCGGCAGGCGACGAAGTACGTCCCGACCGACGGCATCGTGGCGGCCACCTCGGCGGAGGCCACGCGAGGCGCGAAGACCGACGTGCAGAAGGCGCGCGCGATCTATGAATGGATCGTCGACAACACGTACCGCAACCCGAAGACCCGGGGCTGCGGCACGGGGGACATCCGCTACATGCTGGAGTCGAAGGACCTCGGCGGCAAGTGCGCGGATCTCAACGCGCTCTACGTCGGCCTCGCCCGGGCGGCGGGGTTGCCGGCCCGGGACGTGTACGGCATCCGCGTGGCTCCCTCGAACCTCGGTTACAAGAGCCTCGGCGCGTCGACGGAGAACGTGACGAAGTCGCAGCACTGCCGCGCCGAGGTCTACCTCGCCGACTACGGCTGGGTGCCCGTGGATCCCGCCGACGTGCGCAAGGTCGTGCTCGAAGAGCCGCCGGGCAACCGGCCGGCGGACGACGAGATGGTCCGGAAGGCGAGAACGCGCCTCTTCGGATCGTGGGAGATGAACTGGATGGCCTTCAACTATGGCCACGACGTGGCGCTGCCCGGCTCGAGCGGCGCGCCGTTGATCTTCTTCATGTATCCGCAGGCCGAGACGGCCAAGGGCCGCGTCGACTGCCTCGACGCGGCGACCTTCAAGTACGAGATCACGGCCAGGGAGGTCGGTGCGCCGGCGTAGTCGCGCCGGGGCGGCCGCCCGGACCGGCCCGCGATAACGCTCGAACCGGTCGGCGGGTCCCGCCTTTCGGCGACGCGGCGGCCCTTTGAGCCGCCCGATCCTCATGCTATTCTTCGCGCCCTCTTACCGCGTGGGGCTGTAGCTCAGTTTGGGAGAGCGCCTGAATGGCATTCAGGAGGTCGACGGTTCGATCCCGTTCAGCTCCACCAATTTTTCCTTGGACCGTTGTACAGTCTGGCTTGGACGGCCGTATGTGGTCGCCTCGAGGGCGGCTCGCTTCGATGGCAGGTTTCTTTCCCGCTTAAGCGCCGCCAGACGCGCGCGAGATGGCAGCGGGCCAATCCCTGTTTTTCCAGAAGTGTACTCTCACTCGGGCAACTGCAACTGAAATCGCATCGGAACTTCAAGCTCCACGCGGACTGCCGCTCCGTCGTTGTCTCTGCCAGGAGAGAACCGCCAGCGCAGCACGGCTCGGATCGCGGGTTGATCGAGTGTCGAAAGCGACTGGACAACGACGACATTCGGCTCCACCTTGCCGATCTTGTCTACGATTATGCGCAGTACGACTTCGCCCTCGAGGCCTGCGCGGCACGCAGCCTCTGGATACTCAGGCATCGGACTTGATACCAGCACGGGTGGTTCCGCGACTTCATCAATCGATATCGGACTGTCGCCTTGGCCCGTCCCCACCCCATTGCCAATGCCCTCGCGGCCCGCGGTTTCAGTCCCGTATTTGCCCGAGGAATTGGTAGTCGCAGATCCGGAAGCCGGAGCCGGCGCTTGCGCGGATGTCGATCCTGTATCCGCGTGAAAACG
>DATJXB010000004.1:0-3252 GCA_035500755.1 Thermoanaerobaculia bacterium | reverse complement strand
CGGCGTGCACGACCGGGATGCCGGCCGAGCGCGCGCCGTCGAGGAGGCGGACGGCGCGGCGCACGACGGCGCTCGCCGGGGGCTCCAGACCGGGGGCGCTCAGGAAATCGTGCTGCAGGTCGACGAGAAGGAGTACCGCTCTCATGCGGCCGAGCGGGCGCGCCTCTCGACGGCCGCGGCGATGCGGCGTCCCAGCTCCGCGGTCCCCACGACCGTCGACCCGGGGAGACCGACGTCGAACGTGCGGCACCCGGAGGCGAGGACCTCGGCGACGGCGTCCTCGATCCACGCCGCTTCGCGCGCGAGGCCGAAGCTCTCCCGAAGCATCATCGCCGCCGACGCGATCTGCCCGACCGGGTTGGCCCGGTCCTGACCGGCGAGGTCGAGCGCCGACCCGTGGTTGGTCTGGTAGACGGCGGCGCCGTCCTCGGAGAAGTTGCCGGAGAAGGAAACGCCGCGGGACGCCAGCAGGACCGCGCCCAGGTCCGCGAGGATGTCCCCGAACAGGTTCGACGCGGCGACCACATCGAAGGACAGCGGCTCCTGGAGAAGCAGGTACGCGGCCAGGTCCACGTCGAGGATGCGCAGCCCGACGCCGCTGCTCTCCGCAGCCGCGCGCGCGACGTCGCGCCAGAGCCCGCTCATCGCCGGCAGCCCGGCGTCCTTGACGACGACCGCGAGCCGCCCGCGTCGCGCCGCGGCGAGCCGCGCGGCCACGCCGAGGATCCGCCCGACTTCGGCCTCGGAGTATCGGAACGAGTGCTCGCAGGCGCGTCCGGCGCTGCCCTCCGAGAGCTCGCGCCACTGGCCGAGATACTCGCCGCCGACGTTCTCGCGGACGACGAGGATGTCGGCGCCGTCCACGCCCGCGGCCTTGAGGCGCCCGGTCTCGCGCAGCGCCTCGATCGGCTTCAGCGGTGAGAGCTTGCAGAAGAGGTCGAACCGCCACCGGAGGTCGTAGACGAAGCGGCCGCCGCCGGCGCCGGCGAGCACCGCGCCGCCCGCCGCGAAAACGCCCTCGCAGAACGCGGCCACGTCGTCGGTCAGCGGACGGCCCGACAGCAGCTCCGCGTCACGGCCGATCGGCCCGCCCGTCGAGAGATCGACCCGGACGCCGGCGGGTTCGAGAGCCCGCAGCACGGCGAGCGCCGCCGCCGTGACTTCCGGCCCGATGCCCTCTCCCGGAAGGACGCCGACCGGGAGCCGGCCGTCCCGGGCGGCAGGGCGCGCCGGACGGAAGATCGCGTCGGTCCACCGGGCGACGCCTCTCGAGACGTGCGGATCGGAGCGCATCGATGTGCTTCTTTCGGGCGCGGGAGTCTATCCAACGGGCCGGAGCAGAGCCACCCTCCGTCGTCCAGAAGACAGCGAAACAGCGAGTGCCTGAGCGATCCAACCCGCGTCGGCGACGAGCATCAAATCACAGAGCGCGTGGTAAGCGTAGAGCTGGCGGGAGAGGTCCGGCGGCGCCTGCGCGAGGGCGCACACCGAAAACGCGAGCGCGGCCATCGCGACCAGGAGCATCACGCCCTCGCGGAACAGCCGGCCGGCCGGACCGGCGCGCCGATGCGTGGCGAGCGCCGCGGCGAGGTTGCCGCCGAGAAGGAGGAACATGGCCGTCAGGGGCGCGGCGCGAAGCCGGGACTTCAGCCGGCTCCACGAGGAGAAGCTCGTCGCGAGGGCGGGCTCCGGGTACGCGGAAGACTTCTCGAAGTTGCCGAGCGCCGGGCGCATCGACCACGCCTGCCGCGAGGCGCGCTCGAGCCGCGCGGCCAGACGCCCGGGGTGCGCGGCGTAGAACCGCAGCACGCGCCGGTAGCCGACGCGCTGCAGCAGGGCGACGCGGAACTCCGGCTGGCGCAGCGGCGAGTCGGGAGCGTACGCGTTCGCGCCGGTGTAGCGAAGCCAGGCGGGCTCGAGGCCGAGGGCGGCCGCGTCGGCGGCGGGGTCCGCCGAATGCGCCAGGATCTCGTCGAACACGACCTGGAACATCGTCGCTTCGCGGAGCGAGTAGGGCGTGTGCCGGCCGTACCACACCGAGAACGCGACGAGTCCCGCCGAAAGCCACACCGCGCCCCGGCGCCAGAAACCCGACGCCGGCACGCCGGCCAGACGCATCCCGTAGAGCGCGAGCAAGGGCGCCGAGAGCTTCTCCTGCGGCTTCGACACGACGAAGAGGAGCGCGAAACCGAAGAACGCGAGGAGCGCGAACCCCGCGAGCCGTCCGCGCCGGACGGCCTCCGCGGCGACCGCGGCCGTCAGGAGGAGAAAGAGCAGCGACGCCGTCTGGCTGTAAAACGAGTTGAACGGCGCGACGTACCCGACGTCCGTGAAGAAGAAGACGAGGAGCGCCGCCGCGGCCAGCTGCGCCGCTGGCGCGAGGTCGCGGCACGCGCGCACGAGCAGGCCGAGGGCGAGGAGAAAGAGCAGCGCGTGGATCGCGCCGAGCCAGCGCAGGTCGAACACCGGTCCCCGCGCGGCCGCCTCGTGGAGGAAGCGCGCGGCGAAGGCGAGAAGCGTCTCGGAGGAATGGTAGCCGCCGCGAGACCAGAAAGGCGAGACGACGGCATACGGCGTCCGAACGTACGAGAAGTAGGCTTCGGCGGGGTCGGCGGTCGTGTGCTGGAACCCCGCGTAGCCCATGACGCGCTGGTAGTCGGCGTTGTCCGCGAGGCCCACGATGGGCTGGACGAAAAGCTGGGCGCACACGATGACTGCCGCGGCGGCGACGGACGCCGCGACGAGGAAGAGATTCCAGCGCCCGGGGGCGGCGGCCGCGTCGCTCAACGAAAGTCGGACTGGTAGAGCGCTTCGACCACGGCCGCCGGGATCGACAGCGCCGCGGCGCCGCGATAGGCCTGGTGGACCTCGGTCCAGGCCGCGACCGGCTCGCGCCCGCCGGCCTGGCGGATCAACGCCGCGCCGACCTCGCCGTGCACCAGGTAGCAGCCGAGCCGGCGCCGGAAGCCGCCCGCGCTCCGCGCCCAGCGCCGGGCCGTCGACACGCGGACGACCTTGCCGAGAACGGCGGCGACGGCGCGGCCTCCCGACGAGAGGCCCGCCGGCACTTTGCCGACGTCGTGCATCAACGCCGCGCCGAGCCAGAGCGCATCCTCGGCGTACGCCGTGGCCGCGAGACGCCGCCGCAGCCGCCGGGCGACCTCGACGGCGTGGCGTCGGTCGCGGAGCGGCAACGTTTCCCACAGCGCCAGCTCGGCCGCCGTCAGGAGCGACCGCGCCCAGGCGACGTCG
>DATJXB010000003.1:0-9257 GCA_035500755.1 Thermoanaerobaculia bacterium | reverse complement strand
GCGGCGCAGAACTCGATCGACTTCCAGGAGGTCTGGCACTACCGCAAGGAGCTGCTGCCGAAGAACGTGTCGTACCTGCAGGTCGACGCGACCTTCATCACGAAGAAGGGCTACGGCGTCGAGGTCCTGCAGCGCGAGAGCGACATCCTGACGACCCTGTCCGCGGCGAAGCAGAAGCCGCAGTAGGCCGCGGAGCCGGCGAAAAGGGCGTAGAGTCCGTCCATGAGACGGCTGACGCTCTCCCTCGCCGCGGCGCTCGTCGTGGCGGCGGCCGTCGCGCCGTCGGTGCCCGAGCTCTTCCAGAAGGCGAAGGAGCAGGTGAAGGCCGGCTCCTGGAAGGAAGCGCTCGCCACCATGGAGGCGGTGGACCTCGAGGCCGGCCGGCCCGCCAACCAGAAGTTCCAGCCGCAGCTCGAGGCGCCGCTCGCGTTCTATCGCGGCGTGTGCGACGCGAACCTGGACCGGGCCGACGACGCCGGCGCCGACTTCGAGACCTTCCTGCTCCTCCAGCCGGGCGCCTCGATCGACGAGGGCGCGTACTCGGCCAAGGCCGTCGCCGCCTTCGAGCAGGCGCGGAGGGCGATGTCGGATCCGAAGCCGTCGCTGTCGCGCTCCTACCGTCAGTCCCCGCCGGCGCCGCCCGCGGCGATGAACGCGCCCGTGACCGCCGACTGGGGCAAGGGCCCCGTGTCCTGGCTGATGGACGACGGCGAGAAGGCCGCCTGGGCGAAGCTCGAGGGCGATTCGGAGCGGGCCGCGTTCGTCGAGGCCTTCTGGCGCAAGCGCGAGGGCGGCGACGGCCATGTCTTTCGCGCGATCTTCGAGCGGCGGGTTGCCTTTGCCGATGCCGAGCTCGGACAGGGCGGCAGGCCCGGCGATCGCGGCAGCATGACGGACCGCGGCATGGTCTTCATCCTGCTCGGGCCGCCGGCCTATTCCAAGGAGGTGGACTTCCGGAAGTCGGCGTCGATCAGCGACGTGTCGACCGGCTCCAGCTCCATGGGGCCCGGCTCCGTCTCCACGGCGCCCGGCTCCAGGGCGTCCGGCTCCTCCCGCTCGACGGCGCCCGGGGCCGGCGTCTCCGGCCTGACGCAGAGCGGAGAGTCCCGGTCGGAGCTCTGGCACTATCGAAAGGGCCTCCTGGCCAACGGAACTTCGTACCCGGAGGTGACCGTGCAGTTCTGGCTGAGGGGGGGACAACCCGAGGAGCTCGTGCGCAAGAACGAGCAGGTCAACGCGATTCTGAACGCCGCGAAGAAACCGGCGTGACGCGGCCGGGCTAGCGCCCTCCGCCTTCCGTCTCCGCCAGGGCTTCCCGCACCACCTTTCCCGCGTACGCGGTCGCCGCGAGCGTGACGAGCGCGCCGGCCGCGAGCAGCGTCCACTTCCAGGCGGCGGCCGGTCCTTCGGACAGCGACGCCTCGCGGGCCGCGACGCCCAGCGAGACGTAGAGAAACTGGAGCGGGACCATCCCGATCCAGCTCGCGAGGACGTAGGGCCAGAAGCGGATGGCCGTGAGGCCGTAGAAGTAGTTGGAGAAGACGAAGGGCACCAGCGGCGAGAGGCGCAGGAGGAACACGATGGGCCAGCCCCTCCTCCCGATGGCGGCGTCGATCGCCGCGTAGCGCGGATGGCCGCCCGCGAAGCGCGCGACGCGCTCGCGCGCGAGGTGGCGCGCGATCAGAAACGACGACGCCGCGCCGAGCGTGGCGCCCACCGCGACCACCGCGAATCCGGGCAGCAGCCCGAAGGCGAAACCGGCGCCGAGCGTCATGAGGACCGCCGGCATCATCAGCACCGTCACGAGGACGTAGGCGAGCACGTAGAGCACGTACCCCGCGGGGCCGAGTCCCGCGATCCACGCCTGGAACGCGTGGAGGATCTCGCGCAACGGCAGCAGCCGTCCGAGCACCGCGAGCGCCGCGACGGCGGCCGCCGCCCCGATCCAGCGAATCTTCTCGCGGCCGGTCATGCGCGCATCATCTCAGGCCGCCGGGCCGCCGCCGCGCGTCCAAATTCGCCGAGGTCCTTTCGGGAATCCGGATTCGGAAAAATCTTGGACCCGAATCGTCCCCGCGTGCGCCGAGGTCGTCCCGGAAACGGTCCCGTCCGTCGTCGGCCGCGGCATGGCAGAACCGTTGCTTTTCCGAAGGCTCCAGGCGGGCGACGGAGTCGAGCGACCCGCCGGAGAGGAGCCCATGATCGCACCCCGACGTCTCCTGTCTCTCGTCCTCCTCGCGGCGCTCTGTGCGGCGTCGCGCCTTTCGGCCGACGGCTCGCTGTTCGGCACGATCACCGGCCGCGTGCACGACGAGTCCGGCGCGGCGCTTCCGGGCGCCACGGTCGAGCTGACGAGCGCCGAGAAGGGATTCCGGCGCACCGCGGTGACCGACGCGGCGGGCAAGTTCAACTTCGCGCTCCTGCCGCCCGGCGCGTACACGATCCGGATCGCGCTCGACTCCTTCGAGGCGTACGTCGCGACGAACAACATCGTCGCGCCGGAGAAGACGACCGATCTCGCCGTCTCCTTGAAGCTCTCGCGCGCCGAGGCCTCGGTCGAGGTCGTCGGCGAGACGCCGCTCGTCGACAAGGAAAACCCTGTCGACACGACGACGGTCCCGGCGGAGCTGACCGACAAGCTGCCGATCGCCCGCGCGTACCAGACCGTCATCGACTTCGCGCCCGGCCAGAACGACATCGACGGCGACGGCAACCCCAACGCCCGCGGCGCGCCGGACTCGGGCAACGTCTACCTCTTCGACGGCGTCGACACGACCGACCCGACGACGGGCACCTTCGGCGCCAACCAGAACTTCGACACGATCCAGGAGGTCGTCGTCTCCAACGCCGCGGTCTCGGCCGAGTACGGCCGCTTCCAGGGCGGCGTCTTCAACGTCGTCACGAAGACCGGCACGAACTACTTCCACGGCACCGCGCGGGTCCTCGCGACCAACGACGAGTGGAACTCGCAGAACAAGGGCGTCAACGCCTTGAACGGCGAGCCCTTCGCCCGCGAGAAGCTCGACGAGACGGCCTACAACTACTCGTTCACGCTGGGCGGGCCCGTCTGGAAGGACAAGATCTTTTTCTTCGGCGCCTACCAGCGCAATCCCCAGGTCGTCGCCGCGTCGCAGACGCAGACCTCCTCGACGCTGCCCGACGGCACCGGCCAGAGCTACACGCAGACGCCGACCTTCGTCGCCTGGCAGGGCAAGCTGACCGGCCAGCTCACGCCGTCCCAGTCGATCACCTTCTCGGCGCAGGCCGATCCCTTCACCGGGATCGTCCGCGACTACTGGGGCGCCGCCGCCGACACGGCCGCGCTCACGGTCCAGAGCCAGTCGAACGACTGCCCGTGGGCCTGCATCTGGCAGGCGCGCTACACGGGCGTCTTCGGCGCGAACCTCTCGGTCGAGGCGACCTACGCCGGCCAGCGCGGCGGTCTCGGGCTCGCGGCGTATCCGGGCAGCGGGTCGCCGTACTTCTCGATCGCCGACCAGCTCGCCTACAACGGCACGCCGTACGTCGGCGTCGTCGACCGGCCGCGCAACCAGGGCAACATCGCGCTGAACTACTTCACGACGCTCGGCGGCCACAGCCACAACTTCAAGGTCGGCGTCGACTACCAGGACTTCAAGTCGGAGAACTTCTACTTCTACGAGAACAACGAGCTCTTCGTCGTCGATCAGTTCGACGCCGCGACGCACTCGCCGATCCTGCAGCCCGGCGATCAGTGGTTCCAGTTCACGCAGCCGGCGCCGTCGGTCTCGACGGGCCGCATCTGGGGCATCTACGGCCTCGACCGCTTCGAGCTGACCGACCGGCTCTCGTTCAACCTCGGCGTGCGGGCCGACATCCAGCACGGCGCGAGCGACCTGAACAACACCGTCATCAACGCGACGACGATCGCCCCGCGCCTCTTCGGCACGTGGGACATCAACGGCACCGGCAAGACGCTGCTGTCGGCCGGCTGGGGCCGCTACTACGAATTCCTGGCGCAGACGATCGTCGACTCGATCTACAGCGGCGTGCCGCAGGAGTCCAACGCCAACGTTTACGCGTGGGACGGCTCGGCGTGGCAGTTCGACTACCCGATCCGCGCCGGCGGCAACCAGCAGCCGGTCAACCCGAACCTGAAACCGTCCTACGTGGACGAGTACGACCTGTCCTTCCAGCAGCAGCTCGGCAACACGATGGCCGTCTCCGTGCGCGGCCTCTACCGCAAGTGGAACAACATCGTCGACGACATCAAGCGGCTGGACGACGAGGGCTTCAAGTTCCTGACGCCGATCAATTTCAGCAACGACATCATCTACCGCGACTACAAGTCCGCCGAGATCACGTTCAACAAGCGCTTCTCGAACAACTTCCAGGCGCTCGCGAGCTACACGTGGTCGCAGGCGCGCGGCAACGCCGACCGCTCGTACTCGCTGACGGCGTTCACGTCGCAGCTGCTCGACTACCCGAACGACACGTGCACCGCCGACGCCGCCGGCACCGCGCCCGCCGTCTCGGGGCCGTGCCCGCAGATCCTCGGCCACAACCGCGGCGGCCCGCTGCCGTGGGACGTGACCAACTCGGTCAAGATCTACGGCGCGTACACGTATCCCATGGCCGCGGTGAACCTCACGGCGGCGCCGAGCTTCACGTACTTCACCGGGCTGCCCTATCAGCCGACGCAGAACGTGACGATCAACGGCGACACCGACGTCTACTATCCCTTGCCCCAGGGATCCCTGCGGCTTCCGTCGTGGTACCAGCTGAACTTCTCGTTGGAAGCGAACTTCAAGATGTTCGACCCCATCGAGTTCGCGCTGAAGGCCGACATCTTCAACGTCACCAACCAGCAGCCGACGATCTCGAACACGCAGATCGTGCTCGTGCCGGGAGACGACCTCGGCAAGGCCTCGACGCGCAGCGCCCTGAACGCGCCGCGCGGGTATCAGTTCGGAGCGGTCGTGCGGTTCTAGAAGGGCCCCCTCGTTGTTTCTTGGGCCGACCCCCTCTCCCCGTGAGGGGAGAGGGTCGGGGTGAGGGGTAAGAACACGAGAGCCCGGCTCGCGCCGGGCTCTTCGATCGGATCGCGTTGTTTGCGCTTACGCCTGGAAGCTCTTCCCGCAGCCACACCCGCCGGTCGCGTTGGGGTTCGTGACCGAGAACCCCGCGCCGCGGAAGTCCTCCACGTAATCCACCTTCGCGTCCTTGAGGTACTGGGCGCTCTGCGGATCGACGACGACCTCGATGCCGCCGGTCGAGATGACCGCGTCGCCTTCCTTCTTCTCGTCGAACGTGAAGCCGTACTGGAAACCCGAGCAACCACCGCCCTGGATGAAGATGCGCAACGGCTTGCCCGCCGAATCCGCCATGGTGCCGGCGAAGTACTTGACCTTGGCAACCGCGGCGTCGGTCAGCGAAAGCAGCGCCCCGTTGGGGCTCGCCGTGATCGGCGTCGGGATGGACGATTCGACAGTGGACATTTGATGTGTCTCCTCAACCGAGAATTATGGTCTCTTCGAGCCGCCCGGCGCAACCGCCGCAAGCCCCGGATTTCGAGGAACTTGGCATATTCTCGGGACAATTCAGCCGGAGGGACCCATGAAGCCTCGCACGGCTCTCGTCGTCTCGGCCGCCGCCCTCGCCCTCGCCTCGTCTTTTTCGAGCCTCGCCTTTGCCGCGCCTGAGGACCTCGTCGTGGCCATGGGACGCCGTCTGACGCCGGAACGGGCGGCCCGGATGCCGGCTCCGGTCATCGCCGGTCCCGACTGGGGAACGTCCGGAACGTCGTCCTACATGCTCGGGCCCTGCGACGCGAGCTCCCGCGACGACACGCTCACGTTCAGCGCGATCGACTGCGACGACGTGCGCCCGATCGGCGCGCCGGGCACGGACATCGCGTTTCCGGTGCACCTGCCCGCGGGAGCGCTCGTGGTTTCGGCGACGCTGTTCTACGTCGACAACGTCGACACCGAGCCCTCGATCGGGATGTACGCCACGCCGCCGGGCCAGCTCGGCGACGGCGTCATGAACCTCACGCCGCCGACTTTCAACGGCGGCTCGAACGTCGTCACCTTCATCGCCGATCCGCCCTTCACGGTCGACAACGCGAAGGCGTACGTGATCCTGGCGCTTCTGAGCCCCGGCCACGCGATCCAGGGCATCCGTCTCGACTACAAGCTGCAGGTCAGCGCGGCGCCTGGCTCGCCGACGTTCCTCGACGTGCCGACGAATCACCCGTTCTTCCAGTTCATCGAGGCGCTGGCCGCGTCGGGGATCACGGGCGGCTGCGGGAGCGGGAACTACTGTCCGGACAATTTCGTCACGCGCGGACAGATGGCGGTGTTCCTCTCGAAGGCGCTGGGGCTGTCCTTTCCGAATTAGGACGGGGGAGACCCCCCTCACCCTGCCCTCTCCCCCCGCAAGCGGGTGGAGAGGGTTTCTGTTTGGGTAGCTGTCGCTTCCAGATCTCCCTCGCCCCGCGAAGGGGGGAGAGGGTTCTTGTTTGGGTAGCCGTCGCTTTCAGATCTCCCTCGCCCCGCGAAGTGTCGCTTTCAGATCTCCCTCGCCCCCCGAAGGGGGGAGAGGGTGGGGTGAGGGGGGATCCTTCCGGCTCTGCGGCGCGCCCCTACGACGCCTTCGCCAGATTCCCGTCGGCCAGCAGCCGGTCGATCGACCGCCACGTCGCGTCGACCTTCGGCTCCGCGGCGACGAACGAGACCTGCTTCGCCGTCACCTCGAAGTCCTCCACACCCGGCAGCCTCGAGCGCTCCCAGGCGCTCATCAGCCGCCGGCATTCCTCGTCGAGCAGCGGACGGCTGAAGCTTCCGATCGCGAGGCGGTCCCCGCCGACCGGAAACACCGACCTGAAGGAAACCCGCGGTTTCACGGGGTTTTCCGTTTCTTCGAGCATGTCGGCCTGATGCAGGCTGCCGTTCTTGCGTTTCACGATCCCCATAACCGCAACGACCGTGCCACTATTCCGTGCGCCTCCCGAGGCGGCCACCACAACATCTTGGGTTTTTACTTGACTCGTCTACCAGCCGGTCTTACGCTGAAAAGCAACGCTGGGGTTACTTCCGAATCGCCCAGACAGGTGACGGCTCTGAGGACGGCGGCGGGAGCATTCGCTTCAGCGGGGATTCGGCGGTGGGTTTCGAGGGGTGGAAGGAGGAGGGGGAGGACGATGGAAAAGGGTTTTCGCGAGGTTCGGGAAGTCCGGGAAAGCGACGAAGAGGCGGTCCGTAAGGCCCCGCCCTCCACACGGAGTCTGCGCGGCCTGACCTTCACGCGGGTCTTCTCCGACCCGTCGGTGTCGCCGTACGACGCGATCGAGTGGGAGCTGCGCACCGCCGCGATCACGTCGGAGAAGGGCGAGACGATCTTCGAACAGAAGAACGTCGAGGTGCCGAAGTCGTGGTCGCAGACCGCGACGAACATCGTCGTCCAGAAGTATTTCCACGGGCGCATGGGCACACCCGACCGCGAGACCTCCGTCCGCCAGCTCGTCGAGCGCGTGGCCGGCACCATCACCGGCTACGGCGAGAAGGGCGGCTACTTCAAGACCGCCGCCGACCGCGACGCGTTCCACGACGAGCTCGCGGCGATCCTCGTCAACCAGGTCGCCTCCTTCAACTCGCCCGTCTGGTTCAACGTCGGCATCGAGCCCCGCCCCCAGGGCTCGGCCTGCTTCATCAACTCGTGCGGCGATTCGATGTCCTCCATCCTCGGCCTCGCCAAGACCGAAGGCATGCTCTTCAAGTACGGCTCGGGCACCGGATCGAACCTCTCGGCGATCCGGGGCTCTCATGAGGGACTGTCCGCCGGCGGCACGGCTTCCGGCCCGCTCTCCTTCATGAAGGGCTTCGACTCCTTCGCCGGCGCGATCAAGTCCGGCGGCAAGACCCGCCGCGCCGCGAAGATGGTCATCCTGAACATCGACCATCCCGACGTCGAGGAGTTCATCCTCTCGAAGGCGAACGAGGAGAAGAAGGCGTGGGCGCTGATCGACGCCGGCTACGACGGCTCGTTCAACGGCGAGGCGTACGCCTCGATCTTCTACCAGAACGCCAACCACTCCGTGCGCGTGACCGACGAGTTCATGGAGGCCGTCGAGAAGGACGGCGAGTGGCAGACGAAGGAGGTCCTCTCCGGCCAGCCCTTCAAGACGTACCGCGCGCGCGACCTCATGGCGAAGATCGCCGACGCGGCCTGGATCTGCGGCGATCCGGGCATGCAGTACGACTCGACGATCAACCGCTGGAACCCGGTCAAGGCGACGCACCGCATCAACGCGTCGAACCCGTGCTCCGAGTACATGTTCGTCGACGACTCGGCGTGCAACCTGGCGTCGCTGAACCTCATGAAGTTCTTCAACCCGGAGGACGGCTCCTTTGACGTCGCGTCGTTCCGGCATGCCTGTGACGTGGTGATTTCCGCTCAAGAGATGCTGGTGCCGAACTGCTCGTACCCGACGCCGGCGATCGAGGAGAACTCGCACAAGTTCCGGCCGCTCGGCCTCGGCTACGCGAACCTGGGCGCGCTGCTGATGGCGGCGGGCCTCCCGTACGACTCCGACGAGGGCCGCGCGTACGCCGGCGCCATCACGTCGCTCATGTGCGGCGAGGGATATCTCCAGTCCTCCAAGATCGCGGCCGAGCTCGAGCCCTTCGCGGGCTACGCGCCCAACCGCGACGCGTTCCTCGAGGTCATCGGCATGCACCGCGACGCGGCGCGCGAGGTCCCGACGAAGGGCGTTCCGGCCGAGCTCCACAAGGCGCAGATGGCGGTGTGGGACGCGGCGCTCGAGTCGGGCAAGGAGTACGGCTACAAGAACGGCCAGGTCACGGTGCTCGCGCCGACCGGCACGATCGGCTTCATGATGGACTGCGACACGACCGGAGTCGAGCCCGACCTCGCGCTCGTCAAGTACAAGAAGCTCGTCGGCGGCGGCACGATCAAGATCGTCAACCAGACGGTGCCGCTGGCGCTGAAGCGCCTCGGCTACTCGGCCGACGAGATCGTCGAGATCGTCGACTTCGTCGACGAGAAGGGCACGATCGAGGGCGCGCCGTCGTTCAAGCCCGAGCACCTGCCCGTGTTCGACTGCGCGTTCCGCGCGTTGAACGGCTCGCGCTCGATCCACTACTCGGGCCACGTCCGGATGATGTCGGCCGTCCAGCCGTTCCTCTCCGGCGCGATCTCGAAGACGGTGAACCTCCCGCCCGACGCCACGCCCGACGAGATCGCCGGGGTCTACATGG
>DATJXB010000002.1:0-9724 GCA_035500755.1 Thermoanaerobaculia bacterium | reverse complement strand
TCGCGACCGCGGCGCCGGCCCAGACCGCGGCGAAGACAACGTCGAAGCCCGCCGCGAAGCCGGCCACCGCCACGGCGAAGGCTCCCGCGGCGACCCCCGGCAGGCCCGAGAAGGTCACCTCCGTGGAAGGTATCACCGAGTACCGGCTCTCCAACGGCCTGCGCGTCCTTCTCTTCCCCGACCCCACCAAGCCGACCATCACGGTCAACATCACGTACCAGGTCGGCTCGCGCCAGGAGAACTACGGCGAGACCGGCATGGCGCACCTGCTCGAGCACCTCCTCTTCAAGGGAACGCCCAGGCATCCGAACATCCCCCAGGAGCTGACCGCGCACGGCGCGCGGCCGAACGGCTCCACGTGGTTCGACCGCACCAACTACTTCGAGACCTTCCAGGCGACCGACGAGAACCTGAAGTGGGCCCTCGATCTCGAGGCCGACCGGATGATCAACTCCTACATCGCCAAGAAGGACCTCGACAGCGAGATGACGGTCGTGCGCAACGAGTTCGAGCTCGGCGAGAACGACCCGGCCTCGATCCTGGAAGAGCGCGTCCTCTCGACCGCGTACCTCTGGCACAACTACGGCAAGTCCACCATCGGCGCGAAGTCGGACCTCGAGAACGTGCCGATCGCCCGCCTGCAGAACTTCTACCGAACGTTCTACCAGCCGGACAACGCCGTCCTTCTCGTCGCCGGAAAATTCGACGAGGCGAAGACGCTCGACCTCGTCAACCAGGTCTTCGGGAAGATTCCGAAGCCGACGCGTCCTCTGCCGGCCTTCTACACGCTCGACCCGACGCAGGACGGCGAGCGGATGGTGACGCTGCAGCGCGTCGGCGACGTCCAGGCCCTCGCGGCCGCCTACCATGTGCCGTCCGGCACCGACCCGTCGGCCGGCGCGGTCAACCTGCTCGAGCAGATCCTGACGGACACGCCGTCGGGACGCCTCTACAAGGCGCTCGTCGAGACGAAGAAGGCGACGACGGTCGGCGGCTACTTCATGGAGCTGCACGACCCGGGCTTTCTCATGTTCAACGCCGAGGTGCGCCAGGACCAGAACGTCGAGGACGCGAAGAAAGCCTTCGTCCAGACGCTCGACGCCGCCGCCGGCGCGACCCCGATTACCCGGGAAGAAGTCGAGCGCGCCCGCGCGACGATCCTGAAGAACGTGGACTTGATGCTGAACAACGCCGACCGCGTCGGCCTGAACCTGTCGGAGTACATCGGGCAGGGCGACTGGCGCCTCTTCTTCCTGACCCGCGACAGGGTCCGGAGCGCCACGCTCGAGGACGTCCAGAAGGTCGCCGCCGCGTACTTGAAGCCGTCCAACCGCACGCTCGGCGTCTTCCTGCCGACGGCCAGGCCCGATCGCGCCGAAGTGCCGCCGCCCGTCGCGGCCGCCGCGGCGGTGAAGGGCTATAAGGGCGACGCGGCAATCTCCGCCGGCGAAGCCTTCGACCCCTCGCCCGCCAACATCGAGTCGCGCACGAAGCGCTCGGAGCTGCCGGGCGGCCTGAAGATGGCGCTGCTCTCGAAGAAGACGCGGGGCGGCACGGTCGTCGCGACGTTGACCCTGCGCTTCGGCGACGAGAAGTCGCTCGTCGACAAGTCCACGCCGGCCGACATCGCGGCCGACATGCTCATGCGCGGCACGACGAAGCACACCCGACAGCAGATCAAGGACGAGCTCGATCGCCTGAAGGCGCGCGTCGCGATCGGCGGCCGCGCCACGCAGGCCAACGTCTCGATCGAGACGATCCACGACAACTTCCCCGAAGTCCTGAAGCTCGTGGCCGAGATGCTCCGCGAGCCTTCCTTCCCGCAGAAGGAGTTCGAAGAGCTCCAGCAGGAAAACCTGGCGGCGATCGAGCAGCAGAAGAGCGAGCCGAACGACCTCGCGCAGAACGTCTACGAACGCCACGTGAATCCGTACCCCAAAGGCGACCCGCGTTACGTCGAGACCTTCGACGAGTCGCTCGCGGCCTACAAAGGCGTGACCCTCGACCAGGCGAAGAAGTTCTACGCCGACTTCTACGGGGCCTCGAACGGCGAGCTCGCCATCGTCGGCGACTTCGACGAGGCCGCCGTCGGCAAGCTCGCGGCCGAACTCTTCGGCGGCTGGAAGAGCCCGGCGCGCTTCGAGCGCGTGCCTCAGGTCTACACGGCCGTGACCCCGGAAAACCAATCGCTCGAGACGCCCGACAAGGCCAACGCGTTCTTCATCGCCGGACAAAATCTGCCGATCAAGGACGACGACCCGGACTATCCCGCGCTCGTTCTCGGCAACTACATGCTCGGCGGCGGGTTCCTGAACTCGCGCCTGGCCGTCCGCATCCGGCAGAAGGACGGCCTCTCCTACGGCGTCGGCTCGCGGATCCAGGCCTCGCCGCTCGACCCGGTGGGCTCCTTCACGGCTTCCGCGATCTACGCGCCGCAGAACGAGGCGAAGCTCGAGGCGGCCTTCCAGGAAGAAGTCGCCCGCGCGCTCAAGGACGGCTTCGAGGCCAAGGAGATCGCCGAAGCCAAGTCCGGCTGGCTGCAGTCGCGCCAGGTCGGCCGCGCACAGGACCCGGCGCTCGCGCGGACGCTCGCGACCGACCTCTACATCAAGCGCACGCTCGCCTGGGACGCCGCGTTCGAGAAGAAGGTCGAGGCGCTGACCGGCGAGCAGATCCTCGCCGCGATGCGCAAGCACCTCGACCTCTCGAAGATGACGATCGTGAAGGCGGGCGATTTCGCCAAGGCCGCCGCCGCTCCCCCGGCGGGCACGGCGCCGAAACCGTGAACTTCATGCGAAACCGCCATACTCTGACGCTGGCTGCCCTGCTCGCGGCCGCCTCGCCGGTCCTCGCACTTCCCGGCGACGCGCCGACTCCGGCGGCTCCGAAGGTGCCCCACATGCTGACGATCCACGGCGACACGCTTCAGGACGACTACTTCTGGCTGCGGGAGAAGGACAACCCGAAGGTGCGCGCGTTCCTCGAAGCGGAGAACGCCCACACCGAAGCCTTCATGAAGCCGACAGAGCCCTTCCAGAAGGCGCTCTACGACGAGATGCTCGCCCGCATCAAGGAGACCGACCTCTCGGTCCCGTACCGCGAGGGCGGCTGGTACTACTACTCGCGGACCGAAAAAGGAAAGCAGTATCCGATCTACTGCCGCAAGAAAGGCTCGCTCGAGGCGGCCGAAGAGGTCTACCTCGACGTCAACGCCCTCGCCCAGGGCGAGCGCTTCATGAACGTCCGGGCGCGCACCGTCAGCGACGACGGCAACATCCTGGCGTACACGACGGACAACACCGGGTTCCGGGACTACACGCTCCACGTCAAGGACCTCCGAACCGGGAAGACGCTGTCCGAGAGCGTGCCCCGCGCCTCGTCGGTCGCCTGGGCCGCGGACAACAAGACGCTTTTCTACACGACGACCGACATGGCCAAGCGGCCGTACCGCCTCTGGCGCCACGTCGTCGGCGAGGACGCGGCCAAAGACGCGCTCGTCTACGAAGAGAAGGATGAGCGCTTCCGCGTGGGCGCCTTCCGGACGCGCAGCGGGGCGTACCTTTTCTTCCCCGTGGACAGCCACACCACCTCGGAGTGGCGCTACCTCGCGGCCGCGACGCCGACCGGCGCCCTCAAGGTCGTCGCCGCCCGCGAGCCCGAGCACGAGTACTCGGTGGACCACCGCGGCGACCTGTTCTACATCCGGACGAACGACCGGGGCCGCAACTTCCGCCTCGTGTCGGCGCCGGTTTCGGATCCGCGGCGCGAGAACTGGAAGGAAATCGTTCCGCACCGGGACGACGTGATGCTCGAGGACTTCGACCTCTTCGCCCGATGGACGGTGCTCTGGGAGCGCCAGGACGGCTTGCCCCGCGTCCAGGTCTCGGACGCCGCGCTCCAGAACGGCTACCGGATGGAAGTTCCCGAGGCGATCTACTTCGTCGGACCCGGGCCAAACCGCGTCTTCGACGCCTCGACCCTGCGCTTCGACTACGAGTCCTACACGACGCCGCCGTCGATCTACGACTTCGACATGGCGACGAAGAAACGCACGCTCCTCAAACGGCAGGAGGTGCTCGGAGGCTACGACCCCGAGCAGTACACGTCGGAGCGCCGCTACGCGACCGCGACCGACGGCACGCGCGTGCCGATCTCCGTGGTCTACAAGAGGGGCTTCGTGGCGAACGGCAAGGCGCCCATGCTCCTGACCGCTTACGGCTCGTACGGAGCGCCCTCGGACGCGGAGTTCAGCTCGAACCGCGTGAGCCTGCTCGATCGCGGCGTCGTCTACGCCGTCGGTCACATTCGGGGCGGCGGCGACCTCGGCAAGAAGTGGCACGACCAGGGGCGCATGCTCCAGAAGAAGAACACGTTCACCGATTTCATCGCGGTGGCCGAGGCCCTCGTCGCCGACAAGTACACCTCCTCGGATCGGCTCGTCATCGAGGGCGGCTCGGCGGGGGGCCTGCTCATGGGCGCCGTGACCAACATGCGCCCGGACCTTTTTCACGCCGTCATCGCGCGCGTGCCCTTCGTCGACGTCATCAACTCGATGCTCGACGAGTCGCTGCCGCTGACCGTGGGCGAATTCGAAGAGTGGGGCAACCCGAAGATCAAGGAGCAGTACGAGTACATGAAGTCGTACAGTCCTTACGACAACCTCGCGGCCAAGGCGTATCCGGCGATGCTGGTCAAGACCTCCTTCGACGACAGCCAGGTCATGTACTGGGAGCCGGCCAAATACGTCGCGAAGCTGCGCACGCTGAAGACCGACCAGAATCCGCTGATCTTCAAGATCAACATGGCGGGCGGACACGGCGGCTCTTCCGGACGCTACGACCGTCTCAAGGAAACGGCCTTCGACTACGCGTTCCTGTTCCGGGAAGTGGGGATCGACAAATAGGACGCTCCCCCCGCGCTCTCGCCGTCGGCCTGCTCCTCAGCGCCTCGCTCGCCCTCGGCGCCGAGCTTCCCGTCTCCGAGTTCGCCGCGCGGCGCGCGGAGGCGATGCGCCGGATTCCGGACGGGATCCTGCTCGTGCGCTCGCGCGCGTTCGTTTTCCATTCGGACCAGGACTACCTCGCCGGATTCCAGCAGGACCCCGACTTCTTCTACCTGACGGGCCTCTCGAGCGCGGCCGGAGCCGTCCTCGCCATCGACGGCGCCGCAAAGGAGACCTGGCTCTTCGTGCCGGCCACGCTGCCCGGCGTGGCGGGACTCCTCAAGAATCTGCGCGTCGAGACCGGCGAGGCGAGCGCGCGGCGGCTCGGCCTCGACCACGTCGTCGACCGCGGCGAGCTCTCGACCTTCCTCGTGCGCCGCGAAGAGGCGACCCCGCCGCTGTTTCTGTACGCGCGCGCGGCCGGCGGCGAGCATCCGGCGCCGTTCGCCGCCGCCCTCGACGACCCGGGCACGGCGTGGACCCACGCCCTCGGCGAGGTCTGGCCCGCCGCCCGGCTCCGCAACGCGGCGCCGCTGCTGACCGGGATGCGCCTCGTCAAGAGCCCCGCCGAGGTCGAGGTGCTGCGCGGCGTCGGCAAAGCGAGCGCCGCCGCCCTGCGCGCCGGACTCGGCGCGCTCGCCCCGGGCCGCTCGCAGCGCGAGGCCGAAGCGCGCGTCGTGTCGGCCTGCATCTCGGCGGGCGCCGAGGGGCCGTCCTTCTGGCCCTGGGTGATGACGGGCGATGCGAGCGCGTTTCCCGCGCCCTTCGAGTCGCTCGGCGATTACCGGCACCTGAATCGGCCGATGGCGGCGGGCTCGGTCGCGCGCGTGGACGTGGGCTGCGACGTCGACCACTACAAGGGAGACGTCGGCCGCACGGCGCCCGTGTCCGGCCGCTTCGACGCCGGCCAGCGCGAGACCTGGGAGCTCCTCGTCGCCGCGTACAAAGCCGGGCTCGCCGTCCTCCGCGACGGCGCGAAACGAGACGACGTCTTCGCGGCGAGCCTCGCCGAGGTCCGGCGCCGGCAGCCATCCCTGTCGACGCCGCTCGGCCGGAAGGCCGCGGAAACCCTGCTCGGCAAGGACGGCCTCGAGTGGTGGGAGATTCACGGCGTCGGCCTCGACTCCGCCGAGGGAATGCCCGAGGTTTTCCGGACCGGGATGACCCTCGATTTCGAGCCCATCTTCTCGGTCGACGGCCAGGGCTTTTACCTGGAAGACATGTTGCTCGTGACGCCGGCGGGACACGAGATCCTCACGCCGGGGCTTCCCTATTCCGCCGAGGAGATCGAGCAGGCCGTCCGGCCGTCCGCGAAATAACCACATAAAATCCGCTTCCAGTGACTCTCCCGGCGGGCTCCAAACTCGGCCCCTACGAGATCCTGTCCCCACTGGGTGCGGGCGGCATGGGCGAGGTCTACCGGGCGCGCGATCCGCGCCTCGGCCGCGAGGTCGCGATCAAGCTCCTGCCCGCCGCGCTTTCGCGGGATCCCGAGCGCATGAAGCGCTTCGAGAAGGAGGCCCGCGCCGCCTCCGCGCTGACGCATCCGCACATCGTCACGATTCACGACGTGATCGAGGCCGACGGCGGCATCGCGATCGTGATGGAGCTCGTGTCGGGCCGGACGCTGCGCGAGCTCCTGGCGGAGGGAGCGCGCCCGATCCGGCAGTGGCTTTCGATCGCCGCGCAGACCGCGGAGGGCCTCGCGAAGGCGCATGCGGCCGGCATCGTGCACCGGGACCTGAAGCCCGAGAACCTGATGGTCACGGACGACGGTCTCGTCAAGATCCTCGACTTCGGGCTCGCGAAGCTGACGCAGCCGGAGGACCCGAGCGGAGCGACCGAGGCGCCCACGGTGTCCGGAGCGACGGAGCCCGGGATCGTGATGGGGACGGCGGGATACATGTCGCCCGAACAGGCGCTCGGCAGGCCGCTCGACTACCGGTCGGACCAGTTCTCTCTGGGTTCGATCGTCTACGAGATGGCCACGGGAAAGCGCGCGTTCACCCGGGCGAGCACGCCGGAAACGCTCTCGGCGATCATCCGGGAGGACCCCGAATCGATGTCCGCCGCGGCTCCCTCGGCGCCGCCGCCCGCGCGATGGATCGTCGAGCGGTGCCTGTCGAAGGAGCCGCGGCAGCGGTACGCCTCGACCGAGGACCTCGCGCGGGATCTGGCCTCGGTTCGGGATCATCTTTCCGAGATCTCGAACTCGGGCATGGGTGTCGACACGCCGCGTCGTCGACCCCGAACCCGGCTCCTCCTCGGCCTCGCGGCCGCCGTCGCGCTCGCGGCGGCCGCCGGAACGTTGGCCGGCCGACGACTGGCGCAGAACTCCCCGCCCGCTTTTACGACCGTGACGTACCGGCGGGGCACGATTTCAACGGCGCGATTCGCTCCCGACGGCTCGACCGTCGTCTACTCGGCGGCTTGGAACGGTGAGCCCTTTCGCCTGTTCATGAAGCGGGCGGACAGCGCCGACGAGGTCCCCATCCCGCTGCCCAGCGCCCAGATCCTCTCCATCTCGAAGTCCGGGGAGATGGCGATCGACCTCGACTGCCGTCCGACGCACTCCGGCGTTTGCAGCGGGACGCTCGCGGTCGCGGCGATCACCGGAGGCGCCGCCCGATCGATCGCGGACAACGTCCAGGAGGCCGACTGGTCGCCCGACGGGCAAAGCTTCGTCGTGGCCCGGGACGCCGAGGGCCACGGCCGTCTCGAGCTTCCGCTGGGAAAGGTGCTCTACGAGGCTGCGGGATACGCGAGCTCCCCTCGGTTCTCGCCGCGCGGCGACGAGATCGCGTTCATCGACCATCCGACATCAGACGACAGTCGAGGCTCGATCGCCCTCGTGACTCGAGCGGGAAAGAAGCGGACCCTGACCCACGAATGGCCGGCGGTCGGCGGGCTGTCGTGGTCGGCGTCCGGAGACGAAATCTTGTTCTCGGCGGTCCCGGAAGCTGGAGGATGGGGACTGTACGCCGTGTCCCGATCGGGACGGGAACGGGTTCTCATGCGAACCCCTCAGTCGATGACGATTTTCGACGGCGCCCGGTCCGGAAGACTGCTGATCTCGGCCGACAGCGTCAGAATCATCCTCGCGGGAAGGCAGGCCGGAGAGCCGCACGAACGCGATTTTTCCTGGCTCGACGTCTCCGTCGCCCCGAAGTTCTCCCGCGACGGGAAGACGCTCGTCTTCGAGGAGGAAAGCACTTCCTTGAAGACCTACGAGACATGTCTTCGCGGCATGGATGGGTCTCCGGTGGTCCATCTCGGTGAGGGGAGCGCCATGGCCCTCTCGCCCCGGGGAGACCGGGTGGTCACGCAGCACATCGGCGGCACGTATCCGCTGGCCCTCGTCCCGACGGGCCCGGGGGAGCGCCGGGCTCTTCCCCAGGGCGACGTTCGGGCGGAGCACGTCGTCTGGCTGGACGACAGGAGAATCGTGATCGCCGGGAGCAAGCCGGGGCAGCCGAGACGGCTGTACGTCCAGGACGTGGCCGAAGGCGAGCCGCGCCAGATCTCGGACGAGAGCGTCGATGCCAGCACGACGAACGGAATCGCTGCAGCCCCCGACGAAAAGACGGTGGCCGCCGTCGGTCCCGAGCACCGGATCCGGCTCTATCCGGTCGACGGCGGCGCGCCGCGGCCCTTGTCGGCGGCCCGGGACGGCGAATTTCCGCTGGTGTGGAGCGCCGACGGGAGATGGCTGTACGTTCGGGAAAACCAAGCCTCGGAGCCTCCGTTGAGGATCTCTCGCATCGACCCGGCGACCGGCCGGCGGGAGTCCTGGAAGGAGGTCATGCCCGCCGATCGCTCCGGCCTCAACGTCATCGGACACGTGGCCCTGGCGCCGGACGGCGAAACCTACGCCTACGCGTACGATCAGACCTTCTCCCAGCTGTTCGTCGCCGACGGGATCAAGTAGCTTTAGCCAAACGCAAGACGGTGCCGTGACGCTTTCCGCAGGCTCCAAGCTCGGACCCTACGAGATCCTCGGCCAGATCGGGGCCGGAGGAATGGGAGAGGTCTACAAAGCGCGCGATCCGCGCCTCGGCCGCGAGGTCGCGATCAAGGTCCTGCCCGCGACCTTCTCGACGGACGCCGATCGCCTCCGCCGTTTCGAGCAGGAGGCCAAGGCCGCCGGCGTCCTGAACCACCCGAACATCACCGCCGTCTACGACATCGGCAGCGCCGACGGCGCGCCCTACGTCGTCCAGGAGCTCCTCGAAGGCGAGACGCTGCGCTCGATGCTGGCGAGCGGCAAGATGGCCCAGCGCCGGGTCCTCGATTACGCCCTCCAGATCGCGCACGGCCTCGCCGCGGCGCACGACAAGGGCATCGTGCACCGGGACCTGAAGCCCGAGAACCTGTTCGTCACGAACTCGGGCCGCGTGAAGATCCTCGACTTCGGCCTGGCCAAGCTCACGCAGGTCGAGACGTCCGGGCCCCAGACCAATCTCCCGACCGCGACCGAGCCCGGGGTCGTCATGGGCACGCTCGGCTACATGTCGCCCGAGCAGGTCAAGGGCAAGCCGGCGGACGCGCGCTCCGACCTCTTCGCCTTCGGCGCGATCTTCTACGAGATGCTCTCGGGCAAGCGCGCCTTCCACGGCGACTCCGCCGGCGAGACGATGGCGTCGATTCTCAAGGAGGACCCGCCGGATCTCTCGGTGACGGGCCAGGCGATCTCGCCCGGGCTCGACCGGATCCTTCGGCACTGCCTCGAGAAGAACCCCGAGCGGCGGCTGCGCTCCGCCCACGATCTCGCCTTCGAGCTCG
>DATJXB010000001.1:0-5998 GCA_035500755.1 Thermoanaerobaculia bacterium | reverse complement strand
CGTGTTCGTCGGAGTGTTGGTCGGCGTGTTGCTCGGCGTCCAGGTCGGTGTGTTCGTCGCAGTGTTCGTCGGCGTGTTGCTCGGCGTCCAGGTCGGTGTGTTCGTCGCAGTGTTCGTCGGTGTGTTGCTGGGCGTCCAGGTCGGTGTGTTCGTCGAAGTGTTGGTCGGCGTGTTGCTCGGCGTCCACGTCGGTGTGTTCGTCGGCGTGTTCGTCGGCGTGTTGCTGGGCGTCCACGTCGGCGTCGCCGTCGGCGTGTTGGTCGGTGTGTTGCTCGGCGTCCACGTCGGCGTGTTCGTCGGAGTGTTGGTCGGCGTGTTGCTCGGCGTCCACGTCGGCGTGTTCGTCGCAGTGTTTGTCGGCGTGAACGTCGCCGTAAAGGTCGGCGTCAACGTGGGCGGCGGCGGTGTCGGTGTCGGCGTTTGCGTCGGCGTCGGCGTCGGCGTGGCGATCAAGGGGTCGAAGAACAGGATCGCGGTGCTGGCCAGCGATCCGATGTCCGTGTAGGTGACGGTGTCCCAGTCGCCGTTGGTCAGCTCCCAGCCGATGTCCGCGTGGCCGCCGTCCAGGTTGCTGTTCGCCCCGAACTGATAGACGAAACTGCCGTCCTCGTTGAGGACGATCTGCAGGTTGTAGAAGCTCCCCGTCGAACCCCAGTCCGGAACGGCGACCCACGTCACGACGAACTGGCGATTCGGCGCAACGCCGAGCGGAGTCGCCGTGTAAAAGACACCGCACGGCGCCGTGCAGGTCGTCGACCCCGGCCCGCCGCCCGATCCGCTCGGGCTCGCGTCGAGATCGGCGCCGTACACCTTCATGGTGCGGGGGATGTTGTTGTCGCTGTAAGGCAGCGTGTAGGTTCTCGGCGGTCCGATGTCCTGGGTCCCCGCGCCGCAGTACGTCTGGTTGAACTGGAGGCGCCCGTTGGTCATGACCTGGAGCTGGGTGTACGCGGTGGCGCCGTAGGTGAAGCTGAAGCCGATGTTGATCGGGGCGGTGATCGCGTCGTCGCCGACCGTGTCGCCAAAACCGTTGCAGAGCGTCGGATTGCTCCACGTCACCGCGGTCTGCGTCGACGGATCGACCCACGCGTAGGTCGTCGGCACGTGCGTGTAGGTCGCCGCCTGCGCCGCCGACGCGGCCAGAAGGACGACCAGCGCCGCCGCGACTCGCATCGCGACCTTCCGGCACACGGGGATCATCGGCTTCGCTCGAATGGGTCGTCTTCCTTTCACGGGCCGACCGGGCGCTCGAACCGGCCCGGGCGAATTTGTCGTGTGGTCACAGGATCTTAGAGGGGCGGGCGGAATTTCCGTGTGATGCGCGGCACGACTCGCGACGAATCCCTCCCCTCGGGTGACCGACGTCACTGATCAGTGTGGGCGACTAGACGTAGCGCTTGGGGAGGCCGAGGACGACGCATCGCCGGAGAAGATCTTCGATCGCCGGCGATAGGACTCCGCGCTCCAGGTCGTCGAGGACTCGTGCATCGAGGACGACACTCTCGGGCATGTAGGCGCGGCAGGCGCCGTTCTCGAACTCGAACCACGCCGAGGGCATTTGGAGTGTCCACCGTCCGTCAGAGGATTTCCCTTCGCGACCATAGAGCGGATTGATGCGAAGGCGCCCGAAGCCGTGGGGCCACGCCGGAAGCGCACCGTGTTCTCTGAAAACGGTGCCGCCTCGGTCGGCGACGAGCGAGAGCCACTTCTCGCCGGCGAGCTCGGAATCCGGCCTGTCCGAGGCCAGCGCGGGCCCGAGGCGCCCGAGGTAGCGCTCCAGCAGCTGCCCGTCTCCGAGGACGCGCGTCTCGATCCCCGCAAAGAGCGCCCGGTACTCGCCGGGATCGAGCTCGTACCCCTCGCGAGGCTCGACGAGGCGATTGCCGACGCGGGTCAGCAGAATCGGGCCGTCGGGCGCCACGACCCGACGGAGCTCGTCGACACAGAGGCGTTTGCGCAGGAAGTAGTGGAAGGCATCGGCGCAGAGCGCCCCGCCGATCACGCTGCGGGCCAGCGGCAGCGGGCCGTCGGCGTCCGCGCAGAGGTAATCCGCGCCCGGAGCGACCCACCGCCGGGCCACGAAAAGCTCGAAGAAATTCCGATCGAGACCGATCCAGGGGCGCGACGGCGAGGCCTCCGTCAGTGTGTGCAGCGTATGCCCGAAGCCGCAGGCGAGATCGAGTCCCGCTCCGCGCCCCTCGGTCAGGAGCATCGCCAGCGAGAGGCTGGTGAGGTGGCGCGGCTGGGAGAACCGGTGAAAGAAATGATTGAAGTGCTCGGGCCGGTTGAGAGAGCGGCACAGCTCCTTCAGGACCTGACGCGCCTTCACGTCTGACACGCTCGAAAGAAAGAGGCGAGAGTGCCGCCGGGCGCGGCGCGCCCATGCCGTCTCCACGAGGGATCGGGTGCGGCGCTGCAGCCTGGAGGGAAGCAGCTCGACCGCCAGAAGCGCCCGCCGCAGGAAATCCCCGGGCGGAACGAGCAGAAGTCGAACCGCTTCGTCTCCGCGGCCCGTCCGGACGAGATCCAGGAGGCGCCGGACGGTGGGACCGACGCTCATTGAAACGTCGCGCGTCTGCTGCATGACGTCCACGCGGCCTTCGCGTCGAAAGATCGGAATCCCTCCCACGACAGGGATCTCGCCACAGGCGCACCGGAGGATCCCTGATTCGATCTCGTCGCCGGCGGCCGGATCGCGCAGCGCAACGGACAATGCGCCGCCGCAGAAAGGACACTCCAGCAGCGAGAGCGTCGACGTCCTCATCGCTCAGCGACTCTCCCGCACTTCGTCGGGTCGCACCCGGACAGAGTAGCGCGGCTTTCGGTTCGACAAGCGACTCTGGGCTGGCTACTCGGCGCGCAACGCGACGACGGGGTCGACACGCATCGCGCGCCGCGCCGGGATCCAGCAGGCGAAGAGGCCCGAGACCGCCAGCACGGCGGCAACCGCCGCGTACGTCAGCGGGTCGAAGCGACCGATTTCGAACAGCAGCGTCGACAGGAAGCGCGTCAGCACGGCCGCTCCGAGGGCGCCGAGGGCGAGCCCGAGGCCCGTGAGAAGAAGCCCTTCGGAGAGAATCAGGCGCAGCACGTCCCCGCGGCTCGCCCCGAGAGCGACGCGGATGCCGACCTCACGCGTCCGCCGCCCGACGCTGTACGAGAGCACGCCGTAGATCCCGACGACCGCCAGAACCAGCGCGGCGGCGCCGAAGAGCGCGAGGAGCGTCGTGCGAAACCGCGGCTGCGCGACGGACTCGCTGACCATCCGGGTCATCGGCTGGACGCTCTCGACCGGAAGGCCCGGGTCGAGCGCCCGCACGTGATTTCGGAGCACGGCCGACAATCTCATCGGGTCGCCCGCCGTCCGCACCAGCAGGTACGCCGCCCACCACGGCTCCTGGGCAAACGGCACGTACATCTCGGGCTTCGACGGCGCGCCCTGGCCGTCGCGCTTCACGTCGGCCACGACGCCGACGATCTCGCGCGCCACGCTCTCCTTGAACCCGAAGAGCAACCGCTTGCCCAGCGGGTTCTCGCTCGGGAAGTGCTGCTTCGCGAACGCCGCCGACACGACGCACACCTTCGGAGCATCGGCGGTGTCCTGCTCGGTGAAGAGACGGCCGCGCATCAGCGTGACACCGAGCGCGCGGAAATACTCCGGGGTCGACGCCGTGTAGTTGGCCGTCAGGTCCGAGCCCGACGTTTGCTCCCGGCCGTCGATCTTGAACGCGAAATTCAGCCCGGCGCCGTAGAGCGGCAGCGGCAGCGACGCCGCGGCGTGCTCGACGCCCGGCTCGCGCGAGAGGCGGTCGACGAGCGTCGTGTAGAAGCTCCGCCACTGCTCCGGGCGTGAGTACTGCGTCCGCGGCAGAGACATGCCGGCCGTCAGAACGCGCGAGGGGTCGAACCCGAGCGGCACTTCCTGCAGCCTCACGAAGCTCCGGGCGAGCAGTCCGGCGCCGACCAGGAGAACGAAGGAGAGCGCCGTCTCGGCGACGACGAGGACGTTGCGCAACCGGCGCCGCGGCGCTCCTTCCCCGGCGCCCGCCGAGCCTTCGCGAAGGCCGGCCGAGAGGTCCGGCCGCGCGGCATGGAGCGCCGGAGCGAGGCCGAAGATCACGGCGGCCGCGACCGACACGACGAGGCCGAAGACGAGCACGCGGACGTCCAGGCCGACGTCGGCGACGCGCGGAAGGTTCGCCGGGATCCACGCGCGCAGCGCCCTCATCGTGGCGGCCGCGAGCGCCAGCCCGAGGGCCCCGCCGGCGACCCCGAGGACGAGGCTCTCGGCCAGGAACTGCCGCACGAGCGCGCCGCGTCCCGCGCCGAGGGCCGTCCGGATCGCGACCTCGCGGGCCCGCGCTCCGGACCGGGCCAGCAGCAGGTTCGCGACGTTGGCGCAGGCGATCAGGAACACCAGGGCGACCGCGCCGAGGAGGACGAGCAGCGCGGTCCGCACGCCCGCGACGAAGCTCTCCGACAGCGGCACGAGCCGCACGGACCAGCCCTCGTTCTCCTTCGGGAACTCGCGCGCCTGAACCTCCGCGATCGTCTTCAACTCCGCCTGCGCCTGGTCGAGCGACGCGCCGTCCTTCAGGCGACCGACGATCGTCAGGTAGTGACCGCCGCGCTTCTGCCGCAGGTCGCCGAAGACCGGGTCCTGGGAGAGCGCCGTCCACAGATCGGCCGGCGGAACGTCGGGCGGCGTGCGAAACCGCGCCGGCATGACCCCGACGACCGTGAAGATACGCTCGTCCAGCCGGACCGTCTTTCCGACGACGCCCGGGTCGCCGCCGAAGCGCTCGCGCCAGATCCTCTCCGTCAGCACGGCCACCGGCGCCGCCTCGGCGGGATCGTCCGCCTCGACGAGGCCGCGGCCCAGAAGCGGCGGCGCGCCGAGCAGGCCGAAAACGTTCGCCGTCACCGTTCCGGCGACGACCAGCGCAGGCTCCCCCACGCCGGTCAGCGTGTAGTCGTGCATCCGGACGGCGCCGAGGCGCTCGAACGAGCCCGCCTTCGTCCAGTCGAGGTAGTTCTGATACGACGTGCCGTTGCTCGTGACGCCCTGGCTCGGAAGCGTCTGGTAGACCGCGACGAGACGGCCGGGGTCCGCGTACGCGAGCGGCCGCAGGAGCACGGCGTCGACGACGCTGAAGATCGCCGCGTTGGCGCCGATCCCGAGAGCGAGCGTCGCCAGCGCCACTGCCGCGAACCCGGGGCTCTTGCGGAGCGAGCGAATCGCGAAGCGGACGTCGCGCGCGAAGTCGTTCATGGATGGGCCTCCGTGCAGGATACGACGCGGCCGGCCTGGAAGTTGCGCGGCGGGACTGGCCGCCGTTGCAGGTATTCTTCGCGATCGGAGGACACCGATGAAAACCGTCCGCACACTCCGGATGCTCGCCGTCCTGGCCGCCGCCCTGGCGTTTCCCCTCATCTCGAGGGCGCAGCAGGCCGCTCCGGCGGCGCCCGCCACTCCCGGCAAGGACGTCCAGGCGCGCTTCGAGCCGCCTTCCGGGCCCGGCGCCGGCCAGGAGTTCCTGAAGAAGTTCGAAGGCGAATGGACCGTCGAGAGGATCTTCTATCCGCCCTCCGGCGGATCGCCCAGCCGTGCCACCGGCGAGGCCACCCAGAAGATGGTGCAGGGCGGCCGTTTCCTCGAGTCCGATTTCACCTTTCACACGCCGGACGGCAAGACCTCGACCGGCACCGGCATCAGCGGTTTCGACCCGGCCACGGGTCTCTTCACGACGTTCTGGTACGACTCGCGCTCGACCCACTTCTCGGTCCGTCAGAGCCGCGACCCCTTCGACGGCCAGCAGATCGTTCTCTACAGCGTCTCGCTGGCCGGCAGCCATGGCCAGGAGCACACGTCGCGGACCGTTTCCTTCCTCGAAGACGGCGGCAAGCGTCTCGTGCACCGTCAGTACAACGCCGACGCCAGCGGCAACGAGAAGGTGCTGATGGAGCTGATCCTGACGCGGAAGGGCTAGAAGCTCCG